>NZ_JBHMFT010000034.1:0-36295 GCF_051433195.1 Falsiroseomonas sp. E2-1-a20 | reverse complement strand
CCCCCCCCCCCCCCCCCCCCCCCCCCCCCCCCCCCCCCCCCCCCCCCCCCCGACCGCCTTCTGGAACCTGGCCATGTCCGCGACAACCGCCGCCGCCGCCCCGGTCTGGACCAAAATGCGCCCGAAGCAGGGCGCGCTTTCGCGGCTGTTCGACTGGAAGCCGTTCCTGGCCTTCGTCTGCCTGCTGCCCGCGGTCGGGCTGCTGATGACCTTCCTGACCTATCCGCTGGGCCTCGGCATCTGGCTGGCCTTCACCGATACGACGATCGGGCGCGAGGGCATCTGGATCGGCATCGAGAATTTCGTCTGGCTGATGGACGACCCGATCTTCTGGAACGCCGTATTCTACAGCGTGTTCTACACCGGCGTCGCGACGATCGGAAAATTCGCGCTCGGGCTCTGGCTGGCGCTGCTGCTGAACCAGCACGTGCCGTTCAAGTCCATGCTGCGCGCCATCATCCTGCTGCCCTGGATCGTGCCGACCGTGCTTTCCGCCATCGCCTTCTGGTGGATCTATGACCCGCAATTCTCCATCATCTCCTATGTCTTCGTGGAGATGCTGGGCTGGCGCGAGACGAATATCGATTTCATCAACACCGCCTGGCCGGCGCGCTGGTCGCTGATCGCGGCGAATATCTGGCGCGGCATTCCGTTCGTCGCGATCTCGCTGCTTGCCGGCTTGCAGACCATCTCGCCATCGCTGTACGAGGCGGCGCTGCTGGATGGGGCGAGCGGGTGGCAGCGGTTCCGCTACATCACCTTCCCGATGCTGCTGCCGATCCTGGCCATCGTGATGACCTTCTCCATCATCTTCACCTTCACCGACTTCCAGCTGGTCTACGCCATCACGCGCGGCGGGCCGGTGAATTCGACGCATCTGTTGGCGACGCTGGCCTTCCAGCGCGGCATCCAGGGCGGGCAGCTTGGCGAGGGTGCGGCGATCGCGGTCTCCATGATCCCGTTCCTCGTCTTCGCCACGCTGTTCAGCTACTACGGCCTGGCGCGGCGCAAGTGGCAGCAGGGAGAGGGCAATGACTGACGCCGCCGCCGTGAGCCCCGAGCCGAAGGCGACCAACGCGTCTTCCGCCCAGCCGGAGACGATGTCCTGGGACAGCAAGTCGCGGCGCTTCGCATTGCTGTACCTGCCGCTGGCCTGCTTCGTGTTCATTCTGCTGTTTCCGTTCTACTGGATGACGGTAACGGCGTTCAAACCGAATGCGGAACTGTACAACTTCGCCGAGCACAACCCGTTTTGGATCAGCTCGCCCACGCTGGACCACATCCGGCTGCTGCTGTTCAACACGGCCTATCCGAAGTGGCTGATGACGACGATGCTCGTCTCGGTCTGCGCCACCATCCTGTCGCTGTTCGCCAGCACGCTGGCGGCCTATGCCATCCAGCGGCTGCGCTTCCAGGGCAGCCAGTATGTCGGGCTGGCGATCTACCTGGCCTACCTGGTGCCGCCCTCGATCCTGTTCATCCCGCTGGCGACGATGGTGTTCCAGCTTGGGCTGTTCGACACGCCCTTCGCGCTGATCCTGACCTACCCGACCTTCCTGATCCCGTTCTGCACCTGGCTGCTGATCGGCTACTTCAAGTCGATCCCGTTCGAGCTGGAGGAATGCGCGCTGATCGATGGCGCGACGCGGCTGCAGATCCTGTGGCAGATCACGCTGCCGCTGGCGGTGCCCGGGCTGATCTCGGCCGGCATCTTCAGCTTCACGCTGTCCTGGAACGAGTTCATCTACGCGCTGGCCTTCATCCAGAGCAGCGAGAACAAGACCGTGCCCGTGGCGATCCTGACGGAGTTGGTAACGGGCGACGTTTACCAGTGGGGCGCGCTGATGGCGGGATCGCTGCTCGGGTCGCTCCCGGTGGCGATCTTCTATTCCTTCTTCGTGGACTACTACGTGTCCTCCCTGACCGGGGCGGTGAAGGAGTAGCGGCGGGAACCGGCCTGCCGTTCCGGCGCTTAGCCCGCCGGAACGGGAGACCGATGATGCCGCTCAAGGCCATTGCGCTGAACTGCACGCTGAAGCCGGATGCCGGCGCGGCGTCTTCCACCGAGGCGATGCTGGCCGTGGTGAACGCGGCTTTCACCCGGCAGGGCGTGCAGGTGACCGAGACGGTGCGGGTCGCGGCGCTGGACATCAAGCCGGGCGTCACCTCCGACGAAGGGCCGGGCGATGCCTGGCCGGCGCTGCGGGCGAAGATCCTGCAGCACGACATCCTGATCTTCGGCGGGCCGATCTGGCTCGGCCAGCCCAGCAGCGTCGCGAAGCGGGTGCTGGAACGGATGGACGCATTCATTTCGGAAACCGACGACAAGGGCCGCATGCCGAGCTATGGCAAGGTCGCCGTCACCGCCATCGTGGGCAACGAGGACGGTGCGCATGCCTGCGCGGCGCAGATCTACCAGGCGCTGAATGACGTGGGCTGGACCATCCCGCCCTCGGCCAGTTGCTACTGGGTGGGCGAGGCGATGGGGTCGGTGGACTTCAAGGACCTGGACCCGGTGCCGGACAAGACGAAGCAGACCGCGGCGATGATGGCCGCGAGCGCGGCGCACCTGGCGCGGCTTCTGCAAGCCGCGCCATTTCCGGGCCAGCCGGAAGAATAAGCCGCTACAGCTTCTGGTTCAGCGCCGCGACGTAGCTGCGGTTGTGGGTCGGGGTGATCCAGACCTCGTTGATCGTGACGTGCTTCGGCAGCATGGCGACGTAGCGGATCAGGTCGCCGACATCCTCGGATTGCACCATGCGCGCGCGTTCCTCCGGGCTCACCGGGTTCGGGCGCTTGTCGAGGATCGGGGTCGCGACCTCACCGGGCAGCACGGCGCAGCTGCGGATGCCGTTGATGCCTTCCTCCATG
This sequence comes from Falsiroseomonas sp. E2-1-a20, assembly GCF_051433195.1. Taxonomy (NCBI): domain Bacteria; kingdom Pseudomonadati; phylum Pseudomonadota; class Alphaproteobacteria; order Acetobacterales; family Roseomonadaceae; genus Falsiroseomonas; species Falsiroseomonas sp. E2-1-a20. The sequence continues at coordinate 33,424 of NZ_JBHMFT010000034.1, read as the reverse complement.
TTGATGGTGTGGCTCATCGCCACCACGCCGTGCTTGGCGGCGGTGTAGCCGGCGCCGGACAGCATGGAGATGTTGCGGCCGGCCATGGAGGCGGTGTGGATCAGCACGCCGTCCTTCTGCGGCCGCATCAGCGGCAGCGCCACCGTGACGGCGTAGAAGGCGGAGTTGAGGTTGCCGCGGACCAGTTCGTCCACCCCTTCCGGCGTCAGCACGGCCCAGCGGCGCGGCTGGATGTTCAGGCCGGCGTTGTTCACCAGGATGTCGAGGCGGCCGAACTTCTCGGCGATGAAGCCGCCGATGGCCTGCACGGCGCTGGCCACCATCATGTCGGCGGGCTGCACATGGGCGGTGCCGCCCTTCGCCGTGATGCGCGCGGCCACGTCCTCCAGCGGTGCGGCGCGGCGGCCGGTGAGGACGACCTCCGCGCCGTGCTCGGCGAGCGCAAGTGCGGCGGCCTCGCCGATGCCGCTGCCGGCGCCGGTGATCCAGGCGATCTTGCCGGACAGTGCTGCCATGGTCGTTCCTCCGCGTTTCGTAACCCTGTCATGCAGCCTAGCAGCGGCCCGCGCGCTTGTCGGCCCCCCTGCCCCGTGCGAGTTTTCGGCAACGCAAGAGGAACGCACCAAGATGACAAAGCCGAAGATCCTGACGCCCGCGGGGGCTTCCTTCACCGTCGCCGGCGGTGGCTACGGGCTGGAGATGGAGGCGCTGGAGAAACTCGGCGCGGAAATCGTGGAATGTCCCGCGACGGAGGATGACTTCATCAAGGCCGTCGACGGTGCCGATGCGGTCTATGCCAAGGGCATGCGGATTTCCGGCCGCATGATCGAGGCGATGAAGACCGTGAAGGTCATCACCTGCGCGACGGTCGGCGTGGATTACGTGGACGTGGTGGCCGCGACGAAGCAGGGCATTCCGGTGACGAACTGCCCGGACACCTTCATCGAGGAGGTGGCGGACCACGCCATGATGCTGCTGCTGGCGACGCATCGCCGCGCCATCGAGCAGGACCGCATGGTGCGCGAGGGCCGCTGGGCGGAGGGCCGGCCGCAATTGCTGAACGTGCCGCGGCTGATGGGCCAGACGCTGGGCTTCGTCGCCTTCGGCCGCGTCGCGCGGCTGGTGGCGCTGCGTGCGCGTGCCTTCGGGCTGCGGATGGTGGCGTATGACCCGTTCGTGGATGAGCTGACCATGTCGATGCTCGGCGTGGTGCCGGCGAGCCTGGACGAGGTGCTGACGCAGTCCGACTTCGTGTCCATGCACGCGCCGGCGACGCCGGATTCGATGAAGATGCTGACCACGAAGCACTTCGCGAAGATGAAGAAGACGGCGATCTTCATCAACACGGGTCGCGGCCCGACGGTGGACGAGGCGGCGCTGATCCAGGCGCTGTCCAGCAAGCAGATCGCGGGCGCCGGCCTGGATGTGTTCGAGGTGGAGCCGGCGAAGACAGACAACCCGCTGCTGTCCATGCCGCATGTGATCCTGTCGCCGCACAATGCCTCGGCCTCGGCGCGGTTCGACGAGGCGCGCAAGCGGCGGGCGGGGCAGGAATTGGCGCTGGTGCTGTCCGGGCGCTGGCCGATGTCCTGCGTCAACCCGACGGTGCTGCCCGATTCGGGGCTGCGTCGCTGGCAGCCCTATGCGATGGAGCGTGGCCCGAACAGCTGAGGCCTCGCCTTGCAGGGGGGATGGTTCCCCCCTGCCCCGGCCCCTGGCAATCTCACCCCAAGCGCCCCTTATGGGGCTTTGCTGATTCAGGAGACGCGCATGTACCCCAATACGCAGCTTTTCATCGCCGGAACCTGGCGCGACGCGCGCGGCGGCCGCAGCCTGCCGGTGCTGAACCCGGCCACCGAGGAAGTGATCGGCCAGGTCGCGCATGCCTCGAAGGACGACCTGGACGAGGCGCTGGAGGCGGCGGCGAAGGGCTTCGTCGTGTGGAAGAAGGTCTCGGCCTATGACCGCTCCAAGCTGATGCGGAAGGCTGCCGACATCTTCCGCTCGCGGGCGGATGAGACGGCGCGGCTGATGACGCTGGAACAGGGCAAGCCGCTGGCGGAAGCCAAGATGGAGGTGATGGCGGCCGCCGACATCATCGACTGGTTCGCCGAGGAATCGCGCCGCGCCTATGGCCGCGTGATCCCGGCGCGGGCGGAGGGCGTGTACCAGCTGGTGGTGAAGGAGCCGGTCGGGCCGGTCGCGGCCTTCACGCCGTGGAACTTCCCGATCAACCAGGTGGTCCGCAAGCTGTCCGCGGCGCTGGCCACGGGCTGTTCGATCATCGTCAAGGCGCCGGAGGAGACGCCGGCCTCGCCGGCCGCGCTGATCCGTGCCTTCGCCGATGCGGGGCTGCCGGCTGGGGTCGCGAACCTTGTCTATGGCGTGCCGGCGGAGATCAGCGAGTACCTGATCCCGCATCCGGTGATCCGGAAGGTCACCTTCACGGGCTCCACGCCGATCGGCAAGCAGTTGTCGGCACTGGCCGGGCTGCACATGAAGCGGGTGACGATGGAGTTGGGCGGCCATGCGCCGGCCATCGTGTTCGACGATGCGGATCTGGAACACGCGGCGAAGACGCTGGCGGGTGCCAAGTTCCGCAATGCCGGGCAGGTCTGCGTGTCGCCCACGCGGTTCCTGGTGCAGGAGAAGTCCTATCCCGAGTTCGTCGAGCGCTTCACCGCCATTGCCAAGGGCATGAAGGTCGGCGCCGGGATGGATGCGGATACGCAGATGGGCCCGCTGGCGCATGAGCGGCGCGTGCCCTGGATCGAGGGCCTGGTGGCCGACGCCCGGCAGCGCGGGGCGGAGGTGCACACCGGCGGCGAGCGCATCGGCAACAAGGGCTATTTCTATCAGCCCACCGTCATCACCGGCGTCAACAAGGAGGCGCGGATGATGAACGAGGAGCCGTTCGGGCCGCTCGCCATGATCTCCTCCTTCACCGACCTGGACGAGGTGGTGGACGAGGCGAACCGGCTGCCCTTCGGCCTGGCCTCCTACGCCTTCACGCGCAGCGCCAAGACGGCGAATGCGGTGGCGGCGCGGGTCGAGTCGGGGATGATGACCATCAACCACCTCGGCCTGGCGCTGCCGGAGGTGCCGTTCGGCGGGATGAAGGATTCCGGCTACGGCTCCGAGGGTGGGTCGGAGGCGATCGAGGCGTATCTGAACACGAAGTTCGTCAGCCAGGCGGGGCTGTAGGGCGAGTCCCCTCACCCAAACCCTCTCCCCCCAAAGGGGGGAGAGGGCTTCAGGTCAGGCCTTGGCCTTGCGCTTGGCCTTCTTGACGCCGGCGAGCGCCGATTCCTTCAGGGCCTTGCTGGCCTTGAAGCGAACGGTGGCGCCGGCCTTCACGGCCACCTTCTCGCCGGTGCGCGGGTTGAGGGCGGTGCGCTTGGCGGTCTCCCGCACGCTGAAAGCGCCGAAATCGGGGATGGTGAAGCGGCCGGACTGGACGATTTCCGTCTTGATCGCGGCGATGATGTCGGCGGCCAGCTTGCCGGCGGCGTTCGCCGGCATTTCGGTGGACTGCACGATGACGTCCGTCAGAAACTTCTTCGACATGCCAAGGCTCCTTGCGATAGCGGTCGCATAGCCGAACCTCGTCCCGCTGTCAGCGGGGGAATGCGGATTGCCGAAACTTCATTGGGCCGGCACGGCTTCGGCCTGCCGGGCAATCATCACGGCCAGCATCCGGCGCATCAGCACGCCGGGGCGGTCGGAGGGCATGTTCATCTCGATGCCCGTCTGGTCGAGCGGCACGTCCGGGTCGGTGGATTCCAGGATGTCGCGGTCCTCGTCGGTGACGAGGCGGTCGAAGGCGATGACGTCGGCGGCCTTGGCATCAGCCTCGGTGTCGTTGCGGAAGACGAACTGCACGACCATGGAGGAGGCGTCGTCGATCGGCGTGGCGCAGGTGACGATCGAGTGGCTGAGGCCGTTGGGGTAGACGATGCGCAGCTTGCGCAGGAAGGGGGCGTACCAGCGGCCGCGCATGTGGCGGACGGTGGTGTCGCTGTCCATGTTCAGGACCTTCTTCTGGATCTCGGGGTTCCGCACCGGAACCTCCGTGATCATCATGAAGCCGTCGGGGTGTTCCTCGATTTCCAGCTTCGCGGGTTCGGGGTGGCCCTGGTCGCCGAAGCTGGCGCGGTGGACGAAGGCGAAGTGGGCATTGTCGAAGCTGTTCTCCATCAGGCGCAGGCCGGCGGTGGTCCAGACCTCGTAGAATTCGTCGATGCGGCGGAAGCCGAGCGCTTCCTCCTCGAAGTCCGGCAGGTCGAACAGCGGGTCCTCGAGCGCGACCCAGACGTGGCCGTAGCGCAGCGCGGCGCGGTAGGCGGGGACGCGCATGTTGGTGGCGCCCTGGCGGTCCACCGGGCGCTGCGGCACGCGCATGACGCGGCCATCGGCGGCGAATTCCCAGCCATGGTAGCCGCAGGCGAGGCGGCCGGAGGTGTAGAAGCCCTTGGAGAGTTTGGCGGTGCGGTGGCAGCAGCGGTCGTCCATGGCGGCGGGGGTGCCGTCTCCGTCCAGCCAGAGCACCAGGTCCTGGCCGAGCAGGCGGAAGGGTTTTGGGCCATCGATCAGCAGCGCGGCGGGCATGACGGGGTACCAGAAGCGGCGCAGCAGCGGGGTCTCGGTGGGGCGCATCCAACTCTCCTTGGCTGGGCGCCAGGGTGCGAAAGCTGGCGGGGCCGCGGCAAGGGCGGAGATGGCGCGCGGGACGGCGACGGGACGTGGCGTAGCGCCCGTGCGCCGATTCGATAGGCAGGCTGCGCGCAGCTTGTGCAGGGGCGAGACCGTGGAGGTCGGGTTGCGGTCAGGCGGCCCCCTCGCCCCCCTCGCGCCGGCGCGATATCACCCCATCTCCGCCCTGCCCCGAGAGGTTCCGCCATGGCCGCGCTTCCCACCCGTTTCTGGCAGGACCTGCCCTGGCCGGCCTTCCGCGACCTGCCGCCGAATACGGTGGCGGTGCTGCCGGTGGCCTCGATCGAGCAGCATGGGCCGCACCTGCCGGTCTCGGTGGACACCACCATCAACCAGGGTGTCGTGGCGCGGACGCTGAAGGTGATCCCGGCCGAACTGCCGGTGCTGGTGCTGCCGACGCAATGCGTGGGCAATTCGGTGGAGCATCTGCGGTTTCCCGGCACCATCACCACCAGCCCGGAGACGCTTCTGGCGCTTGTCACGGATATGGGCGCGAGCGTGGCGCGGGCCGGGGTGAAGCGGCTGGTGGTGGTGAACAGCCATGGCGGCAATGTCTCGGTGCTGGACATCGCCTGCCGGCGCATCCGCATCCAGCACGGCATCCTGGCGATCAACGCCATGTGGGCGCGGATGGGGAAGCCGGAGGCGCTGCGCGACCCGGTGGAGGGCAGGTACGGCATCCATGCCGGGCGCGACGAGACCAGCGTGATGCTGGCGCTGACGCCGGATCTGGTGCGGATGAATGTCGCGAAAAACTTCGTCAGCCGGTGGCAGGGCGTGGCCAATGCGGCGCCGGGGATGGCGCCGGATGCGGGGGCGCCGCTGGCCTGGCAGGCGCAGGATCTGAACCCGGCCGGCGCCGTGGGCGATGCCAGCCTGGCGACGGCCGAGATCGGCGAGCAGTTGCTGGATTTCGCGGCGGAGCGGATGGCGGCGCTGTGGGCGCAGGTCTCGGCATTTGATGCGGAGGCCTTCCTGGCGAACGAGCCCGACGCGCATGGCTGACATCGGCGCGCTGGCCGCCGCGCTGGACGGCATCGAGCTTTCGACGGACCGGGCGCTGCTGCGGCAGAAAAGCCGCGACTTCTACTGGTACAGCCCGATCCTGAAGGCGCAGCTCGACGGCAAATCCGCCGAGCTCTTCGCCCGGCCGCGCGACGAGGCGGAGGTGCTGAGGGTGCTGGCGGCGGCGCGCGCGGCGCGCGTGCCGGTGACGGTGCGCGGCGGCGGCACCGGCAATTATGGGCAATGCGTGCCGATGCAGGGCGGCGTGGTGCTCGACATGACGGCGATGGACCGGCCGTTGGCACTGCACGATGGCGTGGTGGAGGTGGAGGCCGGGGCGAAGATGATCGACCTCGATCTGTGGGCGCGGGAGCGGGGGTGGGAGCTGCGGCTGTGGCCGTCCACCAAGCGCACGGCGACCATCGGCGGGTTCGTGGCCGGTGGCGGCGCGGGGGTCGGCGGGATCAGCCACGGGACGCTGCGGGAACGCGGCAATCTGCTCGGTGCACGCGTGGCCACCATGCAGGACCCGCCGGTGGTGCTGGAGCTGGAGGGCGACGAGGCGGCGCCGGTGAACCGGACCTATGGCACGACCGGCGTGCTGACGCGGCTGTTCCTGCCGCTGACGCCGGCGCAAGCGTGGCGCGACGTGGCGGTAAGCTTTCCCGCGTTTCCCGAGGCCGGCCGCTTCGCGCTGGCGCTGGCCTTCGCGGATGGCATCCCGAAGAAGATGTGCGGCGTCTTCGACAGCCAGTTTCCGCCCTTCTTCCGCGCCATCGCGGACAGCGTTCCGACAGGCCATGCGCTGGCGCTGGTGATGGTGGCGCCGTCCGGGATGCGGGCGCTGCGCGACCTGGCGGCCGAGCATGGCGGGACCATCGTCGCGGAGCAGTCGACCGTGGAGGCGGAGCGCGACCCCGGCACCACGCCGTTCTACGAATACTGCTGGAATCACACGACGTTGCAGGTGCTGAAGCGCGACCGCGGCGTCACCTACCTGCAATGCCGCTTCCCCTTCGAGGGCACGCTGGAGGCGGTGGAGGCGGTGCGGGAGCCGTACCGGGAAGAGGTCTGGATGCACACCGAATGCGTCCGCTTCGGCGGCCGCATCACCATGTCCGCCCTGCCCGTCATCCGCTGGACCAGTGCGGAGCGGCTGGCGGAGATCATGGCGGCCTTCGAGGCGCAGGGGATCGGCATCGCCAACCCGCATGTCCTGACCATCGAGGAAGGCAGCAACTACCGCCGCGTGCCGGGCGACCAGCTCGGCTTCAAGCAGCGCACCGATCCGCTGGGGCTGCTGAACCCCGGCAAGATGCGTGATTTCGTTCCGCTGGAGACCCCCGCATGAGCGTCGCCGCCGTGATGGCCGAACTGCCATCTGTCGAATGGATCACCGACCCTGCCCTGGTGCGGCAGAGGTCGCGGGACTTCTTCTGGTACTCGCCCGTGCTGAAGCGGCAGTTGAACGGCGTGACGGCGGAGGCGGTGGCCTGCCCGCGCGACGAGGCGGAGGTGATGGCGGTGATGGCCGCCTGCGTGCGCCACCAGGTGCCGCTGACGCCGCGCGGCGCGGGCACCGGGAATTACGGGCAGGCGATGCCGTTGAAGGGCGGCATCGTGCTGGATTTGATGGGGCTGAACCAGGTTGTGTGGGTGAAGCCGGGCGTGGTGCGGGCGCAGGCCGGGTGCAAGCTGATCGACCTGGATGCGGTGACGCGGCGGGAGGTGCGGGGCGAGCTGCGCTTCCATCCCTCCACCAAGCGCACCGCCAGCATCGGCGGCTTCATCGCCGGCGGATCCTCCGGCATCGGGTCCTGCACCTATGGCAAGCTGCGGGAGTTCGGCAACATCCTCGGCCTGCGGGTGGTGACGATGGAGGCGGAACCGCGCGTGCTGGAGTTGCGTGGCACCGACATCGACAAGGCGAACCACGCCTATGGCACCAACGGCGTGATCACCGAGGTGGAGATGCCCCTCGCGCCGGCCTGGGACTGGGTGGATGTGCTGGCAGGCTTCCCCGACACGCTGTCGGCGGCGCGGTTCTGCGAGGCGCTGGTGGCGAGCGACGGGATCGCCAAGAAGATGGCGGGCGTCGTGGCACCCGGCGTGGCGCAGACCTACTTCAAGCTGTTCCAGCCGATCGTGCCGCCGGGGATGGCCTGCGCCATGGTGATGGTGGCGGAGCCGTTCCTCGACCTGCTGAATCCCCTGCTGGCCCGCTTCGGCGGCACGCAGCTGTATGCCGTGCCGACGGAGCAGGCGGAGACGCCGCTGTACGAGTTCACCTGGAATCACACGACCTTGCAGGCGCTGAAGGTGGATCGCAGCCTGACCTACCTGCAGACGCTGTTCCCGACGCCGCACCATTTCGAGCTGATCGCGAAGATGGAGCAGGTGTTCGGCGACGAGGTGCCGATGCATCTGGAGTTCGTGCGGCTGGGCGGCGTGGTGACCTGCTTCGGGTTGCAGCTTGTGCGCTACACCACGGAGGAACGGCTGCAGGAGATCATCCGCATCCATGAGGATGCCGGCGCGCCGATCTTCAATCCGCACGCCTTCACGCTGGAGGAAGGCGGGATGAAGCGGATCGATGGGGAGCAGTTGGAGTTCAAGCGCGAATCCGATCCGCACGGGCTGCTGAACCCGGGGAAGATGATCGCCTGGGACGATCCTGAGTGGACGCCGGATCGGAAGCAGGGGTTCTATCTGTATGGGCGCGCGGATGCGCCGGAAGTCGAGGAAGTTCTGGAGTAGAGGGGCGGGGCATCGGCGTGCCACCGACGACTGTTAGGTGAAGACCCCCTCACCCGACCCTCTCCCCCCGAGAGGGGGGAGAGGGCTTTTTTCAGCGGTCGAGCAGGACTTCGACGCGGCGGTTGCGCTGGCGGCCCTCCGGGTTGTCGCGGCCGTCGACGGTGTTCGGAGCGACCGGGTCGGCCTCGCCACGGCCCACGGTTTCCATCGGCGGCAGCCCGCCGCCATGGGCCGCGAGCCATTGCTCGACGCTGCGGGCGCGGCGCTGCGACAGGGACAGATTGTATTCATCGCTGCCCAGCGCATCGGTGTGGCCGAGGATGCGGACCTGGCGGGGGCGGCGCTGGCGGATGATCTCGGCGACGCGTTGCAGGGACTCGGTGGCTTCCGGCCGAAGATCCGCCTTGTCGAAGTCGAACAGCACGTCGTTCTGCACCGTCAGCCTAGTGGTCTGCGGGCCTTCCTCGATGACGACGTTGGCGCCGCGGATGTCGACGGCGCCACCGGGCGGCACCGGCGTGACGATGGTCTGGCCGTCGCGTTCGACGGTGAAGCCGCGCGGCTGCGGCGCGGGCTGTTCGATGGTGACGCTGCCGGTGGCGCGTTCCTGCGCGAGTGCGGGCGCGACGGGAAGCAGCAGCGACAGGGCAAGGGCAGTGCGGCGCATCTGGGGCCTCCTGGGGCGGTGGAGGCTGAAACGCGTTGCAGCGTCTCGGGTGTTGCGGATCGCGCTGCTTTGAGGTTTTGCAACGACGCGCCGATTCCTTGACGTAACCGACATGGTCGTTGCATCGCGCAAACGTCAAAGCCGATGCGGAAACCACATGGTCGGCTTGGCGGTTGAGGGCGGGCTTCCAGAATGGAGAAAGCCCATGCGTAACACCCTTCCGACCCGCCTCACCGGCCTCGCGCTGACCGCCGGCGCGGCGCTGCTGGTCAGCGCCTGCACCTATGTCGAGCGCACGCCGCCGGCGCCGCAGCAGCCGGCGACGCTGGTGGTGCCGCAGGCCTCGCCGACTGTCGTGGCGCCGGCCGCGCCGCCGCCGACGGTGACGGTGCGGCCGAGCTACTGAGGCGGGCGCCAGCCCCCTCGCCCAGCCCTCTCCCCTGCCCCGGGGAGAGGGTTTTTTATTGGTCGAGCCAGTCGGGGCGCGGCAGGGCGCGGTAGGCCTCGCGCAGGCTTTCGGACCAGCGCTGGCGCAGGAAGGCGAAGTAGGGGTCCTCCTCGGTCAGGCGGCGGCGCAGGGCAGTGGCCAGCGCGTCGCGGCGGATCACCGTCAGGTCGATCGGCAGGCCGACGGTCAGGTTGGAGCGCAGCGTGCTGTCCATGCTGATCAGCGCCAGCGTCACGCCATCAGCGAGCGGCGTGGCCGGGACCAGCACGCGGTCCAGGATGGGCTTGCCGTATTTGTGCTCGCCGACCTGGAGGAAGGGCGTGTCGCGCGTCGCCTCGATGAAGTTGCCGGCGGCGTAGACCAGGAACAGGCGCGGCGGCTGCGGGCCGATCTGGCCGCCGAGCAGGATCGAGACATCGAAATTCAGGCCCTGGCTGCGCAGGCCCGGACCATCGGCCTCGAACACCTCCCGCACCGCGGCGCCGACGAGTTGCGCGGCACGGAACATGGAGGGCACGCGGGCCAGCGTGGTGATTTCGCCATCGAGGCGCACACCTTCCTGCAGGCGGTTCCAGACGGCCTGCGTCACGGCAAGGTTGCCGGCGGTCAGCAGGACCAGCACGCGCTCGCCCGGCTGTTCCTCCACGAAGGTCTTGCCGAAGGTCGAGATGTTGTCGACGCCGGCGTTGGTGCGGGTGTCCGACAGCATGACCAGGCCGGCATCGAGGAGGAGACCGACGCAGTAGGTCATGTGTTCAGGTAGAAATCCGCGATCTCCCGCCCGAGGTCGAGGTTGCGGTCGATCATCGTGGTCAGGAACGCGTGCAGGCCGCCTTGCAGGATGCGGTCGATGTTGGTGTCGCGCAGCCTGGCATGGGCCTCCGCCGCCAGGCGGTGGCATTCGCCGCGGCGGCCGCCGGTCGAGTCGGCGATGCGGTCCAGCACCTGCGCGACGCGGGCGTGGCAGGCCAGCAGGGACCGCGGCAATTCCGGGCGCAGGATCAGCAGATCCGCCACCAGCTTCGGCTGCAGGCGGGTGTGATAGACCCATTGGTAGGACCGCAGCGCGGAGACGCTGCGCAGCAGGGCCTGCCACTGGGCATAGGCGACGGCGCCCTCGGCCTCCGTGCCGTCCAGCGCCAGGTGCTTGGCATCCAGCAGCCGCGCGGTGTTGTCGGCGCGTTCCAGCATCACGCCGAGATGCACGAAGCGCCAGCTGTCGTCGCGCAGCATGGTGTCGGCCGCGGCGCCGTTGAACAGCAGGGTGCGGGCGCGGACCCAGTCGAGGAAGGCGGGCAGGCGGTCCGCATCGGTGGCGGTGGGGGCCAGCAGGCGCATCTCGCGCCAGGTGTCGTTCAGCGCCTCCCACATGTCGACGGTCAGCGCGGTGCGCACGGCGCGGCCGTTGCCGCGGGCGGATTCGATGCAGTTGGCGATGGAGGACGGGTTCTTCGGGTCCAGCGCCAGCCAGCGGATCACGGACTCCGCCGTGACCTCCGTGTGGTTTTCCATGAAGCCGGGTTCGGCGCCGGCGGCGACCAGCAGGCTGTGCCATTCATCGACCAGCCCCTCCTCCACGCCGAGGCTGGAGCCTAGGCCGGCCATGCGGAGGGCGACCTGCATGCCGCGGGCGAGGTTGCCGGCGCGTTCGGTGTAGCGGCCGACCCAGAACAGGCTGTCGGCGGTGCGGGAGAGCATTTTCGCTAGCTCCCCTGGGACTGGGATTGCGACTGGGACTGGAAGCCGCCGCCGGATTGCGACTGGCTCTGCGACTGGGACTGGCGGGGTGCGTCGTCCACCACCCATGTGTCCTTGGTGCCGCCGCCCTGCGAGGAGTTCACCACCAGCGAGCCCTCCCGCAGCGCCACGCGGGTCAGGCCGCCGGGGACGATGCGGACTTCCTTGCCGGTCAGCACATAGGGACGCAGGTCGACATGGCGGGGGGCGATGGTCTCGCCGGACAGGGTCGGCACGGTGGACAAAGCGAGCGTCGGCTGGGCGATGTAGTCGGCCGGGCGGGCCAGGATGCGGCGGGCGAATTCCTCCCGCTGTTCCGGCGTGCTGTGCGGGCCGATCAGCATGCCGTAGCCGCCGGAGCCGCGCGCCAGCTTCACCACCAGGTCCGCGATGTTGGCGAGGACATGTGCGCGGTCTTCCTCCCGCTCGCACAGGAAGGTCGGCACGTTCTGCAAGAGGGCCGCCTCGCCGAGGTAGAAGCGGATCATCTCCGGCACGAAGGGGTAGATCGCCTTGTCATCGGCGATGCCGGCGCCGGGGGCGTTGGCCAGCGTGACGTTGCCGGCGCGGTAGGCGGCGAAGATGCCGGGCACGCCCAGCATGCTGTCCGGCCGGAACACCTTCGGGTCGAGGTATTCGTCATCCAGCCGGCGGTACAGCACGTCCACGCGCCTGGGGCCGGCGGTGGTGCGCATGAAGACCACGTCGTCCTGCACGAACAGGTCGGCGCCTTCCACGACCTCCACGCCCATCTCGTCGGCCAGGAAGCAGTGTTCGTAATAGGCGCTGTTGAAGTGGCCGGGGGTGAGGATGGCGACGCAGGGCTCGCCGCGGCAGTTGGGCGGTGCGGCTTCCTTCAGCGTCTCCAGCAGGTCTTCCGGATAATGGTTCACCGGGGCGAGGCGGTGGCTGGAGCACAGGCCGGGGAACAGGCGCAGCATCGCCTCCCGGTTTTCCAGCATGTAGGAGACGCCGGAGGGCGTGCGGCAATTGTCTTCCAGCACGTAGAAATCATCCGGGCCGGTGCGCACCAGGTCGATGCCGGAGATGTGGCTGTAGATGCCGCCCGGGGGGCGGAAGCCCTGCATCTCCGGGCGATAGGCCTCGTTGTCCAGCACCAGGGCGGAGGGGACGATACCGGCCCGCAGGATTTCCTGGGGGCCATAGACATCGGCCATGAACATGTTCAGCGCGCGCACGCGCTGGGTCAGGCCGCGCGCCAGGCGGTCCCATTCGGCGCGGGCGAGGATGCGGGGGATGATGTCGAAGGGGATCAGGCGCTCGGGGTCGCCGCCTTCCCCATAGACGGCGAAGGTGATGCCGACGCGGCGGAACAGCGCCTCCGCCTCCGCCCGCTTGGCGGCGAGCGCCTCCAGCCCCTGGGCCTTCAGCCAGGCCTCGATGCCGGCATAGGCGGGGCGGACGGAATGGTCCTTCTCGTGCATCTCGTCGAAAGCGCGGGCCTGTTCGGTCACGTCCAGCCTTGTCCCCCATGTCGGGACTGACCTTGGGCGAATTGATCGGCAGTGGGAAGGGGCGACGGGGCCCCCCCGGGCGGGCCGCGTGGCGCGGCTGCCCGCGGGCTAGGGCCGTTTCACCTGCGCCATGCACAGGTGAAACGGGCCTAGCTGTTGATTTGGCGCATTTTCCGATCCGTCAGGCGTATCCGCCTGACTTGAAAATGCTCTAGGCGGGGGCTGCCCCGGCCGGGTGCAGCGCGACCTCCCGGATCAGCTTGGCGCGCATGGCGCGGGCGAAGTCCCGGCGGTCCTCCGCCTGCAGGACGAAGGCGCCGGGGCCGCCCATGACGTCCTGCTCATAGGCGGCCTTGAGGCGGCCGCCGCGCCAGGAGGAGTTGGCCTCGATCGCCAGGCCGTTGACGATGATGCCCTGCGCCACGGCGAGGTCACGGGCGATGGGGGCCGGGGTGAGGCTGCGGATGTCGGGGCCGTCGCCGGACAGGTCGATGGTGCGTTCCTCGGCGGCCCAGGGGGCGCGGGCGATGAGGGCGGTGGCGTGGATCAGCGCGTCGCCGATGGCGTTGTAGGATTGGCGGGAGCGGGGGGCGTCGCGCATGGCGGCGGCGGCGGAGTCCGCGCTGCCAGCGTCGGTCACGCGCATCCAGTCCACGACGGTGGCGGCGCCGCCGGGGGAGCCCCATTCGACCAGGGCGACGCCGAGGGCGCCGCGCGGGCGGGAGCGGATGGCGGCGAGGACGGTGGGGTGGGCGATGGCCTCGGCGATGCCGTCGCGTTGCAGGGCGAATTCATCGGCGTCGATGGAGCCGGAGGCGTCGATGGCGAGGACGAGGAGGAGGTCGACGGGTGTGGATTGGGCGCGGGCGGGGAGCGCGGCGAGGGCGGGGGTGGCGAGGAGGGTGCGGCGAGCCAGGTGAGCCCCCCTCACCCAACCCTCTCCCCCTGAAGTAGGGGGAGAGGGCTTTTGTGGTTGGTGGGTCATATGGCGATGGCGTAGGCGGGGCGGCGGGGGTCGGCGCCGGCGCGTTTCAGTCCGGAGACCGGGTCGTCCAGCACCACCTCCACGCTGCCGGCGAGCCAGGTCATGTCGGGCCAGGGTTTCACCTCATGGCCCAGGGCCGCCAGCGCATCGCGGGTTTCCACCGGGATGCGGGATTCGACGGCGAGGCGACCAGGAAAGTACTCGTAGGGGGCGAAGGAGGATGGAAACGAATAGCTGGCGACGCGGGGGGCCTCGATGGCGTCCTGCACCTCCATGCCGAAATGCAGGATGTTGAGCATGACCTGGAGCATGGCCTGGATCTGCACGTCGCCGCCCGGCGTGCCGAAGGGCATCACGCCGCCCTCCTTCGTCACCACCATGGCCGGGTTCGGGGTCAGGCGCGGGCGTTTGCCGGGGGCGACGCCGGCGGGGTGCGACGGGTCCGGGCGGTTCTGCGTGCCGCGGCCGGAGACGACGAGGCCGGTGCCGGGGATGACCGGCACGTTCCAGGAGCCGTCGGAGGGCGTCGCGCTGAAGGCGTTGCCCCAGCGGTCCACCACGGCGACGTAGGAGGTGTCGGCCTCGACCTTCGGCAGCTGCGCCCTGGAGGGTTCAGGCAGGGCGTTGCCGCGGCCGAGGATGGGCTCCGGCAGGCCGGGGTGCGCGCGCTTCAGGTCGATGGCGGCGGCGCGGGCGGCGATGTGGCCGGGCGAGAGAAGCTGGTCGAGCGGCACGTCCACCATGGCGGGATCGCCGAAATGGTACTCGCGGTCCGCCAGCGCGCCCTTCAGGGCCTCCACGATGAGGTGGATGTATTCGGGCGAGTTGTGCGCCAGGCCATCGAGGCCGAGGCGTTCGGCGATCAGCAGCGCCTCGGTCAGCGCGGGCCCCTGGCACCAGGGGCCGCAGGTGAGGATCTCGTGGCCGCGCCAGTGGCGGGAGACGACGGGTTCGATGCGGGAGCGGTAGGTGGCGAGGTCCTCGGCCGAGAGGAAGCCGCCCTCGGCCTGGACGTAGCGGACGATCTGGCGGGCGAGGTCGCCCTTGTAGAAGGCGTCATGCGCGGCCTGGAGCCCAGCCTCCCGGCCCTGCCCCGCCGCCGCGCGTTCCTGGTCCACCATGTAGGACAGGCTGCGGGCAAGGTCGGTCTGGACGAATTTCTGGCCGAGCACCGGCACAGCGCCGCCCGGCAGGAAGATCGCCGCGTTCTGCGGCCAGGTGCGGTATTCCGCCTCATGCGCGCCGATGCTTTCGCGCAGCAGCGGGTAGCAGGCGAAGCCTTCGGCGGCGAAGCGGATGGCGGCGGCGGCGATGTCGCCGAAGCGCATCGTGCCGTGGCGGGCCAGGGCCTGGATCCAGGCATCGGGGGCTGCGGGCACCACCATGCGGCGGACGCCGGGCGGCATTTTTCCGCCGTGCTCGCGCATGAAGACATCGGGCGGCGTGGCGGCGGGCCAGTGGCCGAGTCCGGCGATGGATTCCACCGTGCCGTCCGCCTTGCGGATCAGGATCGGCGCGACGCCGGCGACGCTGACGAGGTCCGGTTGCAGCACGCCGAGCGCGAGGCCGGCGGCGCAGCCGGCATCGACCGCATTGCCGCCGGCTTCCAGGATGGCGAAGCCGGCGGCGGCGGCCAGGTAGTGGCCGGCGCTGATGGCGTGGCGGGTGCCGGCGATGGTGGGGCGGCCGGTGGAGGGCGTCATGCGGCGATACCTCCGGGAGGTTGCGTGGCCCCCCTCACCCAACCTTCGACGCAGTGCGTCGAACCCCCCGTTGGGGGGAGAGGGCTCTGCAGGCAGGCGAGAGTGTCAGTCATCGCGCCGGCACCGCGTGGATGGCGACCATCTGTTCATCCAGGCGCGGCGTGTAGGTGATGCCGCGGCGGGCGGCGGCGATGGTCATCTGGGTGTAGATCGGGATGCCGGCGTGCAGGCGCATCGCCTCCCGCATCGCGATGCGCAGCGCTTCCTCGCGGTCGCCCTCCATGCGGAAGGCCGCGTCCTCGATCAGCTTGTCGAGGTCCGGATCGCTGAAGGCGCCGCGGTTCGATTGCCCGAAGCCGCGCGAGACCTGCTGGCTGTGCATGGCGAGGCTCAGCACATGCGTGGCGTCGCGGGTGGAGGAGGAGGATTGGCCGAACAGCACCAGTGGCACGTCGTTGCGGCCGACCTGGGTGCGGGTGAAGAACACCGAGCCGGGTTGCGTCTCGACCTTCGCCTGGAAGCCGGCGCGGGTGAACATCTGGCCGAGCGCCTGGCAGACGCGGTTGTCGTTGACGTAGCGGTTGTTGGAACAGCCGACGGTGAAGCCGAAGCCCTCCGGGTAGCCGGCCTGTTCGAGCAGGGCGCGGGCGCGGTCGGGGTCGTAGGCGGGGGTCGGGATGGCCGGGTCGTAGCCGCCGAAACCCTCCGGCACCAACTGCCCGGTGGCGACCGCCTGGCCGTCCATGGCGCGGGAGACCAGGGCCTCCCGGTTGATGGCGAGGCTCAGCGCCTGGCGCACGCGGATGTCGCGGAAGGGGTTGCGGTCTAGCGGCTGGCCGGTGCTGTCCGTGATCAGCGGCAGCGTCTCCGCGCCGACATGCGGCAGCAGGAACATGGTGCGGTCGGAGGGGCGCTTGAAGACGGAGACGCGATCCGAGCGTTCCAGCCGCACCGCATCGGTGGTCGGCACGTTCTCGATCAGGTCCAGGTCGCCGGCCAGCAGCGCCGCGGTGCGGGAGGCGTCGTTGCCGGCGACGCGGATCTGCACCCGCGCCCAATGCGGCTTGTCGCCCCAGTAGGTGTCGTTGCGGACCACATCCATGCCTTCCGGCCCGCGGAACTGCTCCAGCCGGAACGGGCCGGTGCCGATGGCGGCGCGGCCGGAGGCGAAGTCGCTGGGGCCGGCGCCTTCGGCGGCGCGGCGGCTGACGATGAAGACGTTGGTGAGCTGGCCGGGCAGCACCGGGTTGGGCTGGGTGGTGTGGATGCGGATGGTCAGCGGGTCCACGACCTCCGTCCGCGTGATGCCGCGCAGGTTGGGGGTGTAGGGGCCGGGGTTGCCCGGGATGTTGGGGATGCGCTGGAAGGAGAAGGTGACGTCTTCGGCGGTGAAGGGCGAGCCGTCCTGGAAGGTGACGCCCGGGCGCAGCTTCAGCTCCCAGGTCGTCGGCGCGATCGCGGTCCAGGACAGGGTCAGGCCGGGCACCCAGCGGCTGTCGGCGTCGCGGTTCACCAGCGTGTCGTAGATGTGGCGGGAGGCCGCCATGTTGGGGCCGAGGAAGATGAAGTGCGGGTCGATGTTGAAGGGGGACCGCACGCCCATGGTCAGGGTCTGCGCCTGCGCCGGGGCGCCACCGAGAACCGCCAGGGCCATCGCCGCGCCAGCCATCCAACGTCGCATCATCATCCGTCGTCTCCGTCTACCTGGCCGGAAGGCTCGGCGCGACGGGGGGCGGGTGTCAACGGGCAATGGCCTTCAGGCAGGCCTCGAAGCCCGCAAGGTCCGTCCAGCGCTCGGCCGCCGGCACCTGGCGGCGGATGAGGAGGCCGCCGGCGGCGCGGATGCCGCCATCGATCATCAGGTTGTCGGTGAGGCCGAATTCCTCCAGCGCCAGCCCCTCGCCATCGACCCAGCGGCCGGCGGCGTTGCGGCTGGCGTGGTGGCCGAGGCTGCGCAGCGTGCGGGCGGCGAAATCGGCGGTGTCGTTGGTGTAGCCGAGCACGGGGCGGCCGAGGGCGCGCATGAAGCCGAGTTCGTAGACCGTGCCGGCATCGGCGGAGGGGCCGCGGAACGGGGTGAGGTTGGCGATCAGGGCGTCGCAGGCCCGGATATGCGCCTCGTTGCGCAGGTAGATGGCGTACCAGGGCTCGGGCGCGGCATCGGCGGCGGGGTCGGGGCGCGGCTCGGTGGGGAAGACGCCTTCGAGGCCATGGCGCGCGCAGAGGCGCTTCTTCTCGGCGGCCATGGCGGCGGCCTCGGGCAGGAAGACGTCGGGGCCGGCGAGATAGACTTTCATGGGCGCATCATGCCCGAATTCCGCTGCCTTGCGGAGCGGGGCGCTCGGGATTTGGCGATTCCGGGGTTGCCGGGATGCTGGCGGGCGCGTGCAATGCGGCGCGATGGATCTGGAAGCCGAATACAACAACCGGGCGCGGGTGCCGGAACATCCGGCGCATCTCGCGGCCTGGCAGCGCGATGCCGCGGCCTGGCGGGCGGCCTGCGCGCGGGCGGAACTCGACCTGCCCTATGGCGCGGGCGCGCGGGAGCGGCTGGACCTGTTCTGGCCGGACGGTGCCAGCGCGACGACGCCGGTCGCGATGTTCATCCATGGCGGCTACTGGCAGGGTCTCGGGCGCGAATGGGTCTCGCACTGCGCGCGCGGGCTGAACGGACAGGGCGTGGCGGTGGCGGTGCCATCCTACGATCTGTGCCCGGCGGTCGGCATTGGCGACATCGTGGCGCAGATGCGGGCGGCGGCGCGGATGCTGCGGGCGCGGCTGGGCCGGAAGCTGCTGGCGGCGGGGCATTCGGCGGGCGGGCATCTGGCGGCGATGCTGCTGGCGCTGGAGCCGGAGGCGGTGCGCGCGGGGCTGGCGATTTCCGGCGTGTTCGAGCTGGAGCCGCTGCGGCACACCAGCATCGGCACGGCGCTGCGGCTGGATGCGGCGATGGCGCGCACCCTGTCGCCGCGCTTCCTGCCCCGGCCGGCGGGCGCCCTGCACTGCATCGTCGGCGGCGCAGAGAGCGACGAATACCTGCGGCAGTCGCGCGACATGGCGGCGGCCTGGGGTGGCGGGTTCGAGGTGGTGCCGGGTGCGGACCACTTCACGGTGCTGGCGCCGCTGGCTGATCCGGCGAGCGGGATGGTGGCGCTTGCGAAATCGCTTGCATCGGCATGATGCTTGAAGCTTAAAATATTGGGAAGAACAGGGAGACCAACATGAGCATCCAGATAGGCCGGCGGCATGTGATGGGGCTGGCGGCGGCGGGCCTTGCCATGCCCGCGGTGGGGCGCGCGCAGGCGGCGCCGGTGAAGATCGGACTGGTGGCGGTGCAGACCGGGCCGGCGGCCTCGCTGGGCACGCATCTGCGGGATGGCTTCCTGCTCGGCATGCGGCATCTGGAGAACAGGCTCGGCGGCCGCATGGCGGAGGTCATCCAGATCGATGACGAGCTGAAGCCGGATGTGGCGGTGACCAAGGTCCGCGCCGCGCTGGAGCGCGACAAGGTGGATTTCGTCGTGGGCGTGGTGTTCTCCAACATCCTGGCGGCGGTGATGCGGCCGGTGACGGAGCAGCAGACCTTCCTGATCTCGACCAATGCCGGGCCTTCGCCTTTCGCCGGGCGCGGCTGCAATCCGTTCTTCTTCGCGACCTCCTACGTCAACGACCAGAACCATGCGGTGATGGGGCGGGCGGCGCAGGATGCCGGCTACAAGCGGATGATGCTGCTGACGCCGAACTACCAGGCGGGCCGCGACGCGATGGCCGGCTTCAAGTCGGAATACAAGGGCGAGGTGGTGGACGAGATCTTCACCCCGCTGACGCAGATGGACTTCTCCTCCGAACTCGCGCGCATCGCCGCGGCGCGGCCGGATGCGATCTTCACCTTCATGCCGGGCGGGCTCGGCGTGAACCTGGTGCGGCAGTACCGGCAGGCGGGGCTGGCCAACATCCCGTTCCTGTCCGCCTTCACGGTGGATGAGAGCGTGCTGCCGGCGCAGGGCGCCGCGGCGGTGGGCTTCCAGACCGGCACGAGCTGGACGCCGACGCTGCCCGCCGAGCAGAACGCCCGCTTCGTCCGAGACTTCGAGGCGCAGTACACCTACGTGCCGGCGAGCTACGCGGCGCATGCCTATGATGCCGCGATGCTGCTGGACAGCGCCATCCGCAAGACGGGCGGCAACCTGGCCGACAAGGGCGCGCTGCGCGCCGCGATCAAGTCGGCGGATTTCCGCAGCGTGCGCGGCAACTTCGCCTTCGGCGAGAACCACTTCCCGGTGCAGGATTTCTGGCTGGCGAAGGTGGCGGCGCGGCCGGATGGGAAGTTCCAGACGGAGCATGTGCGGAAGGTGTTCGACAACGTGACGGACCCGTTCGCGGCGCAGTGCCGGATGCCGGCGGCCTGAGCATCGACCGCGGGCGAGCCCCCCTCACCCAACCCTCTCCCCCCGAAGTGGGGGGAGAGGGCTTTGCTGGAGTGCCTGGATGTCGCTGACGCTGCTGCTCGTGCAGGGGTTGAACGGGCTGCAGCTCGGCATCCTGCTGTTCCTGATCGCGGCGGGGCTGACGCTGGTGTTCGGGGTGATGGATTTCATCAACCTGGCGCATGGCGTGCAGTACATGGTGGGCGCCTATCTCGCGGCCTATTTCGCCGCGATGTCGGGCAGCTTCTGGGTGGCGCTGGCCCTCGCGCTGCCGGCGGCACTGGCGGTGGGGCTGGTGCTGGAATTCCTGGTGTTCCGGCATCTGTATGACCGCGACCACCTGGCGCAGGTGCTGGCGACCTTCGGCGTCATCCTGATCCTGAACGACGGCGTGAAGGCGCTGTTCGGCTCCGCGCCGTTGCAGGTGCCGATGCCGGAGGCGCTGACCGGCGGCATCGAGGTGATGCAGGGGCTGCTGTATCCGCATTACCGGCTGGCGATCATCGCCGGCGGGCTCGCCACGGCGGGGCTGCTGTGGTGGCTGGTGGAGCGCACCAAGGTGGGCATGCTGATCCGGGCGGGGGCGACGAATGCGCCGATGGTGGCGGCGCTCGGTGTCGATATCCGCCGGCTGTTCATGGTGGTGTTCGGCTTCGGCGCCATGCTGGCGGGTTTTGCGGGGGTGATGGCGGCGCCGATCCTGTCGGTGGAGCCGGGGATGGGCGACAACCTGCTGATCCTCGCCTT
Organism: Falsiroseomonas sp. E2-1-a20; assembly: GCF_051433195.1. NCBI lineage: Bacteria > Pseudomonadati > Pseudomonadota > Alphaproteobacteria > Acetobacterales > Roseomonadaceae > Falsiroseomonas > Falsiroseomonas sp. E2-1-a20. Next base: position 12,760 of record NZ_JBHMFT010000034.1, on the reverse strand, counting down.
CGTCGTCATCGTCATCGGTGGCATCGGATCCGTGCGCGGCGCCTTCCTGGCGGCGCTGCTGGTAGGCCTGGTGGAGACGCTGGGGCGGTCCATGATGCCGGACCTGATGCGGCTGTTCATGGAGCCGTCGGCGGCGCGGCAGGTGGGCGCGGCGCTGGCCTCGATGCTGATCTACATCGCCATGGCGGCGATCCTGGCGTTCCGGCCGGCGGGGCTGTTCCCGGTTCGCGCATCCTGATGGGCACGCTGCGCCGGGAAGCCCCTGCCCTGCTGCTGCTGGGCGCGCTCGGCCTCGCCCCCTTCATCGGCTTCGGCGAGGGCTATGTGCTGACGCTGCTGGCGCGCGCGATGATCCTGGCGATGGCGGCGGTGTCGCTTTCCTTCCTGGTCGGCGGCGCCGGGCTGGTCTCGCTGGGGCATGCGGCGATGCTCGGCTTCGGGGCCTATGCCGTGGTGATCCTGGACGACCTGCAGGTGGTGGATGCGCTGGTCGTGCTGCCGGCGGCGATGCTGGCGGCGGCGGGTTTCGCGCTGGCGACGGGGGCTGTCGCCATCCGGACCAGCGGCGTGCATTTCATCATGATCACGCTGGCCTTCGGGCAGATGGCGTTCTTCACCGCCTCCTCCCTGTCCGGCTATGGCGGCGACGATGGCTACACGCTGTATGCGCGCAGCGAGGTGGCGGGGACGCGCATCCTGTCGGACCGTTTGGGCTTCCACTACGTCTGCCTCGGCGCGCTGACCCTGGCCTGGCTGGTCTGCCGGATGCTGCTGGCGTCCCGCTTCGGGCGTGTGCTGCGCGCGGTGCGCGGCAATCCGCTGCGGGCGCAGGCGCTGGGGTTCTCGCCCTATCCGTACCGGCTGGTGGCCTATGTGATCGCGGGTGCGATCGCGGGTGCGGCGGGGTTCCTGTTCGCCAATGCGACGGAGTTCGTGGCGCCGGCCTACATCTCCTGGCAGCGCAGCGGGGAGTTGCTGTTCATGGTGATCCTCGGCGGGATTTCCGGGCTGCATGGCGCGCTGCTCGGCGCGCTCGGCTTCGTGCTGCTGGAGGAGTGGCTAAGCCACCAGTGGGAGCATTGGCGGATCGCCTTCGGGGTGCTGCTGATCCTGGCGGTGGTGTTCATGCCTGGCGGCTTCACCGGGCTTCTGGCGCGGGGGCTGCGGCGTGGCTGAGGCACTGCTGTCGCTGCGGGGCCTGCGCAAGCGCTTCGGCGGGCTGGCGGTGACGGATGACGTCTCGCTGGACGTGGCTGCGGGGGAGATCCACGCGGTGATCGGGCCGAACGGCGCCGGCAAGACCACGCTGATCAACGAGATCAGCGGCGTGCTGCCGGTGGATGCCGGGCAGATCCTGTTCGAGGGGCGCGACATCACGCGGCTGAAGCTGCACCGGCGGGCACGGCTCGGGCTGGCGCGGTCGTTCCAGATCACCTCGATCATCCCGGACTTCACGGCGCTGGAGAATGCGGCGCTGGCGGTGCAGGCCGGGGATGGGACCTCCTTCCGGTTCTTCCGGCCGGCGGCGGGCGAGGCACGGCTGAACACGGCGGCGCTGGCGGCGCTGGACCAGGTGGGCCTCGGTGGGCGCGCCACGATTCCGGCGGGCGAGATGAGCCATGGCGAGAAGCGACAGTTGGAGCTGGCGATCGCGCTCGCGACTCAGCCGCGCCTGCTGCTGCTGGACGAACCGCTGGCCGGCGCGGGGCCGGAGGAGACGGAGCGGCTGATCGGCATCCTGCGCGGCCTTCGCGGCCGCTACGCCATCCTGCTGGTGGAGCACGACATGCAGGCGGTGTTCGCGATGGCGGACCGGATTTCCGTCCTCGTCTATGGCCGCGTCATCGCCACCGGCACGCCGGATGAAATCCGCGCCAATGCGGAGGTGAAGGCCGCCTATCTCGGCGAGGATGAGGCGACGTGCTGAGCCTCCACAACCTCACCGCCGGCTATGGCGGCAGCCAGGTGCTGTTCGGGGTGGAACTGGCGATCGGCGCTGGCGAGGTGGTGACGCTGCTCGGCCGCAACGGCATGGGCAAGACGACGACGATCCGCGCCATCATGGGGCTGCTACCCTCCGTCGGCGGGCGCGTGTGGGGGGGCGGCATCGCGGTGGATGGCGCGCCGGTGGCCGGGCTGCCGGCGCATCGGGTCGCGCAGCTTGGGCTCGGGCTGGTGCCGGAGGGGCGGCAGGTGTTCGCGACGCTGACGGTGGAGGAGAACCTGCTGGCGACGGCGGCCAACCGCAGCGGACGCGCCACGCCGCGCTGGACGCTGGAGGAGGTCTACGCCTTCTTCCCCCGGCTGCAGGAACGGCGGCGGAACCCGGGCGCCAAGCTTTCGGGCGGGGAGCAGCAGATGGTGGCGATCGGCCGCGCGCTGATGACCAACCCGCGGCTGTTGATCCTGGACGAGGCGACGGAAGGGCTGGCGCCGCTGATCCGGGCGGAGATCTGGTCCGTGCTGGCGAAGCTGAAGGCGGAGGGCCAGGCGATTCTGCTGATCGACAAGAACCTGGCCGCGGTGTCCCGCTTGGCGGACCGGCATGTGGTGATCGAGAAAGGTCGCACGGTCTGGACCGGGACGAGCGCGGATCTCGCGGCCTCGCCGCAGGTGCGCGACAGCTACCTGCACGTGTAAAGCCTTTACCAATTCACAGGATTCGTGGCGCCGGGCTTTACCGGTTTCGCCGCCGGCACCGCAGCGCGCCATTCCCCCGGCGGCCCCGCATCCTTCATACGATCCGCCTGCACAGGAGGATCGCATGTCGCTGCTGACCCGCCGCACCGCGCTTGGCGCGCTGCTCGCCGCCCCGCTCGCCGCGCCTGCCCTTGGCAATTCCTGGCGGCCGGACCGGCCGGTGGAACTCGTTGTCGGCTTCGCGCCGGGCGGCGGCACGGACATCGTGGCGCGGCTGTTCGCGAAGCATCTGGAGACGCGGCTCGGCCAGCCGATCACGGTGGTGAACCGGCCGGGCGCGTCGAGCGAGGTGGCGCTGACCTATGTGGCCCGCGCCAGGCCAGACGGGCTGGTGATGGGGCTGACCAACATGCCGTCCTTCGTCACCGTTCCGGTGGAACGGCGGGCGCAGTACTCGCTGGATAGCTTCGGCTTCATCGGCAACATCATGACGGACCCGACCGGCCTGATCATCCGCGCCGACAGCCCGATCAAGGACGTGCCGGACCTGGTCAAGCGCGCGCTGGCGGACCCGGAGGGGATCACCATCTCGACCTCCGGCATCGGCACCGACGACCACCTGTTGCTGGCGATGATCTCCCGCCTGACGGGGGCGAAGTTCACCATCATCCACTACACCGGCGCGCCGATCCAGCGGAACGCGCTGATGGCCGGGCATGTGCAGGCGAACACCGTCTCGGTGGGGGAGGTGATGCCGAACCCGGATGGCGTGCGCTTCATCGGGCATGGCGGCGCGGCGGAAACCCGCTTCGCGCCGGGCGTGCCGACCTTCAAGAGCATGGGCCTGGACTTCGAGATGTATTCGGAGCGCGGGCTGGTGGTGCCCAGGGCCACATCGGACCGGATCGTGGACCGGCTGCGGGACGCGGTGCAGGAGGCGGCCTCGGACCCCGCGACGCGGCAGACCTTCGCGGCGCAGTTCATCGAGCCGACGCTGGAGCCGGGGGCGGCGTGGGAGGCGCGGATGCGGGCGGCGCAGACGCAGTATGCGGAGTTGTGGCGGCGGGCGCCGTGGATCAACAGCTGAGATCGGGGGTAGAGCCCTCTCCCCTGGAGGGGGAGAGGGTTGGGTGAGGGGGAGGTCTGCAGGGTCGGGGCAGCGCGTGGATCCGTAAGCCCCCCTCACCCTTCCCTCTCCCCCGTCGGGGGGAGAGGGTTCAGCCAACCAGCAGGATGTGCTCGGCGTAGCGCGCCAGCACCGGGTCGGCGGTGACCAGCGTCGCGCCCTCCGCTTCCGCCTGCGCCACCAGCATGCGGTCGAAGGGATCCTTGTGGATCGGTGGCAGGCGCATCAGGCCGGCGGCGTGTTCGCTGGTGACAGGGATTTCGCGGTAGCCGGCATCGAGCAGGCCGCGGCGCAGGCGGCGCGGGTCGACGCTGAAATCGGCGCGGCCGAGGCCGGACTTCACAGCCACCTCCCAGATCGAGGCGGCGCTGAAGGCGCAGACGCTGCGCGGTGTTTCCAGGATGCGGCGTGCCGCGGCCGGAAGCCGCTCGGGCAGGCCGGCGGCCCAGAGCAGGATGTGCGTGTCGAACAGGAAGAAGGTCACGCGCCGCCCGTGAACAGCGCCTCTATCTCCGGCGCGGCCATGCGGTCGAAATCCTCGGGCACCGTGATCTGGCCGGCGAGGAAGCCGATGCGGCTGGTGCCGGCGCGGGCGCTGTCATCCAGTGGCACGACCTTGACCATCGGCTTGCCTGCCTTGGCGATGATGAAGGCCTCGCCCTGCGCCGCCTGCTCGACGAGGGCGGAAAGCTGGGTCTTGGCCTCGTGGATATTGACGCTATGCATGAGGATCAGCCTTAGTCTGGTCTACCCAACTTAGTCCACCCGAAGCGCCGTTGCAAGTTTGAAGCTGGTGCTACTCCGCGGCCCTGGGCAGCGCCTGCGGCGCGGGTGCGTGGGTCTTCGGGCGGGCCTTCAGCTTCAGCTCCCGCAGCTCCGCCTGGTCCTTCGCCGCGTTGCGCAGCGCCGCATCCTGGCCCCAGCGGTATTGTGGCGGGCAGGCCTGGTCGCGGACGCCGTATTGCGCGGCGGCGTGCAGGGTGAAGGACGGGTCGGTCAGATGCGGCCGGCCGAGCGCCACGAGGTCGGCGCGGCCGGCGGCGATGATGGTGTTGACCTGGTCGGCGCTGGTGATGTTGCCGACGCACATCACGGCGATATCCGCCTCGTTGCGGATCATGTCGGCCCAGGGAAGCTGGAACATGCGGCCATAGGTCGGGCTGGCATCGGCGACGGTCTGGCCGGTGGAGACGTCGATGAGGTCCGCGCCGGTGGCGGCGAAGGCGCGGGCGATGGCGAGGCAGTCCTCCTCCGTCAGCCCGCCTTCCGCCCAGTCGGTGGCGGAGATGCGGACGGACATCGGCTTGGACGCGGGCCAGGCCTCGCGCAGGGCTGCGAAGACTTCCAGTGGGAAGCGCAGGCGGTTGGCGATGGGGCCGCCGTATTCGTCCGTGCGCAGGTTCGTCAGGGGCGAGAGGAAGGACGCCAGCAGGTAGCCGTGGGCGCAGTGCAACTCCAGCATGTCGAAGCCGCAGGCGATGCCGCGGCAGGCGGCAGCGACGAAATCCGCCTTCACCGCGTCCATGTCGGCGCGAGTCATCTCCCGCGGCACCTGGCTGTGCGGGTGGTAGGGCGTCGGGCTGGCGGAGAGGAGGGGCCAGGCGCCTTCGGGAAGCGGCTGGTCCATGCCCTCCCACATCAGCTTCGTCGCGCCCTTGCGGCCGGCATGGCCCAGCTGGAGCGCGATTTTCGCGGCGGAACTGCCATGCACCAGCTTCACGATGCGGGTCCAGGCGGCCTGCTGCGCGTCGTTCCACAGGCCGGTGCAGCCGGGGGTGATGCGGGCGCCGCGGCTGACGCAGGTCATCTCGGTGAAGACCAGCCCGGCGCCGCCCGTGGCGCGGGCGCCGTAATGGGCGAGGTGGAAGTCGTTCGGCAGACCCTCGGTGGCAGAGTACATGCACATGGGCGAGACGACGACGCGGTTGGCCACCTGCATGCCGCGCAGCGCAAAGGGCTGGAACATCGGCGGCTTCGCCGGATTGCCGCCCGTTTCCTCCGCCACCGCGCGCTGGGTTTCCGCCACGAATTCGGGCGCGCGGAGGGCGAGGTTGTCCCACGTAATCGCCTTGCTGCGCGTCATCACACCGAAAGCGAAGCGCGTGGGGGAGAAGTCCCAGAAGCGCTTCACATGCTCGAACCAGACGAGGGAGACGTTGGCGGCGTGCTGGGTCTTCTCGACATCCTCGCGCCGGCCGGTCTCGAAGGCGTGCAGCGCATCCGGGACCATCGCGTGGCGCAGGAAGGACTGGTGCAGGGCGATGGCATCCTCCATCGCCAGCTTGGTGCCGGAGCCGATGGAGAAATGCGCGCTGGCCTTGGCGTCGCCGAGCAGGACCACGTTGCCGCGCACCCAGCGGGCGCATTTCACTGTGGGGAAGCGGCGCCAGGTGCTGCGGTTGGTGATCAGGCGGTGGCCCTGCAGTTCCTCGGCGAAGACGTCTTCAAGAAAGGCAGCACTCGCGGCCTCGTCCATCTTGTCGAGGCCGGCGCTCGTGAAAGTCTCGGGATCGGTCTCCAGGACCCAGGTGCTGGCGCCGGGCTCGTACTGGTAGCAATGGGCGATGAAGATGCCGTGCGGCGTTTCCTTGAAGAAGAAGGTGAAGGCGTCGAAGGGGCGCGTGCTGCCCATCCAGGCGAAGCGGTTGGGGCGCAGGTCGATCTCGGGCTGGAAATGCTCGGCGAAGCGTTCGCGGATCGGGGAGTTGATGCCGTCGGCCGCGACGATGAGGTCGGCGTCGGGGAAATCCTCCGGCACGGCTTCGCGTCGGAATTCGAGCTCGACGCCCAGCGCGCGGGCGCGATGGGCGAGCAGCATCAGCAGCGTGCGGCGGGAACAGCCGCAGAAGCCGTTGCCGCCGATGCGGTGTTCCTGGCCCTTGGCGTGAATCGAGATGTCGTCCCAATAGGCGAAGCTTGCGGTGATGGCGCGGTAGCTGGGCTCGTCGGCCTGATGGAAGGCATCGAGAGTCGCGTCGCTGAACACCACGCCGAAGCCGAAGGTGTCCTCGGCCCGGTTGCGCTCGACCACCGTGATGCGCGAGCCGGGAAAATCCCGCTTCATCAGGATGGCGAAATACAGGCCTGCCGGGCCGCCGCCGATCACCGCGATGCGCATCCGCGCTTCTCCCGATCCTGGATGGAGATAGTTTAGGCTTCAAAGATTGGCGGTTCAACGGAAATGCAAGGTTGCCCCGGGGGGCGGCGATGTTTTAGGCTTGAAGCATCGCGGGGGGATCATGGTCTCGGCAGCGCTTCACGGCAGGACGGCCCTGGTCACCGGCGGCGGCAGCGGCATCGGGGCTGCCTGCGCCGCGGCGCTGACGGCGGCGGGCGTGCGGGTGACGGTGCTGGGGCGGCGCGAGGACCGGCTGCGGGCGGTGGTCGAGGCGGGCGAGGCGCAGGGCTTCATCGTGGCGGATGTGAATGCGCTGCCGACGCTGCCGGAATTCGGGATGCTGGTGCAGGCGGCCGGCGTGGCGGAAAGCGCGCCCTTCCTGAAGACGGATGCGGCGCTGTTCGAGCGGATGTGGCGCGTGAACCTGATGGGCGCCGTCGCGGTGACGCAGGCGGTGCTGCCGGGGATGCTGGCGGCGGGGTTCGGGCGGGTGGTGATGGTGGCCTCCACCGCCGCGCTGAAGGGCTATCCCTATGTCACGGCCTATGCGGCGGCGAAGCATGGGCTGCTCGGGCTGGTGCGGTCGCTGGCGCAGGAGGTGGCGGCGAGGGGCGTGACGGTGAATGCGGTGTGCCCCGGCTTCACCGAGACCGACATCGTGGCCGACAGCATTGCGCGCATCATGGACCGCACCGGGCGCAGCGCGGCCGAGGCACGGGCTGAACTCGCGAAGCACAACCCGCAGCGGCGCCTGGTGCAGCCGGCGGAGGTGGCCGCTGCCGTGCTGGCGCTGTGCGGCGCCTCCGCGATCAACGGCCAGGCGATCGCGGTGGATGGGGGCGAGACATGACGCCCGTGGATGCGGAGACCGCGCTGGCGCATGCGCCGCCCGGTCACAAGGACGAGTTGCGGCTGTGGCTGCGGATGCTGACCTGCACGACGCTGATCGAGGGCGAGATCCGCCGCCGGCTGCGACGGGACTTCGACACCACCCTGCCCCGCTTCGACCTGCTGGCGGCGCTGGACCGCGTGCCGACCGGGTTGAGCCTGGGCGAGGTCTCGCAGCGGATGATGGTGAGCAACGGCAACGTCACCGGCCTCGCCGCGCGGCTGGAGGCGGAGGGGCTGGTCGAGCGGCGCGTGCGACCCGGCGACAAGCGAGCGCAGATGCTGCGGCTGACGGCGAAGGGGCGGCGCGACTTCGCGCGGCAATCGGCGGCGCATGAGGCGTGGGTTGCGGAACTGCTGGAAGGCATGGCGGAGGGTGAGCGTGGCGCGCTGTTCCTGCTGCTGGGCAAGGCCAAGCTTTCGGTGCGTGGCGCGCTGACATCGGAGGAGGTGGCATGATCCCGCTGGCGGAGTATCGGGCGCAGCATGTGAGGCTGGAGGTGGCGGGGGGCGTCGCCACGATCACGCTGGATCGGCCGGAGCGGAAGAATCCGCTGACCTTCGAGAGCTATGCGGAGCTGACGGCGATCTTTCGTGCGGCGTCGCAGGATGATGCGGTGCGCGCCTTCGTGGTGGCGGGCTCGGGCGGGAATTTCTGTTCGGGCGGCGACGTGCACGAGATCATCGGGCCGCTGCTGGACCGCGACACGAAGGGGCTGATGCAGTTCACGGCGATGACCGGCGACCTGGTGAAGGCGATGCGCGCCTGCCCGCAGCCGATCGTCGCGGCGGTGGATGGTATCGCGGCCGGCGCGGGGGCGATCATCGCCATGGCGTCGGACATGCGGCTGGGCACGGCGCGGGCGAAGGTGGCGTTCCTGTTCAACCGGGTCGGGCTGGCGGGGTGCGACATGGGCGCCTGCGCCATCCTGCCGCGGATCATCGGCCAGGGGCGCGCGAGCGAGTTGTTGTTCACGGGACGGTCGCTGGGTGGGGACGAAGGCCTGGCCTGGGGTTTCTTCAACACGCTGCATGCGCCGGAGGGGCTGGCGGATGGCGCGGCCGCGCTGGCGCGGCAGATCGCGGAAGGGCCCGGCTTCGCGCATGCGATGACCAAGCGGATGCTGGCGATGGAATGGGCCATGTCCGTCGAACAGGCGATCGAGGCGGAGGCGGTGGCGCAGGCGCTGTGCATGACGACGCAGGATTTCCGGCGCGCCTACGACGCCTTCGTGGCGAAGCAGCGGCCGGTGTTCCGGGGGGATTGATGGCGGATCGCAGCTTCCTCGACTGGCCGTTCCTGGAACCGCGCCACCGTGACTGGGCGGCGGAGGTGGAGGCCTGGGCGGCGGACCACGCCGAGGCGCTGTCGGACGAGCACGACGCGGATGCCAGCGTGGTGCGGCTGGCGCGCGCGATGGGGGATGCGGGCCTGCTGCGCGTGCCCTGCCCGGCCGATGGCGTGCTGGATGTGCGGGCGCTGTGCCTGGCGCGGGATATATTGGCGCGGCACAGCGGCCTCGCGGATTTCGCCTTTGCGATGCAGGGGCTGGGCACCGGGCCGTTGACGTTGTTTGGAAGTGCAGCGCAGCGGGAACGGTGGTTGCCGGGCGCGCGCGCCGGTACGGCGCTGGCGGCCTTCGCGCTGAGCGAACCGGAGGCGGGCAGCGATGTCTCCGCGCTGGCCCTGGCCGCGACGCCGGATGGCAACGGACACTACCGGCTGAGCGGGCAGAAGACCTGGATCAGCAATGGCGGCATCGCGGCGAGCTACGTGGTGTTCGCGCGCACCGGGGAGGCGCCGGGCGCGAAGGGGCTCTCCGCCTTCCTCGTGCCCGCCGATGCAGCGGGCCTGACGGTCGCGGAGCGGATCGAGGTGACGGCGCCGCACCCCCTGGCGCGACTGGATTTCGCCGGTGTGCGCGTGGCGGCCGAGGACATGCTGGGCAAGCCGGGCGAAGGCTTCCGGGTGGCGATGGCGACGCTCGACGTGTTCCGCGCCACCGTCGGCGCCGCGGCCCTGGGCTTCGCCCGGCGGGCGCTGGACATGACGGTGGCGCACGCTGTGTCGCGAAACATTTTCGGCGGGACGCTGTTCGACCAGCAGATGTCGCAGGCCGCCATCGCCGACAGCGCGACGGAGGTGGAGGCCGCGGCGCTGCTGGTCTACCGCGCCGCCTGGTTGAAGGATTCCGGCGCGGCGCGGGTGACGCGCGAAGCCTCCATGGCGAAGCTGCATGCGACGGAGGTGGCGCAGCGCTGCGCCGATCGCAACGTGCAGATCCATGGCGGGCTCGGCGTCACGCGCGGTCACAAGGCGGAGGAGCTGTACCGCGAGGTCCGGGCGCTGCGCGTCTATGAAGGCGCCTCCGAGATCCAGCGCATCGTGATCGCCAAGGCGGAACGCGACCGCCACGGCGCAACATGAGCGCGCACCGGGACAGCTTCGCTCGCGACCACCTGCCGCCGCGGGAGCAGTGGCCGGAGTTCCTGCTCGACCGGCCGGAATACCGCTACCCGGCGCGGCTGAACTGCGCGGTGGAACTGCTGGACCGCAACCTGGAGCGCGGGCGCGGCGAGCATCCCGCGCTGGTGACGCCGCAGGAGACGCTGAGCTACGCGCAGCTCGCCGACCGGGTGGACCGGATCGCGCGGGTGCTGGTGGATCGGCTGGGGCTGGTGCCGGGCAACCGGGTGCTGCTGCGCTCGGCCAACAATGCCTGGATGGTCGCGGCGTATTTCGCGGTGCTGAAGGCGGGCGGCATTGTCGTCGCCACCATGCCGCTGCTGCGCGCCAAGGAATTGTCCCAGGTCCTGCGCAAGGCCCGGATCAGCCACGCGCTGTGCGACGCGCGGCTGGCGGAGGAACTCCGCAAGGCCGAGGCGCCCGACCTGCGCCACCTGGTCTGCTGGGGCGATGGCGAGCTGGAGGGGATGGTGGCGCAGGCGGCGCCGGGGTTCCCCGCCTGCGACACGGCGGCGGATGACATCTGCCTGATCGGCTTCACCAGCGGCAGCACCGGGGAGCCGAAGGGCACGCTGCATTTCCATCGCGACATGCTGGCGATCTGCGACGGCTATGGGATGCAGGTGCTGCGGCCGCAGGCGTCGGACGTGTTCATCGGCTCGCCGCCGCTGGCCTTCACCTTCGGGCTCGGCGGGCTGGTGCTGTTCCCGTTCCGCGTCGGCGCCACGGCGGTGCTGCTGGAACGCGCGCCGCCGGAGGACTTGCCGGCGGCGATCGCGCGCTACCGCGCCACCGTGTGCTTCACCGCGCCGACCGCCTACCGGATCATGGCCGGGCTGGCCGGCCGGCATGACCTGTCGAGCCTGCGCAAATCCGTCTCGGCCGGGGAGGCGCTGCCGAAGCCGATCTTCGATTCGTGGCAGGTGGCGACGGGCCTCAAGCTGATGGACGGCATCGGCGCGACGGAGATGCTGCACATCTTCATCAGCGCGCCGGAGGAGGCCATCCGCCCCGGCGCCACGGGCCTGCCGGTGCCGGGCTATGTGGCGCGGGTGGTGGATGAGGCGGGCGCGGAAGTGCCGCGCGGCACCATTGGTCGGCTGGCGGTGAAGGGGCCGACCGGGTGCCGCTACCTGGATGATCCGCGCCAGGCGCAGTACGTCCAGCACGGCTGGAACATCACCGGCGACACCTACATCCAGGACGCCGATGGCTACTTCTGGTACCAGGCGCGCAACGACGACATGATCATCTCGGCCGGCTACAACATCGCGGGGCCGGAGGTGGAGGCGGCGCTGCTGGCGCATCCGGCGGTCGCCGAATGCGGCGTGGTCGGCGCGCCGGATGCGGAGCGGGGGATGGTGGTGCGGGCCTATGTCGTGCCGAAGCCGGGTGTCGTGGCGGATGCGGCTCTGGCGAAGGCGTTGCAGGATTTCGTCAAGGCGGAGATCGCGCCGTACAAGTATCCGCGCAGCGTGGTGTTCTGCGACGCGCTGCCGCGGACCGAGACCGGCAAGCTGCAGCGCTTCGCACTCCGCAGGCAGGCCGAAGCGGGCGCATGACCAGGCCCACGCCCCTGACCGCTTCGGCGCTGCCAGCGCAGGCCTTTCGCAGCGAACAGCGCGTGCGCTTCGGCGATTGCGACCCGGCGGGGATCGTGTTCTTCGCGACCTGGTTCGCCAAGGCGAATGCGGCGGTGGAGGATTGGTTCGAGGGGGCGCTCGGCATCGACTTCCACGCGCTGCACGCCGAACGCCGCATCGGCACCGGCTTCGCCCATGCCGAGGCGGATTTCTTCGCGCCAGGGCTGATGGGGGACCGGGTGGCGCTGACGCCGCTGGTGACGCGGATCGGCGGTGCCTCCTACGGCCTGACGCTGCATGTGCATCGGGGGGAGGCGGAATTGCTGCGGATGCATCTGGTGACGGCGACCACCAATCTCGATGCACGGCGCGCGGTGCCGGTGCCGGCCGATCTGCGCGCGGCGCTGGCGGCGTATCAGGAGCGTTGCGCATGAACCCGCTTACCGCCCTGCAACCGCCCGGCTGGCCGGCGCCGCGCGGCTATTCGAACGGGATGATGGGACGCGGCCGCGTTGTGCTGGTCGGCGGGCAGATCGGCTGGGATGGGAAGGGGCGCTTCGCCGAGGGCTTCGTCGCGCAGGTTCGGCAGGCGCTGGAGAACATCCTGGCGGTGCTGCGGGAGGCTGGCGGCGGGCCCGAACATGTCGGGCGCCTGACCTGGTATGTGGTGGACATCGCGGAGTACCGGGCGTGCCTGGCCGAACTTGGGCCGGCCTACCGCGCCGTGATGGGGCGCAACTTTCCGGCGATGGCGCTGGTGCAGGTGGTGGCGCTGGTGGAGCCGGAGGCGCGGGTGGAGATCGAGGCGACGGCGATCCTGCCGGAGTAATCGCCTTTCACGCGGCGTGCTCGTCCGATATGATCGATCATTACGCCGGGTTGATCACCCAGGCTTATATTCAGAGTTATTTATTTAGCCTGCCGCAAGCGAGGATTTT
>NZ_JBHMFT010000033.1:0-38248 GCF_051433195.1 Falsiroseomonas sp. E2-1-a20 | reverse complement strand
CGTTTGGAAGGGTAGCGGATCGCGGCGGCAACGCCGCCGCAGGACTGATCGGACCGGCACTTGGTCTGGCCCTGAAGCTGCTGTCGCAACGCGCCGAGCGGCGGGAGGAACACTGATGCGCCCGACTCTGTCCATTGGTTTGCTCGGGCTTGTCCTGCTGGCTGCTTGCCATCCGACGCAGTCCGATCTTATCCAACTCCAACGCATGGCTGAGGTGGCCGACCCACGGGCCAATGCGGGCGAGCAGATCGCCTGCGATGCTCGCGATCTTGTCTGCGCTCGTCTGCTCGTCCTGCGAGGGGCCGCCTGTACTAAGCTGACCGAAGTCCCGAATAGGGATGCCCGCGCGCGCAATCGAAGCTGCGCCTTACAAGATTTTGGCGCTGCGCAGCGCTTGCTGCCGGACGGGGCGCCGGCTGAAGATCGTCGCAAAATCCTGACAGGCTTGGCTGAGGCTCAGAAGATCGAGCGGGACTTCTTCGGCAGCGGCCCTTCGGCAGCCGGGCAGAACAACGCGCTGGCGGCAACTGCAGCGACGCTGCAGGCGGCACCAGATGGTGCGGCCTATGGCGCCTATTATGCGGCGGACGCGGCCGTCTTCCGGGCACAGAACGCTGCATCTGTCGCCGAGGTCTGCCAGCAACTCGGTGCTGCGCGGCAGGGCCTACCTGTCGACCCGTTGCCGGCCGACCTCGCGCCGCGGGTTGAGTTGCTTCGCCAGACGATCAACAACTCGTTGCGTCCACCCATTAGGACCTGCCCCTGATGCCGATGACGCTGGAGCGCAACCTGTGGCTGACCACGCCCATGATGCGTGGCGACGACGTGCTGGTGGTGCAGCAGCGCTTGGCCGAACTGGGCGAGACCCTAGATCGTGACGGTCTATACGGCCGCGGCACCCGGACGTCGATCGTGAAATTCCAGCGGGCACAGGGGCTGCAGTCGGATGGTGTGGTTGGGATCGCGACCTGGACCCGGCTGATGGCTCCTGGCGCTGGCGCGCCGGTGGTCGAGGCGCAACGCCAGGCCGACGAGGTCATCGACCTTGTCGCACTGCGCCAGCCGCACCGACAATATCAAGATGGCTGCGAGTGGGCGCTCGGTCCCGACGGAGTGATGGTCCGGTCAGGCGGGCCGAGCCTTCTGCCAAGCGACGCTGAGCGGAAGCTGGTGCGCCAGGTCTTCGCCACCTATCAGCAGGAGATGACTACCGTCCTGCGCGAGATCCAGGTGCCGGCCGAGTTGGTCGTCGCCACCATCTGCACCGAGAGCAGCGGCAAGCCCCGCGCGCTCCGCTTCGAGCCGGGCTGCGACCGTTTGGTGCCGGCTCGCACCCCGTCACGCGTCTCGGCCGGGCTGACGCAGACGCTGCTGAGCACGGCGCGGGAGGCGCTGGATCGCCCAGGACTGACACTGGACGATCTCTACACGCCGGAGATCTCCATTCAGGCTGGTGCCGCCTACATGTGGAACCAGGGACGGCGCACCGGCTTCGATCCACCGCTGGTCGCAGCGGCCTACAATGCTGGGAGCCTGCGCCGCAACGACGGCGCCGCTAACCACTGGAAGCTGACGCAGTACCCGATCGACACCGCGCAGCATGTCGACAACTTCTGCCGCTTCTTTAACGCTGCAATGCAGGACGACAGCAAGCTGGCCGCCAGCGTGCCGCGGCTACGCGACATGCTGGCCAGCGGTGGCGCGTTCTCCGCATTGGCGCCAGTAGTAGGCACGGCCAAAGCACCGGCCGCACGCGCGGCGCCCGCCTGGGCGGCCGAACGCGACCCAAACGCGCTGAACGCGCCGCAGATCGAGGCGGAACTGAAGAAGGCTGGCCTTTACGCTGGAGCAGATGGCGATCCCGCCGCGCTGCATACCGCAGTTAGAGCCTGCTTCGACCGCGAGGCGAAGGGAGGTACCCTGGCGCAGGGATGGGAGAGCTGGTCAGACGCCCGTATAGCGCTTGCGGTTGAGCAGGCGCTACTCCGCGACGCCGGCGAGGAGGTCGGGAAGATCGACGGCCTGCTCGGTCCCCAGACCATGTTCGCGCGCGAGGCCTTCCAGGTCCTGCGCACTACCGGCAAGAAGCTCGTCCAGCCGGAGCGCGACGCCGCGCTGGCAGCGCCGGAACTGCTCGACGGTCCCGCGACCGCTTGGCCACGCCAGTCAGAGTGCGATCGCTTCTACGGCAAGCCAGGCGAGCACCTCGTCTCGCTAGAGCTGCCCTACCCAATGCGGCTCGCCTGGGACACCGGCTTGGTGATCCGGCGGTTCCAGTGCCACGAGAAGGTACGGGATGCCTTCCTACGGGTGTTCCAGGAGGTACTTTCTGAATATGGCGAGCAGCGGATCTGTGAACTTCGCCTCGATCTGTTTGGCGGCTGCTTTAACATTCGCAAGATGCGCGGTGGCAATTCCCTGTCAATGCACAGTTGGGGCATTGCGATAGACCTCGATCCGATGCGCAACCAGCTACGCATGACCAGGCGCGACGCCGCCTTCGCTCAGTTAGTTTATGAACCCTTCTGGAAGATTGTGGAGAGCGAGGGCCTGGTGAGCCTCGGCCGTATGCGCGACTTCGACTGGATGCATTTTCAGGCAGCGCGATTCTGAGCCTTACCCGCGTCAGAGCTATGTTGGCACCAGAGCGGATCTTACCCAGGAGCGGCGCATCCGGCGTTCATGGAGGCGGTTAGCGTACCGGACCGGATTGAAGACGTCGGAAGCAATAGCATCTATCACGCTGAGATATGGGGCCTAGCATGGTCTCAAGCAGTTTTCATATTAGTAAAGATTGATTGATCAAATCCAAATCTGGAGTACTAGTTAGCAAGAGCTGAGGGGAGCCAAAAATGCCTTACAAAGTGCTAGTACTGTGCATCGCTTTATTTCTATCGTATCAGTACCGCAGACAATTACTTGCCCGGCCAAAAATTACGTTGACTTTTTTCTCGGCTATGATGCTGGCACTGTCTGCCATTTTGCTCATGGCAGTTCTTCAAGAGACAACGCTTTGGGCTAGATCTTTCATGCAAGGAGTTTTTAGCGTTGTGCCGCTCGACGCAGTAGCCGTCGGGCTAGTGGTTGGCTTCGTTCTTGCAGACATTCGGCTTTCTAGTATTTTCTCTGCTTCGCCTGGAGCAGAAAAGCCAAATAAAATTCTAGCGCTTTCTCAAGCAGTCTCAGCTGGACTTGTACTTGCGATTCTTGTTCTTGCCGCAATTGTTCCTAGCCATATCTGGGTGCGGATTTTTGATAGAGTGCAAGAAGTAAAAGCTGGATCGGTAAGTTTGTCCCTGCGCGAAACGGCCACGTCCGTAAGAACTGCCGCCCCCCCTCAAGACCCCTTAGCAAATCGCTTTGTTAGTGTGGTCGGTTTCGCACCTCAGCGGATCAACCAGCTCCAGTCATTAACTTACCCGCCATTCCAGCAAGCTGCCGCAAGGAGTCCCGAGACTGCCAATGATATTTATTTTGACCCATCCGCCTCGGAAGATCTTATTCTTTCTTCAATCGCGTCTGATACGAGGAGGCTAGAGTCTACTCAGACATCTTATACAATTCAGCGAGATCGAGCTATACTGTATCGGCTGGGAACCGGTCAAAAGCGCGAAGCAGAGCGTGTGCTTCGTGAGATGATTCCCCGATTTGCTTTTACTCAAGAACGCTTATTGACTAGCATGCGACCTCACGTGATATGTCTCGCAAAGGTTATTGATATAACACGTGATCGTCGCCTCATAGACTACGCCAACTTTCCTAAGGTAGAGCTAATAGTTTCTAACATGCATGTTCTTGCTAGCGCTTGGACAGGGCTCGAAAAATTTCAAACGATGGCCTTAGTTGGAGAAACTGATGTGGCCGGACAACCACTACATGCTTCGCTGGTTGCACAGATAGAAGACCGGCAGCGAGATCTGAGAGAAAACTTGAGAGAATTCAATGCCTGGGCTGCGCGATTTGCTGTTGAAAGAACCTTCCATGAGCGTTCCGCTTCTGACTTAGCAAGCCTCAGTAGTGCCTGCGCTCCTCCAGCAGCGGCGGATGCGATATATACTCCTTCTGCGAGTGACCTGTTTTCACCATATTTAGTATCTTTCAGTGCGCAGTTGCTCGCCGCCATTGGTGATCACGCGTCGGCAGTCCGGCTCCTTGTTGACTGGTTCAAAGATCTCGAAGATTTGGAACGGGCAGCACGAGCAGTTTCGAGTCAAATTCCTAGTTCAAATTTTGCGTGGATGAAGGTTCGCTTGCTATCGCAATTGGTGTTAATCCAGAGGCTCTCAGAAAGATCAGAGCAGGCGGTTCCTTTGCGTACCGAAATTTCTCGATTTCTAATTCAAAATTTCCAATCTGTTATTTCCAACCATCCAGTAAATATTTGGTATGGAAATACCGGCGAGAGATGTCAGGCTTCCGCGGAGCGCTGGCTACAGCCGATTATTCTATCTTATCTCACCTATTTGAAAGAATATCTTGATCAATTGAACACAAACCCGACTTCCGTCCAAGAAATATCTTTGAGTGACATAGAGATGGCAGAAATTTTGGTTAAGACAAATGTTTCATGCTTCAATTCGTGGTTGCCCATCATCGAAATTATACCGCAGCAGGCGCAGTTTGTGTTAACCTACGGGACTACTGTGTTGACCTGGCTCTCGTCTGAGCAGGCGCCTCTGGCGGAGCGCGAGCGGCTTTTATCTGATGCGGAGATTCGGTTGAGGATCATTATCGGTCGTCTTGAGCGGAGCCCTCAAAGCGGACCTCGGACTTTGGACTCGCTTGAATCTTTTGTATACGGACGCGCTGAACAGCCGCTTCTGGACGCAGCTAGAGTCCTGAGGCAAAGACTTGCGGAAGGTCCCGGACTGCGGTAGGGTAGCAGGCAGTGCGAGTTGCGACATCTTTAGGGAGCTCTAAGATGCAACGGATCCTGTTGGCGCTTATTTTTGCCGCTCCGCTCCTGGTCTCGTTCATGGCGCTTGCGCAGCAGAGGACGCCCTAACATTCTTGGCAGGTTCGCTGTGGTGCTGACCCTGCCGTAGCAGGAAGCTGAACAGTTGCTGACGAGCCTGCCGCAGGCACGCAGTGTCGACGCCTTGGCCGCGTTCCCGGCTAGCGTCGCCTCGATCTCCTCGAACGCGAATATCAGCTGGTCTGCGGGCAGCTGCTCCAACTTCGTGTCAGACTGCCATTGTTTGAGCTTCAGCAGCAGGTGCCCGCTCGCCGTTGTCAGGCGGCAAGCAACATCGCCGCGGCCTGGCCCGAAGTGCGCCCTCGCGCATCAGACGCTCGATCCTGTGCAACCCGCAATCGACGCCGTCCGCCAGCACGTCATGCCAGACCCGGCGGGCAAAATAGGTCCGGTCACTCGCCAAGAAGCTGGCGCAGGCTATCGCGCCAACCCGCTCGTCGTCGAGGGCGCGGCTGCTCGGCTTGCGGGTCAGCCAGGCATGGAAGCCGGAGCGCGATACACCCAGCGCCGAGTACGTCGCGGACATAGGTCCAGACCCGGCCGACGATGGTACGGCCCTTGGCCAGCACCGGCACCGTGGTGTCGTCGCCATGCAGCAGCGCAGCGGCGAGCATATGGGCGTCGATCAGCGCCATCAGCGGGGCCAAGCCTGCGGTGCAGGCGCCGACCCAGTCGGCATGGTCGAGACACTGAGCTCGACGCCCTCGCGGGCGTAGGTCTCGCTGAGGCGGTTCAGCGGCAGGTGCTGGCCGAACTTTGCCTCCAGGATCATCGCGAGTAACTGCGGGCCGGCGCGGCCGCGGGCGATCGGATGGAAAGGCGCGGGCGACTGGGTGATGGTCTCGCAGGACCGGCAGGAGAACCTCTCGCGGACGGTCTGGATGACCTTCCACTGCCGCGGCACGACCTCAAGCGTCTCAGTAATGTCCTCGCCCAGCTTGGAGAGCTTGCCGCCGCAGCAGGGGCAGGCGGTAGGCGCGGCGATCACCACGCGCTCGCGCGGCAGGTGCTCCGGAAGCGATGTGCGGGCCGGTTGCCGGCGCGGCGTGGTGCCGCCGTCGGCCGACTTGTCCTTGCCCGCGGCGTTCTCGGCCTTGGCGGCGTCCTCGCTGGCGGCGGCGACGAGTTCGCCGAGTTCCAACTCAAGCTGGTCGATCAGCTTGCGGCTGCGCTCCGACGAGGCGCCGAACCTGTCATGCTTGAGCTTGGCGATGAGCAGCTTGGGATGGGCCACCATCGCCTCGGCGCCGGTGGCTCGCGCCTCGGCCTCCTGCCGCGCCAGGCGCTCGGCCGCGAGCGCCGCCTGCAGGGCGGCGATGTCACTCTCGGTGATGTCCGGCGCGGTCGGCACGGCGCGAAGCGAACGTATGGCCCGCCCCGTCTGCAAGCTGTGATGACGCGTCTGGCGTGAGCAGTCTGCGTGAACGTATCCGGCCTCGGAGCAAGCTCCCTGCCAAGATGGAGATCCGCGCGGCCCGGGCCTTAAAATCACAGCGGCCTCGAGGGCCGTTCGCTGGGTCAGGCTGCCGTGCCACCGATTGACTGTCAGGCCATCTTTGTCACTACCTCCCGCAGACCTCCCAGGCCTAGGCGACCGGCGTTGCCGTCACCCTGGCCGATCTCCTCGTTGCGTCAGGCCGCCGCCGCGGCCGCCTCGTAACTCCGCCCGCGCGCCAGCACCGCCCATGCGATGCGCGCGAGCTTATTCGCCAGCGCCACCACCACGGTGTTCTTGTGCGCCCGCTCGAGCAGGCCGCGCAGCCAGCCGCCCAGACGCGTCTCGGTCGCCGCCAGCCTTGGCAGCACGGCGCGGGCACCGTGGATCAGGTTCTTGCGCAGGTAGCGGCTGCCCCGCTTGGTGATCCCGAGCAGCTTCGGCTTGCCTCCCGTCGATGCCTGCTTCGGCACCAGCCCGAGCCAGGCCGCGAGGTCGCGTGCCCGTCCGAACGCACTCGCATCACCCACCGCCGCGACCAGCGCCGTCGCGTTGATCGGCCCGATACCGGGCACCGTTGCCAGCCGCCGCGCAGCCTCGTCCTGCCGAGCGCTCGCGGCGAACTCCTCGTCGAACACTGCGATGCGCCGGTCGAGTCCGGCCCATTCCGCCCGCATGTCGTTCACCAGCCGACGAATGCGCGGGCTCAGGGTACTCATCCGCCGAAGGCCGCCTACCGGGATTGGGGTGAACCTGCTTTCTGATCTTACGGGCGTTCTTTGGAGCGCCGTTAAGGGCAGCGGGCAGGTGCGGGATGGAGATCATCACCGGCGTTGAGCGGCGCCGTCGTTGGCGGGACGAGGAGAAACTGCGGATCCTGGCCGAGCTCGACGAGCCCGGCGCCAGGTTCAACGACGTGGCGCGCCGGCACGATGTGAGCCGTGGCCTGATGTGGCAGTGGCGGGACGCGCAACGGCGCGGCAGGCTGGTGGCGGAGGCGCCCGGCTTCGTGCCGCTGCGCATCATGCCAGAACTGCCTGCACCTGAGGCGCAGAGGTCGACGGCCCCGACGTCCAACGCCCATGAGAGTGATGCGGACAGCCGCATCGAGATCGTGCTGCCGGACGGCACGGCGGTTCGGGTCGTCGAGGGGATCAACATTGCTGTCCTGCGGCGTGTGCTGGCGGCGCTACGCGGATGATCCCGACACCATCTGGCGTCCGGGTCTGGCTGGCGGTCGGGCATACGGACATGCGGCGTTATGCGGCGATGGTGGTTATGCGGAGCGGACGTTCGGGGCTGGTGGTAGGAGCGAGCCTCGGCGTTGGGGTGCTCCGCATAACGGCTACGGACGTGCGCTAAGGAGCGCGATGAGCTCATCGGGCGGGCGGAAACGGCCACGCCGAAGGGACGGCGCCGCCGCGGCCGTGAGGGTTTCGAGCTTCTCCGTCGGATCGGCACGTAGGTAGACCTCCGTCGTCCGCAGGCCGGCGTGCCCGAGCCAGAGCGAGACGCGCCGGATGTCACGGGTCGCGTGCAGCATGTGCATCGCGCAGCTATGTCGCAGGACGTGCGGGCTGATGCGGCGCGTTGCGAGAGACGGACAGGTCCGTGCGGCTGCCTTGGCGTGTTCGGAGAGGATGTACTCGAAGCCGGCCCGGGTCATGACCTCGCCGCGCGCGTTGAGGAACAGCGCTGGATCGTTCCCGCCACGCCGCACGGCGAGCCAAGCCCGCAGGGCGGTGACGGTCTCCCGCCAGAGCGGCAGGAGACGCTCGCGTCGTCCCTTGCCAAGGATGTGCAGCACTGGCTCCGGCGCGAGGCGGAGGTCGTCGAGCCGCAGCCCGACAAGCTCCGAGACGCGCAGCCCCGCGGCGAAGGCGACGTGCAGCATGGCCCTGTCCCGCACGCCCGAGACTGTCCGTGGGTCCGGCGCGTCGAGCAGCGCCTGGACCTCCTCGCGCGTCAGATGGCGGACAAGGGCCTCGTCAGTCCGCTTGACGGGGATGGCGCGGATGCGCCGGGCCTGGTCGAGGCAGGAGGGGAGACGGTACTCAAGGTAGCGGAATAGGGAGTTGACGGCCGCGAGGCGGGCGTTGCGCGTCCGCGGCGAGTTGCCGCGCCCGGCCTCGAGATGGTGGAGGAAGTTGAGGACGAGCGGCGCGTCGAGCGCCTCGACTTCAAGCCGGGAGGGGCGCGTGCCGAGCCGTTCCGCGGCGTAGCAGACGAGGAGGCGGAGCGCGTGGGCGTAGGTGTCGAGCGTGGCGGGGCTGGCCCGTCGCTCGAGCGGGAGGTGCTGCCGCAGGAACGCGGTCAGGTGAGGAGCGAGCGCCGTCATGGTACCCCTGCCCGGAAGTGGGCCTCGCCGGCGGCCGCGATGCCCGCCATGAGCGCGGGCGTCGCGTGCAGGTACCACTGCGTGTCCGTGAAGTGGGCGTGGCCGAGGTAGGTGCTGAGCGCCAGCATGTGACGCGCTACCTCCGCCGCCGAAGCCCCAGAACAGCCCTCCAGCGAGCGGACCGCGAAGGTGTGGCGGAGATCGTGGATGCGCGGCCCACCCGTGCCAGGTGCGTTGCGCAGGCCGGTCCTCCGGGCGAGCAGGCGAAACGTGCCGGAGGCCGTGTCGTACGGCAGGGGTCCGCCGCGGGCGGCGAACAGGAACGGGCCGGCCGCGCGGTGACGTCGCCGCACAACGAGATAGCGCGCGAGGGCAGCCGCCGTGGTGTTGTGCAGGGGGACGAGGCGGCTCTTGCGGAACTTCGTCTCGCGGACGAGCAGCCCGTCCTCAGTGAGGTCGTCCAGCCGGAGGGCTAGCGCCTCCGAGATGCGAAGGCCGGTTGCGGCGAGAAGGCCGAACAGCGTGGCGTAGAGGACCGGTCGCAGGCCGCCGACTGGGGCGAGCGCTGCAGCGCCTTGCAGGAGGCCTGCGATGTCCTCCTCGCCGTAGATGTGCGGCAGATGCCGCTCGGCAACGGCGCGCCCGAATGCGTCGGCCGGGGGCACCTCGTGGGCCGCGTTCTCGGCCCGCAGGGCGAGCGCGAAGCGCCGGAGCACGAGGAGGCGATTGCGCCGCTGCTGAGGCGATGGTGCCTCGCCGGCCCAGGCGAGGGCCGTGTCGGTGCGGATCGCGCGGTCTCCCCGCGCCTCCGCGAACCGTGCGTAGAGGCTGAGCAGGCCGGCCTGGATGCGGAACCGGTAGCCGAGGGCGCGGTGCAGGGCGACGTAGCGCGCAACGTACTCGCTCAGCATGGCGCGCCCTCCGGCCAGGGCCGGGCCAGGCGCCGCAGCATCAGGACGTCGACCTTGGCGTAGTGGGCCGTCGTGTCGAGCGAGCGGTGCCGGAGCAGGGCCGAGACGGCGTCGAGGGTCGCCCCGGCCCGGAGCAGAGAGGTTGCCGCGGAATGGCGCAGGACATTGGCGCCGCGCGTGGGCGGGTTGGCGATGCCGGCTCTCTCAATGGCGAGACGGACAATGCTCGAGATTGAGGTCGAATCGGCGAAAGGTCGCCTTGGTGCCCCGGCGCGGAGGAACACGCGGGGCTCTGGCCCGCCGCCACCGCCGCCATCGTCGCGCCGGACGGCAAGGTAGGCGAGAAGTGCGTCCCCGACGTCCTGCGGCAGGGGCAGTTGGACATCCCGCCGGCCCTTGCCGCGGACCCGGATCGTCGCCGCGGTCCAGTCGAGATCATCGAGACGCAGCAGGAGGACGTCGCCCGCACGCAGGCCAAGACGGGCGAGTAGGAGGAGGATGGCGCGGTCGCGCAGCCCGTGGACGGAGCGGAGGTCGCACGACCCGACGACCCGCTCGACCTCTCCCGGCGGCAGATAGCGCGGCAGTGCCGACAGGCGCCACTGCGGCACCCTCGGGATCGCCTCTCCGAGCCCGGCAGGGCAGGAGCCGCGCGAGGCGAGGAAGCGTAGCCATACCCGGAGCGCAGTGACGACGGTCTTGGCATCTGCCCTGGACGTGGTCGAGACGGCGGCGAGCGCGACGTCGCGTACGGATCGCGCGTCGTAGCGGGCCGGATCGTCGCCAAGGGTGGGGAGGAGACGGAGGAGCAGGCGGACGTGCTTGTCCGCCGTGGCGGGCACGACGCCCCTCTCCTCGAGCAGGTGGTCCCGAAACGCGACGAGATCGGGAGGCAGCAGGTCGTCCATGCAAACATCAGCGCGCGGGATCTCGCCCCACTCGCGGAGGAAGGCGACGAAGCAGCGCACACGCCCGACGTAGCGCGGCGACAGTCGCGTGCACCGGCGCCCGCCGGGACAGCTGCAGCGATGCGTCGCGAAGCGCGACACCGTCTCGTCCCCGACCTCACCCGCCGCGATGCTCCTGAGTTGGAGCCAATGGCCGAAGTGACGAGCGGAGCGGGTGTAGTCGCCAACGACGAGAGTCGTGTGGCCCCGTGCCGTTAGGGCGGCGCCGAAGGCGTCGACCGAAGCCGCGAGTTCGCCGGCATGCAAAAGCGTAAGGCCCCTCGACGGGGCGGATCCTGGTTTGGTCATGGAAGTCCTCCTCGCGGCCGCCGCATTGGACCGCAGGGACGACGCTAACTTTAGACCCCGCCCTTATGCGGCGCGGATCGCGCCATGCGCCGGCTCAGAATCAGCCATCCGCATCCCTGCTCCGCATAACCACCAGCGCCGCATAACGCCGCTTATGTGGAGATCCGCATAAGCGGCGTGGCATGAACAGCCTGGCGCTGCAGGTGCAGCAGGCGCTGGGACGTGATCCGCACTGCGGCGATCTCTACGTCTTTCGTGGACGCCGCGCGGACCTGGTGAAAATCCTCTGGCACGACGGGCTTGGCATGTCCCTTTATGCGAAGAAATTGGAAAGGGGACGCTTCATCTGGCCATCTCCGGCTGACGGTTGTCTGCAGATCTCCGGCTCGCAGCTTGCCTACATGCTCGACGGAATCGACTGGCGAAACCCACAACGGACATTCAGGCCGGAACTGGCGGGATAGTGTAGAACGCGGTTTCTTCGGCGCTACCCAGCGTGCCGCAGCTGTGATTCGATCACCAGCGTGATGCCTGCACAGGACACATCGCCCGACGACATCGCCGCGCTGCGCGCCGCGCTTGCGGCCGAGCAACTGGCGCGGCGCGAGGCCGAGGCGCGCGCCTCCGGCGCCGAGGCTATGGTGGCGCACCTCAAACTGCTGATCGCGCGGCTCAAGCGCGACAAGTACGGCGCCTCCTCCGAGCGTGGCCGCAAGTTGATCGACCAGTTGGAGCTCGAACTCGGCGAGTTGGTCGCCGCCGCCAGCGAGGACGCCACCAAGGCGGAGGATGCTGCCAAGGGCGGACACGGCCGGCGCCCTGACCAACCGGCCCGCGGCCAACCGGTGCGCGCACCCCTGCCGGCCCACCTGCCGCGCGAGAGAGTGGTCATCCCGGCGCCGACCGCCTGCCCTTGCTGCGGCGGCAAGCTGTCCAAGCTGGGCGAGGACATCACCGAGACCCTCGAAGTCGAGCCGATCAAGTGGAAAGTCATCCAGACCGCCCGCGAGCGGTTCTCGTGCCGCGCCTGCGAGACCGTCACCCAGCCGCCGGCGCCGTTCCATCCCATCGCCCGCGGCCGGGCGGGGCCGAACCTGCTGGCCATGATACTCGAGGCCAAGTTCGGCCAGCACCAGCCGCTGAACCGCCAGAGCGACGCCTACGCCCTGCAGGGCATCCAGCTCAGCGTCTCGACTATTGCCGACTGGGTCGGCACCTGCACCGCCAACCTGGCGCCGCTGATGGCCCTGATCGATGCCCATGTCCTCGCCGCCGCGCGGCTGCATGGCGACGACACCACCGTCCCCGTGGTGGCCCGGGGCAGGACGATCACCGGCCGGGTCTGGACCTATGTCCGCGACGATCGGCCCTTTGGTGGGGTGGCGCCACCGGCGGCGATGTTCCGCTACTCGCGGGACCGGACGGCCGAGCATCCGAACCGGCACCTGGCAGGCTACGCCGGTATCCTGCAGGCTGACGCCTATGCGGGCTACAACGCCCTGTACGAGGCGGATCGACAACCCGGGCCGGTCACCGAGGCGGCGTGTTGGGCGCATGGCAGGCGCAAGCTGTTCGAGCTGGCCGAACTGCAGCGCGCGCCGCTGGCCATCGAGGCGGTGCGACGGATCGACGCCATCTTTGACGCCGAGCGGGCCATCAACGGGTCGGCCGCCGAGGCGCGCCTGGCTGTCCGCCAGCAGCACATCGCGCTGCTCGTCACCGCGCTTGAGATCTGGATGAAGGAGAACCGCGGCAAGCTGTCCCGGCACAACCCGGTCGCCAAGGCCATGGACTACATGCTGACCCGCTGGGAGGCATTCACCCGGTTCCTGCATGACGGCCGGATCTGCCTCAGCAACAACGCGGCCGAGCGGGCGCTGCGTGGTATCGCTCTCGGAAGAAAATCATGGCTGTTCGCCGGCAGCGATCGTGGCGGCGACCGGGCCGCGGCGATGTACTCGCTCATCATCACCGCCAAGCTGAACGGTGTCGACCCGCGCGCCTGGCTCGCCGATGTCCTGGCCCGCATCGCCGACCATCCCGCCGCCCGCCTGCATGAGCTGCTGCCGTGGAAGTGGATTCAGGCGAGGGAGAGAAAGGCAGCGGCATGACCAGCACCAGCATCGCCCGGCTCAAGATCACGCTCGATGACGTCAAGCCTGCAGTGCTGCGCCGCGTCGAGGTGCCGCTGGCCATCCGGCTCGATCGCCTGCACTTGGTGCTGCAGGCCGCCATAGGCTGGACCAACAGCCATCTCTACGAGATCCGGGCCCGAGATGTGGGCTGGGGCGTGCCCGACCCGGACTGGGGAGGCGGCCCACTCGATGCCCGCAAGGCGCGCCTCCTCGACATCCTCGAGGACACCGGCGCGAAGACGCTGAAGTACCTCTACGACTTTGGAGACGGCTGGGAACACACGGTCAAGGTCGAGCGCATCACGGATTCCATACCCGGCCTGCTCTACCCGTTCCTGATCGACGCCACAGGGCGCTGCCCGCCCGAGGATGTCGGCGGACCCCCGGGCTATGCCGAGTTCCTCGTGGCAATCGGCGACCCGAAGCACGAGAGTCATGCCGAGATGGTCCAGTGGGTTGGCGCGCTATTTGATCCCATCGCCATCGACTTCGATGAACATGCAAAGGCCGTCGAAGCCCTCGCCAAGGCTTGGTCACGCAAGCCAGCCACCAAGCGTAAACCAGCAAGCTGATCCGCGGCCCTCGCCGGCTCGGCCACCTCAAAGAGCTCAGCCTGGACCGGAAGCAGTCGATGCTGGCCACCCGCGGCCTTGGCCGTATGGATACTGTTTATGCGATAATGTTGCTTAACAGCGAGTCTGATGAGGACCCTATGAAGCCGCGCTACATCTCGCTGGCCCAGGTCTTCGGGCCGCCCGTCCGCTTTGTTGTACCGCTTTTCCAGCGGGCATACGTCTGGGAGCAGAAGGCGCAGTGGGAGCCTCTCTGGAAGGACATATCAACGGTCGCGGAGCGCCTCTTGACCACGCCTGCCGGTGCCCCAGTGCGTGGCCACTTCCTCGGCTCGGTCGTGCTGGAACAGGAGAGCACCGGCACTGGGAACGTCGAGCGACGCTTAGTGATTGACGGCCAACAACGGCTGACCACCCTACAGATCCTCCTCAAGGCGGCGGAGCACGCTTTCGCCTCCGCGAGCACCTCGGTAGGGGACGACAGCGACGTGCTCACCAAGGCCGGCCAGCAGGTGGCCAGCCTTGTCGCCAACCCGGCTTATGCCGAGGGCGAGGAGGCCTATAAAGTTTGGCCAACGAACAAGGATCGGGGATACTTCCGCGCTGTAATGGACGCGACCGCGCCAGCCAACGTCGCCGGCGCGGGCAACATGGTCCACGCGCACGCCTTCTTTTTCGAGGCGATCTCGGCTTGGCTGAAGCAGAACAATGCGGTGGGCACACGGACGGCCGCGCTCTCACGAGCCCTGATGCACCACCTCCACGTCATCGTCCTTGACCTTGAGGCCACGGATGAGCCCCAAGCAATCTTTGAGACGCTCAACACAGGCGGCGCTCCGCTATCGCCCGTAGACCTCGTGAAGAACTGGCTGCTTTGGGAGGCCGCTCGCGACGGCCACGACGAGACCGCCTGCGCTCGGTTGCATGCCGAACATTGGCAGCCTTTCGACGTCGAGGAAGATTATTGGCGCCAGCGCGTCGGCACTGGTCATGCAGCGCGTCCGCGGGTCGACGGTTTTCTGGTAAATTGGCTTATTACCCGCCTCCGCAAGCCGGTGGCGGTCGGCCACGTGTACGAAGCCTTCCTCGACCACGTTGCGCTACCAGCGCGAGGACAGAATGGCATCGCCGATGCGCCAGCGCTTATGCGTGAAATTCAGCTTGCGGCCGAACAATACCGCAAGCTGGATGCCCCCAAGGCCGGAGGCGGGCGCTTCGGCACGTTCCTCCACCGCCTAAAGGCGATGAACGTAGTGGTGCTCCACCCGCTGTTGATGCACCTCCTTAGCCGCCCAGGTAGCAATGTCGGCGACCTCAATGAATGCGCTGCCGTCCTGGAAAGCTTCCTTGTCCGGCGCCTCGTCTGCGCTTCCGGCACCAGAGGCTACGGCACCCTGTTCGTGAACCTCCTGGACGAGGTTGCCAAGAAAGGGGTCGAGGGTCCGGCAGCGCCGGTTGTCACCCACTTTCTGGCGGCCGGCCAGAGCGCTACCAGCATCTGGCCCGACGACGTTGCATTTGCGCGACACTGGGCCCTGCGTGATGCATACAAAGGCAGCGGCGCTCGTCCCTTTATGATCCTGCGGGCACTTGAGGAAGAAGAATGGCGACGTGATCATCTGGCGATGCCGGTTGCGCACTTCGACTGGAGCCGAGTGCAGGTCGAGCACGTGATGCCGCAGGCTTGGCGCGGGAACAACTGGCAACTGCCGCACGACGGCGATGGCGCCGCACGAGACGAGGCAGTGCACCGGATTGGAAATCTCACCCTCGTCTCTGAGGCGCTCAACCCAATCCTGTCGAACGGGCCATGGATGACGAAGCGGGAGGCTCTAAAAAAGCACATCCATCTTCGCCTGACTGGGGCGCTGGTCAGCGCTACCGTCTGGGACGAGGCTGCGATTGACGCAAGGTCGTCAGAGTTCTTTGAATTGGCGAAGTCTATCTGGCCTGCTCCTCCCTCGCTGCACGATAAAGCCTCGCGCGCAGTTGGGTCAGGTGAATCCAGTCAATCAGACCCTGATTCGCCGCTTGAAGGCAGCGTGCTGGATGGGCCGATAGTCTGACTTGAGAGGCATCCTCGGCTGCGACAAGCTTAGATGATGAAAGGACAGGCCAACACGATGCTCCACATCTTGGCCGTGGCTATCGGGGCTACCCTGGCGCTTAGCATTTTCTCGCCGAGTAAAGCGCAGCTGTTTTCCCCCTACGATAGCTGCCGGCGCATCACGGAAAGTATGCAGAGGTTAGCTTGCTTCGATCGTGCTGGCCGGTCGGCGCGCTTTGCCGAGATTTTCCTTCCGGAGATGGCGTGTCGAAGAGATCCTCGACCCACTGAAGTCTTTCAAATGCTCATCAACGAGCGTTTCATCCGAACACCGGCGGTGGGCGGCGGCGATAGCATCTCCTACTTCGCTCTGACTCAGCCCCTTGAGCTTGATAGCATGACCATCATCGGCGTGATGGGCGCCGACGAAACTAACTCGCGAATTATTGCCCGAGGACCAGGTACAAGCGCCGGGATCCGAATGGGCTTCGTCACGACTGCTCGCACTGGGCAACTTGAAGACTGGCGACAGCGGATGGGGTTCGCAGTCCGCATCGACGATGTTGACGATTTCAACACTACGCCGCTCGGTGTGACAGCAGCGAAGGAAGTCGTCTGCTACATGGCTTACAACACCCCATTCCTGCAGAGGCGCTAGATGTGAGGTTTTGAAGCCTGGAAGCTCTCCGTTCGGGCGGACCCGTTCCGGGCCCACAGTCTATAAAAAGAGATCAAATAAGAAAAATTCGGTCTATCGTGATGGTAGGCCTGGCGCCACGAAAGCTATTCGCGTATTCTCCGCAGTACGTGTTTGATCTCTGGCCTAGGCGGGATTCTCTAAACGCCAGAGATAGCCTATAGGAGCGCTCCCTTTTTCGAGGCGAAAAATGGCCACTTCTGCATCCATTGATCTTGACGCCTTCTCGGCGAAACAGCTGACGGAGCTTATCCAGGCGGCTGAGAAAAAGCGACAGGAAAAGGCCCAGAATGAGCGAATAGCGCTCTTGGAGGAAATGACTAACAGAGCCCAGGATCTCGGCCTGACCCTTGAAGAGCTGGTCGAAACTCGCTCGGCGAAACGCGCGACCAAAACGCGGCAAGATACCAGGAGCAAAGTCGCAGCGAAATTCCGAGGGCCGAACGGTGAGGAATGGACAGGCAGGGGGCGCATGCCGAATTGGCTTGTCGCGCAGGAAGCGACCGGCAGGAAGCGCGACGAGTTCCTGATCAAGTAGGCGGCGGGGGCGGCATACAGCCGCTTTCTGTCCATTCGAGGTATCCGGGACATGTCCGGCGCTGTGGCCGCGATCGGTTGATCCTGCTTCACGGAAGCGGTCTTTCGGGTTCCGCAGCCTGTCACGGACCGTCAAACGCTCCTTTGGATCCGTGACAGACCGGCGGGGCAGGGGGTAGAACCCCTCCCACATGCCCTCCGATCCTAGGAATTCAGTCCATAGCCTCGCCGCCACCCCGATCGGGCCGGTGCGCTTCGTCGCCTACTACCGTGTCAGCTCCGAACGGCAGGGCCGCTCCGGCCTCGGCCTCGACGCCCAACGGGAAGCGGTGGCGCGCCGTGTCGCCGCCGCCGGCGGCGCGGTCGCGGCCGCGTTCCAGGAGGTCGAGAGTGGCAAGCGGGCCGACCGGCCGCAGCTCGCCGCCGCCCTCGCCGCCTGCCGCGCCCAGCGCGCGACGCTGCTGATCGCCAAGCTCGACCGCCTGGCGCGCAACGCGCGCTTCCTGCTCGGCGTCGTCGAGGGCAGCGGGGAGGGGGGCGTGGTGTTCTGCGACCTGCCCACCGTCCCGCCCGGCCCGGTCGGCAAGTTCCTGGTGACGCAGATGGCCGCCGTCGCCGAGCTCGAGGCCGGCCTGATCAGCCAGCGCACGCGCGCGGCGCTCGCCATGGCGAAGGCGCGGGGCGTGGTGCTCGGCAACCCCCGCCTGCGTGCCGGCACGCCCGACCAGGCGCGCGCGGCGGCGGCGGTGAAGCAGGAGATCTCACGTGCCCGCGCCGCCGACGTGCTGCCCTATGTCGAGGCAGCACGGCGCGCTGGCGCGACAACGCTGCGCGCGCTCGCCGCGGCGCTGACCGCGCGCGGCGTGCCGGCGCCGGCCGGTGGGCACGCCTGGCACCCGATGCAGGTGAAGCGCGTCGTTGATGCCAACCGAGGCTAACGCGGAGCCACTTGCTGGAGACGCCGCTCACATCACAGCCTCCGGCGAACCGGGAGCGGGTCATGATCTGAGCTGGGCGGGGCCGATCGGCCCTATCTGGCTATTATTGCGGGGCAGGGCGGTGGCCTTTGCTAATGTTGCGCTCAATGGCCTACAGTTGACCTCGAAGCCGGGGCAGGGGGAGGCAGCGCAGTGGGCAGTCGGCTGGTGGAGTTTCCCGTTGCGGGTGGTGGCACGCTGCTCGTGGAGGTCGATGACCCGCAGGTCGGCACCCGGCCGGTCGCCCGCGGCACCGCCGAGAAGGCGAGGGAGAGCTTCGAGAGCGCGCTGGCGCAGGTGAAGCCCGGCGTCGAGGCGCTGATGACGCAGCTTCGCGACCTCTCCGCCAGGCCCGAGCAGGTCAGCCTCGAGTTCGGCATCAAGTTCACCGCCGGCGCCGATGCGCTGATCGCCAAGACCTCGGTCGAGGGCAACGTCAAGGTCACGATGACCTGGAAGTCGGGCGATCGATGACCCGGTTTTCCATGCGGTGAGGCGGACCCGATGACGGCGCCCCTGCAGCAGGCCATTGCCCGGCTCCGGGCCTCGGCGGCCGGCCCCGTCATCGGCACCGCCTTTCTCGTCTCGCCGCGCCACGTCATGACCTGCGCCCACGTCGTCAGCGAGGCGCTGGGCCTGGCCTGGGACGCGGCTGCTCGCCCGTCTGAGACCGTCTGGATCGAGTTCCCCTTTACGCAGGCCGGCCAGGCGACTGGTCCAGCCACCGGTCTCGCCGCAAGCGTGGTGGAGTGGCGTCCGCCGAGCCCCGGGCCGGCCGCCGACGTCGCGGTCCTGGAACTCGAGCGTGAGGTGGGGATCCGGCCCTACCGCACCCCCGCCGCTCAGCCCGGGCGGGGCCGGCGGTTCTGGACCAAGGGGTTTCCCGCGGGCCATGACGGCGGCATGGACGCCGCCGGCGAGATCGGCACGACGATCGCGCACGGCCGCCTGCTCGCCATGGGCAACGCGCTGCCGGGCTTCTTCATCGAGGGCGGGTTCAGCGGGGCGCCACTGCTCGACGAGGGCAGCAGCGCCGTGCTGGGGATGGCCGCAGAGGCCGAGCGGGATCAGGCCAGGCGCACGGCCATCGTGGTGCCGGCGGAGCAGCTCGAGCTGGCCTGGCCGCCCCTGGCCCGCCCCTACAAGAGCCTCCATGCCTTCCAGGAGGCGGATGCCCGCTTCTTCCATGGTCGCGAGCGGGCAATCGACGAACTCGAGGCGAAGCTGCGGCAGCTGCCGCTGGTCGCCGTGGTCGGCCGCTCGGGCAGCGGCAAGTCATCGCTGGTGCGGGCTGGGCTGGTGCCGCGGCTGCGTGCGCAGGACCCCTGGTGCGTGGTGACCTTCCGGCCCGGCGCGCCCTCCTCCGACCCGTTCAGCAACCTCGCCGCTGCCCTGCTCGAGGCGACGCAGGGGCAGGCTGATGCACTCGAGTCGTTGCAGCAGCAGACGGCGCTCGGCGCCCTGGCCTCCTCGCTGCGCAAGGATCCCGACAGCATCGTCGGGCACCTGCAGCGCCTGACGGCGGCCAGGAGCCAACTGGAGCCGGTGCGGCTGCTGTTGGTGGCCGACCAGTTCGAGGAGCTGTTCACCCTCGTCGCCGATCCGGCCGTGCGGTCGCGCTTCGTGCGCTGCCTGCAGGCCGCCACCGACACCAGCCATGCGCATGAACCGGCGGCACGCTGCGTGCTGACGATCCGAGCCGACTACATGGGGCGAGCGCTCGAGATAGGGGAGCTCGTCGACGCGCTGCGGGATGCCGACGTGAAGCTCGGGCCGATGACGGCGGGCGAGCTGCGGCGCGCGATCGAGGCGCCGGCACGATCGCTCGAGGTCGCCTTCGAGGACGGCCTGGTGGACGAGCTGATGGCGGCCGTCAGCGGCTCAGGTGACACCCTGCCGCTGCTCGAGTTCACGCTCGCCGAGCTCTGGGCGCGGCAGCGGGAGCGGATCATCCGGCGCCCGGAGGCGGCGGGCGCGTCGAATCCGGGTGAGGTGCTCGTCGAGCCGCTGACCCGGCATGCCGAGGCGGTGTTCGGCGACCTCAGCCGGCGCTTCGGGGAGGCAAGCTTCCGCAAGGTGCTGGTGGCGCTGGTCTGGCTGGGTGACCCAAACCGGGAGGGCGAGGACACAAGGCGGGTGCGGCGGAAGGCTGAGTTCGACGCGCGCGAGTGGGAGCTGGTGGAGCAGCTTGCCAGCCAGGACCGGCAGGCGCGGCTGGTTATTGCAGGCGCCAGCCATGTCGGCGGCGAGCCGACGGTGGAGATCGTGCATGATGCGCTGATCCGGCACTGGGCCCGGCTGCGCGGGTGGCTGGACGAGGACCGGACGTTCCGGCTGTGGCTGCAGAAGGCCGAGGCGGAGGCGGCGGAGTGGCGGCGCAGCGGCGACGCGTCGGACCTGCTGCAGGGCCGGCGGCTGGCCGAGGCGGCGCAGTGGCGGCAGGAGCGGGCGGCGGAGGACCTGCGCGCGGTCGCCGACTTCGTCGAGGCCTCGCTCCGGCGGCGGGAGGAGGAACGGGCGCAGCAGGAGAGGGCGCGCCAGCAGCAGATCGCCGCGCTTGAGGCAGAACGCGAAGCAGCACGCGCCGCCGCCGCGGAAGCCGAAGCGCAACGTGAAGTCGCCGAAAAGGCAGCAGCTGAGGCGAATGCTCAGCGTGCGGCCGCATTGAAGGCGGCGGCTGAGGCAGACAAGCAACAACATGCAGCACGGGCGGCGGCGGCGGAGGCCGAGGCGCAGCGCCGCATAGCAAGAACACGGTTCTGGTACGCTGTAGCTGCGTTCAGTGCTGCGTTTCTAGCAGCTCTAGGCGCAGGGACGGCTGCCTATGTTGCGAGCAGCAGGCTATCTGAGGTCAGGCTTGCGCAGGCAGAGACCCTGGCAACGCTGGCGGAACAGGCAACACGGCGCGGAGACGCGATGACTGGCATGCTGCTCGCGCTGCATTCCTACGCGAGGGCGCACGAAACCGTGGATGACACCGCATCGCCGGTGGCGCTCGACGGGTCATGGCTGATGAATCGTGAGATCGCTGTCCTTCCAGGACGTTCTGCCGTGTTTAGCCCGGATGGACAGCGGCTGGTCACCGCGTCGGCAGACGGCACGGCGCGGCTGTGGGACCTGCGGGGCGAGCGGCCCCAAGCCACCGTTCTTGAGGGGCACCGGGAGCAGGTGCTGCACGCCGCCTTCAGCCCGGACGGGCAGCGGCTCGTCACCGCGTCGGAAGACCGCACGGCGCGGCTGTGGGACCTGCGGGGCGAGCGGCCCCAAGTCACCGTGCTCGAGGGGCACCGGGGGCCGGTGGTACACGCCGCCTTCAGCCCGGACGGCCAGCGGCTGGTCACCGCGTCGTGGGACAACACGGCGCGGCTGTGGGATCTGCGGGGCGAACGGCCTCGCGCCACCGTGCTCGAGGGACACCAGGGGTCGGTGCGGCACGCGGCCTTCAGCCCGGACGGCCAGCGGCT
Organism: Falsiroseomonas sp. E2-1-a20; assembly: GCF_051433195.1. Taxonomy (NCBI): domain Bacteria; kingdom Pseudomonadati; phylum Pseudomonadota; class Alphaproteobacteria; order Acetobacterales; family Roseomonadaceae; genus Falsiroseomonas; species Falsiroseomonas sp. E2-1-a20. Next base: position 16,904 of record NZ_JBHMFT010000033.1, on the reverse strand, counting down.
GGTCACGGCATCGTTCGACCGCACGGCGCGGCTGTGGGACCTGCGGGGCGAGCGGCCCCAAGCCACCGTGCTCGATGGACACCAGATGCCGGTCCTGCACGCCGCCTTCAGCCCGGACGGCCAGCGGCTGGTCACCGCGTCGTGGGACGACACGGCGCGGCTGTGGGACCTGCGGGGCGACAGGCCCCAAGTCGCCGTGCTCGAGGAACACCGGGAGCCGGTGGTACACGCGGCCTTCAGCCCGGACGGGCAGCGGCTGGTCACCGCGTCGGCAGACGGCACGGCGCGGCTGTGGGATCTGCGGGGCGAACGGCCTCGCGCCACCGTGCTCGAGGGACACCAGGGGTCGGTGCGGCACGCCGCCTTCAGCCCGGACGGGCAGCGGCTGGTCACCGCGTCGTGGGACAACACGGCGCGGCTGTGGGATCTGCGGGGCGAGACGCCCCAGCCAACCGTGCTCGAGGGGCACCGGGGGCGGGTGGAGTACGCGGCCTTCAGCCCGGATGGGCAGCGGCTGGTCACCGCGTCGGAGGACGGCACGGCGCGGCTGTGGGATCTGCGGGGCGAGCCGCCCCAGCCCACCGTGCTCGAGGGACACCAGGGGTCGGTGCGGCACGCGGCCTTCAGCCCGGACGGCCAGCGGCTGATCACCGCGTCGTGGGACAACACGGCGCGGCTGTGGGATCTGCGGGGCGAGCCGCCCCAGCCCACCGTGCTCGAGGGGCACCGGGGGCCGGTGGAGCACGCGGCCTTCAGTCCGGACGGGCAGCGGCTGGTCACCGCGTCGTGGGACAACACGGCGCGGCTGTGGAACCTGCGGGGCGAGCGGCCCAGCGCCACCGTGCTCGAGGGACATCGGTGGTGGGTGCTGCACGCGGCCTTCAGCCCGGACGGGCAGCGGCTGGTCACCGCGTCGGCAGACGGCACGGCGCGGCTGTGGGACCTGCGGGGCGAGCCGCCCCAGCCCACCGTGCTCGAGGGGCACCGGGGGCGGGTGGAGTACGCGGCCTTCAGCCCGGACGGGCAGCGGCTGGTCACCGCGTCGTGGGACAACACGGCGCGGCTGTGGGACCTGCGGGGCGAGCGGCCCCAAACCACCGTGCTCGAGGGGCACCGGGAGCCGGTCCTGCACGCCGCCTTCAGCCCAAATGGGCAGCGGCTGGTCACCGCGTCGGAGGACAACACGGCGCGGCTGTGGGCCGTATTCCCGCGCGGCGACGCTCTCGTCAGGACTACATGCCGAAGCTTGGTACGCGGCCTGACCCTTTCGCAGCGTGAGGCCGTAGGCCTACCGCAGGTAGCGACGTCTAGTACCGACCGCCAGTTCGTCCCTCTCACCAACAGCGAAGCAGGCCGCCTCCTCCCATCCGATCCGGAAATTGAAGATTTGTGCCAGCGCAACACATCATCTGCGAATTAGCGGTGCCTTACATGTCGAAACCTGAGCAGCTTCGCCTGCCCTCAGTAGATTTCACTTATCAAGATTGACAGCCGATCTACCACCGCAGAAGCGGTCTGCCGATGATGTGGTCCAGTAGCCAGCCAAGAGAGGGAACGAGATGGCGAAGCTGACCACGCCGCGGCGTCCTGCAAGGCCTCGAGGCCCGGCCAAAAAGGATCTCATCACCCAGGTCGCCTTCGTGCTCGTGGAGACACCCAAAGGCGTGAAGCCCGGCACCACGGTCTTCGCACGCGGCCAGCCCAGGCTGGTGACCGGCACCGCAGGCCCGCTGCCGACCGGCGAGTGGAACCTGCTTCTGGTGAACGGCGCCGACCGATGGGTCGCCGAGATCGACATCCTGGACCCCGACCCGCCGGACCGCCCGATCCGGGTGACGCTGCAGCGCTCCGCGCCGCTCGCCGGCAGCGTCGCCGTGGTGCGTGGGACAGGCGGGCCGCGCATCGGCCCGGACGGGCCGCGCACCGTGGTCTACGTGCACGGCATCGGCAACAAGCCATCGGCGGACGTGCTGCGCTGCCAGTGGGATCGCGCGCTGTTCGACGTGCAGCTCGGTGATCGCAGCCGCCTCGCCTATTGGGTGGACCGTGCGCGCTATCCTACGGCGGAGGCTGGAACCTGCGGCGGCTCCGACATGAACCTGCCCGGCGCCGCCGGCATGGCCGCACGCGCCGCGGGGCTGACCGCACCCTCCGATCCGCCGGCTGCGCTCGCGGCAGCGCTGACCGACGACGCCGCCCAGCAGCGTGTGCTGGAACGGATCGCGGAGCGGATGTCCAACGCCGCGGCGGAGGAGCCGGTACCTGGGCCCGGCCGAGCATCGACGCGGGTGCTGCCGGGCGGGCGGCTGACGCGGCGCTGGCTCGCACGCTGGCTCACCGACATGATGCTGCCGGACGTGTACGACTACCTGTTCGACCGGTCGGCAAGGGAGCGCATGCTGGATGCCCTGGCCGACCGGCTGCGCGGTGGTGGCGAGCCCTTCGTGATCGTCGCCCACAGCCTCGGTTCCGTCATCGCCTATGAACTGTTGCGCCGCTTCAAGCCTGGCGACTGCGACGTCGCGCTGTTCCTGACGCTCGGTTCGCCCCTCGGCATGCAGGAAATCCGCGATCATCTGGAGGAGGACGGCAAGCTGGTGACGCCGGCCTGCGTGCGTCGCTGGGTCGACGTGTCCGACCGCCTGGATCCCGTCGCGCTGGGTGACATCGAAGGCAACTACGGGCCGAACACGACGCATCGCGCAGAAGTCCGCAGCATCCGGGTCGACAATCTGGACCGCTCGATGAATCCGCATTCCGGCACGGGCTACCTCAGGACGAGCGAGCTGCGCACCGCCGTGCGCGAGGTGACTGGCCAGGCCTTCGCCTCGCCCTTGGCGCGCTCGGCCATCGCCGCGGACGTCGCGGCGGTCGCGGAGGCCGGGCGCGGCAGCACGCTGCACGAGGTGCTGATCCAGCTCGAAGATCAGGAGGGGCGGGGCGCGCCGGCACCACTCGCAGATGTCGCGGGCAGGTTGGTGGAGGAACTCGAACGGCTTGCCAGCAGCCGCCCACCGACCATCGAGTCCATCGACAAAGAGCCGCCGGAAGTGCTGCGCCGCTTCGTTGCGGCGAAGCTCACGCGCTCTGAAATCGAGAGCCTACGCACCCGCGCCGCCGACCTCAGGGTTCGGCTGGTCTGGGCGAATGCGAAGAAGCGGGCGTTGGTCGCGACCTCCGCCGCGGTGGTGCAGGCTCTGCCGGCGCAGCTCGGCTACGGCGCGCGCGGGCAGGGCATCTCCTGGGCCGTGCTCGACACCGGCATCGACGAGGAGCACCCGCATTTCAAGCTGCACAACAATATCCGTGCGCAGTGGGACTGCACCGAGCGCGGCAAGCCGAAGCCGCTGACCGGCGGCGCCAAGGCTGACTCCAACGGCCACGGCACGCATGTCGCGGCCATCATCGCCGGCGAGTGCAAGGGCGTGCTGGGCGGACGCGAGCAGAACATGGCGGGCATGGCGCCGGAAACCGGGATCTTCGGCTTCCGCGTGCTGGGGGCCGATGGCGCCGGCTCCGACAGCGCCATCATCAAGGCGCTCGACAAGGTGGCCAGCCTGAACGAGGACGCCAGCCGCCTGGTGGTGCACGGCGTGAACCTCAGCCTCGGCGCGGGGTACGATCCTAGCATCTACGGCTGCGGCCACACGCCGCTTTGCCAGGAGCTACGCCGGCTGTGGCGGCAGGGCGTGATCGTCGTTCTGGCGGCCGGAAACGAGGGCTACGCAACCCTGCAATCCGCCGATGGCGAGATGGCGCTGAACCTCGACCTCTCGATCGGCGATCCCGCCAACCTGGACGAGGCGATTGCGGTGGGATCGGTGCACAAGGAGAATCCGCACACCTACGGCATCTCCTATTTCTCCTCGCGCGGACCGACCGCCGATGGGCGGCAAAAGCCCGACTGCGTGGCGCCCGGCGAGCGCATCATCTCCGCCTATAGCGGCGGGCGGCCACCCAAGGGCAGCCCGCAGGACCTGTCGAACTGCTACGTGGAAATGAGTGGCACCTCGATGGCGGCGCCGCATGTCTCGGGTGTGCTGGCCGGCTTCCTGTCGGCACGGCGCGAATTCGTCGGCTACCCGGACCGCGCCAGGCGTATCCTGGTCGACAACTGCACCGACCTGAAGCGCGATCCCAACATGCAGGGCGCCGGGCTCGTCAACCTGGTCAAGATGCTGCTCTCGACCTGATCAGCGCGGCGGCCCGCCGAAGGCGAGGGGCGGGCCGGATTGCGTGCGCAGCCGATCGCAGGCGCTGCGCGCCCGGGATAGGCCAGGTCCCGCTGCATCCGGGGTCGAGCCAATGAGCTCGAGGTAGTAGCGGTCCGCGCGCATCATGCCGGACGCCATCTCCTGCAATGCCTCCACCTCGTAGGGTGCGAGCGACCAGTTGGTCCCGATGCCCTGGAAGGAGGTGCGGCATTCGGCATCGGCGATTTTCTCGAAATCGATGGCGAGGATGCGCACCTCGGGCGACCGCGGGCTGGCCGCCGCAGGGGCCGCGCCGGCCGGCTGCTCCGCGGCAAGCAGGGCGAAGCGGTCGCGCAGCAGCGGGCCGAGCGCGTTCAGCTCGGCCAGCAGGCCGCCGCTCCGCCCGTCAATCGGCGTGTTGATGGAGGCCAGGAGCTGGTCGATGACGGTGGGCGTCAGGCGGCTGGCGAGCCGCGGCGGCTGGCCCTGCGAGCGAGCGTTCACGGTGATGACCACAACCTCCCGGATCTCGCCTCGCGCCATGGCAAGGCCGAGCTGGGCCCCGGCATCGCCGCCGGTGATGGCCTCGAGCGGCGCGGACAGGCCGAGGTTGTCGGCGGTGCCGCCATCGGCGAGATGCACGAAGTGGACGCGCTGCAGCCAGGGTAGCGGCCGGCCGCAGCCATCCAGGTTGAGGTAGTGCCACTGGCGCAGCGCGCGGGGCAGGTCTTCCGGCACGTTGCCGAACAGCACGCGGCGGCCATCGGGAGATGGCTGGCCGTTGCAATCCTCCCGACGAGCGCGGATCGCCTCCCGCAGCCGGGCCTGTGCTTCGAAGCCCCGCATGATGCCGGTGCCGCCAGCGCGCTCCTCGGCCTGGGCGCGGCAGGGCGAACGGACCGGCAGCGGCAGGGGCGTGAGCGCTACCGGAAAGGCGGCCGAGGCCGCCACCGCATCCACCAGACGGATCTGGGAAAGGTCGAGGCAGAGCCGGTCAAGCTGCTCCTGGGTGAAGGTGAAGCGCTGCCCGACCTGCATGTCCGCTGCGTTCAGCAGCAGCAGCGGCCGGCGCCGGGCGGCAAGGTTGCGGAGGTCGCGGAAGGTGGCGTCTCCGAAGGCCTGCCGGCGCAGCATCTCCGGCAGCACCTCGATCCGGCTGGCCGGCGTCGCGGTGAAGACCAGCGCGTTGATTGGGTTCAGCAGGAGCTGCCCCGCGAGATCCGCCATCCCGTCATGGTGAAGGAACCCACCTGCCTCGTGTAAGCGGCTGAAGCCCTCCGGCCCGTTCAGCACGAAGTTGGCAGCCGTAACGCTGCCGCCGGAGACCGAGGACACCATGTCCACGGCATGCAGGAGGGTTGTGCCCGACGCGGCGCCCGGCGTGGCGCCGAGTTCGCGCAGCGCTCCTTGCGCCAGCGCAGCAGCGCGGGTGCCGCCGCCGGAGAACGCCAGGATCACGTATCGCCCTGGCAGGGCCGGCTCCCGCCCCGGAACCCGGCCGACATGCTGCGGGCGATAGCCTTCCTCAAGCCCGATGCGCTGCGCTTCCGGAAGGCCACGTGTCGAGGTGGTGCAGGCCGCTGCGAGCAGCGCCGCTAAAAACGCAAGAACCCGCAGGCCATCCAGATCTCGAACCCTCATTTAAGAATCCCTGCCGGGAGTCGACACGAGAAGCCTGTCAGATCACGAAGCAGGAAAAACATCAGATGATCCCAAGCACTTCTATGAGTGAAGCCGGGTTGCAGAATTGTCTCTAGGTCTTGGAGGCATTCTACAGGTCGGGCCTGTATTCGTAGCGGGACATAAAAGCCATGTAGACCATGGGCCTGCCTATACTCTCGCGAGTTTCCTCATTCAGGAAAATGATGTTCCCATGCGCTAGCACGTTCCGTAGGAAGCCGATTACGTCCACGGCAGAACGCCTCCGGTCGCTGATCCCGTTTGCTCACCGGCAGGAAAAGGATCGCGCTCGTCTTCGTCGCGCCAGTCAGTGACCTTCTCAACTGTGCTGACGATACGCAGCTGCCACGAACACCTCGACGCCTCGGCATGCCAGAACGTGGCCTGGAGAAAAGGCACGCCACCCACGAGTGCTCCCGCCAGATCTCGGTCCGCCTCTGCTTGATGGAGGAAGTGCCGGCTCTGCATCCGTTCGCAGGGAATGGTTAGGACGGTCGCCTCGCATCTAGCATTCTGCAGAATATTAAACCTAGCAAAATAACTCCCGCAACCGTTCCAAGATATTGAAGCCGAATCGCGAACACAAGCTCTGGCGCTAGTGGCGAAAGGCCTGATTGGGCTAATGTAGATAAGAGGTGAGAATATGCCAAATAAACGCCAAAATATGATACGATACCGCAGCAAAAAACAGCTACAATTACATAAGAATCAAAACCATTCCAAGATGGAAGCCAATCCTTGTATTTGAGGCTTATGGCGCCCGCTCCAGCAAGCAGCGCAGTGTTAAACTTAACTACAAGCTCTATGATTCGATTAATGGTTCCCAACGCTGCGTCGCCTGGCTGCGCCAAGGTGAGCTGAAAGCCCATTACTGGATCACTCGGAACAAAAAGCGCTGCCGCCAAGAAAACCAAAACTAAAAAAACGTAGACTGTTGGTAGTCGTCCGATATGACGCGCTAACATGTGAAGCTCGATGGGCGAAAGGTCTGCACCGAGACGGTCCCCTGGCACACGACATGCTGACCCTGTAAGCCCGATATTGACAGATTTCCTATTGCCGCCAGCAACCGCGGCCAGGGGTCTAATATAGTATCGCCAACTCTTAATCGATCCACGCGGGTTTGATATGAAATATTGATGACGCCAAGCGCCCGGGGCTCTGGTAGCCTGGGTGATGCGCCTAATCTGTAAGGCTCAGCCAGTAGAGATTCCAGGCTTGCTACATTGGGGCTGCCGGTAAGCCCCTGGTCCAAATATTGCCAAAGCGGTGATTGAGCAGCACTGTTGAGTTCCTCCGCCGCAACTCCAAACTGATCTCGGATTCGCTCAGCCGCCGTGCAAAATCTGGAAACTGTAAAATTTCGAGCGTCGGGTGTCAACCTTACGCGACGCGAAACTTCCCATTCAACAATCGCCGCAGTAGCTCCTGGGTATGTTGCACCCAAGCCTGCGACACACGCCGCTTGCGCCGGGTTGCCAACCAAGATAACCCAAACCATCAGCACAAGGCTTCGCATATTTTTAACTCGAGGTTTTCTTATAGTATCCATTTTTTATGCCCGCTCCACAATGCGTTGATAAGCACCTCTTAAATCCTGTCTTAGCTCCCGTAACTCTCGTCCTGCCCGACTAGTTTCTCGCCCACACCCCCCAATGCCAATCATCAAGGTTGTAATATTTCCATAGTCTGATTGCACGCCGTCCCGTGGATAAAATGCAAAAACAGTAATCATTATTATGCCTCGGTCACGACAGGCGGCCGGCCGCTCGTTCATAAGCAAAAATATTTGACGACCAGCGCTCGTTTCCACCATGCCTCTGTGGCCAAACGGCTGTATCCGTATGGCTTCACGTCGTATTTGATCGAAGGAAACTCCACCTTTGTCTTCAAGCTCCTCCGACGTTATAATCCGGAAATTTTCATCCAAAAAAAATCTTGCAATACGCCGCTGCCAGTTGTCAATCAAATCTTTCTTTTGAGCCGGATTCAAGACAGTTGAACTCGTTCGCTTGATATCAATAGAACTAGAAACCGCATAAGCAGGCAACCGAGCTCCCCGCAAAGCCTCGTTGACATCTCTAGCGAAATCCGGTGAATCATCAATATCAATCTGCCATTCCGTCGTCGACTGCGTTAAGCCGAGCTTCGCATAGAAATGTAGTGGAATAGCCAGTAGGAATGTACGGCGTAACATGATCAAGCGCCAATACTGACGAACTCGATCGCTGTTCGCCTTCGAAGAATTTGTGGGTCAACCAAGGCGTACCCGTGAGTTGCCGTACCGCTTCCAATTAGCCCATCGCCGAGAGCTGTCATAAAGCCAATTTCCATACGTGCGATCCATGCGATTGTCTGAGGCATAGTTGGAATGCCAACCTCGGTAGCATCACCATTGCTAAATCTACAGTTCGCCGCATGATCAAGATATCTCCGGACCCTTTCTGCATATGAGGTTCGGTAATTTTCTTTATATTCATCTATCACTTGGTGATTTACCTCCCGAAAACACGATAGCTCTGAAAAATTTCTGTACTGGTATAGAAAGCATTGAAAGTTTTCTAAAAGTTTTATAGGTGGCGATGCGAAGAAACAGATACTTGCTTGAGGTATCCACTGTACTCGCTCTGATATGAAACGCTCCACGCGTCCGCGCGGCTCGCGGCAAGGAGGCCTTCGCCCCTGGCCTCGAACCGTTCCAATAAGCCGCTCTATATCGGTACATGCGGACAGCTTGTCCAAATTAACCCCTAATGCGTCGGTGGAATAAAGGAAAAAGGCTGCCCCAAGCGCGCGTCTTTTCATTAATTTATTCCCTATATGATATTTCCATAAATCTCGCGCTGGAAGTAGTCGTGTAATTCAGGCAGGGGCCGTTGGAATTCTTGAAAGAAAAACCCTCTTCTGAATGCGTGTATGCGGTGTACAGGTCCGCCGTGGCTCCCTTCATCAGAACGGTAGCTTCCAAGGAGATCTAGACTGTGTTGAAATTGGCGCAGGTTCCGCTGCTGGCCGCCGGCTCCAACTTTCTCCAAGTATTTCTTATATAAAACTCCTGTCAAAAAATCGGCGCCAAGCTCGATCCTAGCGGACGAGTTTTGAACTGTTTGTCGAAGCTGTAAGATGCCGCCTGCAGAACGAATTTGCTGAACATGGCAAAGCTCATGCGTTATCGGGGCGATATAACTGTCGTCGCCTACGTTTCTTGCTATAGGATAGTTTATTCTGAAGCGGTTCGCCGGTGTCCGTAGTGACACAACCTCAAAAGGAGCTTCTTGGCATCCACGAAGTTCGATCTCAGTCGTTCGTGCACTAACTTCTTCAATTACAAATCTGACTTGTGGCTGCGATCTTAAGTTCAGAGTATCGCCTGTACATCCTTGCGCACTTGCATTGCTTGTGGCCTGCGAGAAAAGGCAATCGTCAGCCTGCATCTTCGCCTGCGCATCGCAGAAATAACACATTCCTGCAGCCAAGATGATGCGCCGCCGCCGAAGACTGTAACTCAGCATTCTCAGACTTCTCCCTTACAGCCCTTAAGGATGAGCATGCCGCCGTGCGCACAATCTGTGCAAGGATTTTAGGGTAGCGTCCGCGGAGGTGGTGGAAATCCCCGCCATGTCCGGGGTGTAGGGCTGAGGTGGCCATTGGACCTGGCGGCTAGGGTGCAGTTGCGAAGCTCCCACCCCTGACCGGCCGAGGACCCGATGACCGACGACAGGCTGCCACTGGCGGACCTGCTGGCGAAAGCAGGAGACGGCCTTGATCGCACGATCAAGCCTGCGCAGCGTCGCCGAGGCGGTGCTGCTCGACGCCACTTATCTCCGCCAGCGCGAGGGCGGCCGGATCGTGTCGGTGGCCGCGATAATCGCTGTCGCCTGCGATGCCGAGGGGCGGCGCGAGATTGTCGGCCTGCACATCGGCCCGTCCGAGGCGGAGACGTTCTGGGCCGCTTTCCTCAAGAGCCTCGTCAAGCGCGGCCTGAAGGGCGTGAAGCTGGTCGTCTCCGATGCCCATGAGGGCCTGAAGTCGGCGATCGCACGTGTCCTCGGCGCGACGTGGCAACGCTGCCGCGTGCATTGGATGAGGAACGCGCTGGCCCATGTCGGGAAGGCCCAGCAGTCCATGGCCGCCGCGGCGCTGCGCCAAGCGTTCCTGCAGTCTGATCAGGAGGGCGCCCGACAAACCTGGCGCCACGTCACCGACCAGCTCCGCCCGCGCTGGCCGAAGCTCGGCCAGCTGATGGACGACAGCGAGGATGACGTGCTGGCCTACACCGCGCGCTCGACATGGCGGGGCACTGTCTCGAGGCGCATGTTGCGGCGGCCAGCAGGGTCGACCGCGGAGACAACCAAGATCCGGCGGTGGATGTAGCGAGCGCAAAGGAGGCCCTGACCAGAGGAGCCGCGATCAGACAGCGACCCAACTGCGAGGGAGGAATCGAACTCGCCCGTCATATTGATCAGCGTACGCTGATCCAATAATTGTGGTCTGTTCGAAGCTATGGCACTATTATTGCCTGAAGGATTTTCTCGTCTAACCACCGTTGCAACGCTCCGGAGGTCCAGCCCGATGCTGACTCTTACTCAAGAGAAAGAAATATTTCCTATACGCAGAAAATCTTGGTTTTTCAGGATGTTCTTAGGTGTGTTCTTTCTTTTAATGTTTCTTGTTTCGACTCCCACACCGACTTTCGCCGCTGCTGGTGACGATTGTCGACGATCTTCCGACTGCGACGACGGTGAAAGGTGTCGTCAAAGGCGCTGCGTCTTTGAGGACGAGGAGGAAGATGAGGACGTTTCTCAACCTCGAAGGAGACCTGGTTCACAGAATACAAGTAATATTTGTGTTACTCCAGTCGGAGCGTGTCAAATAATGCAGTATGGCAATTCTGGGTTCCCGTGCTGGTGTAATACTTGGCAGGGGCCGATCAATGGAGTGATGCGCTAAAAGATACAGCCACCGGCAACGCCATCAACGTCACCCTGGCCGCCGCCGGCCACAACCTCTGCCTCCTCTCGATCAGCGCACCCACGGCTCCCATCCCAGCACCACAGCCCTCCGGGCGCTGAAATCGCGTTCTTCACGGCTGACAAGGCTACCTTCCCGCCCCGCGTTGAAGCAGATTTCGTACGGTCATTGCGTGCCAGATACCACCGCGAGCGGTAGGAATGCCCTGACGTACAACGCCGTAGCGCGTACGGCTGCTTTACAAAGTAATTCGCTCCACCTCGTCGAGCGACACCTGCTCGCCGCGCCGGTCGTAAAGTTTCGTCGTGCGCGCGCTGGCGTGGCCCGCCATCGCCTGCTCGTGCTCCAGCAGGCCGCCATTCTCCAGGTAAGCAGTGATGCCCCGCGCGCGCCAAGAATGGCAGCCGATCTGCGTCGCCACGCCGGCCGCCCCGGCGCGCCGCACGATCATCCGGTAGACGTCGGGCTGCGTCATCGCCGTCACCGTCAGCCGGCCGGCGCCTGGCTGCTCCTGTCCCTTATAAAGACGCCGGGGTGAACGCTGGTGATGCCCAGCCACCGCCTGCCGGCCTGCTCCACATCGCTGGGTTTGCAGAGGCCGATGCGCCACCCCGATTCAGCGTCGCGTCCCGCTGCGTTGCTCGTCGTAGAAGCGCATGGCCAGCGCGCGGGTCTCGTCCCGCATGCGGCGCAGGCGCTCGGCGTGGCGGTCGGCGGCCTCGACGGCGGTGGCCATGTTGTAGTGCCGCAGCGCAACGGTGGGGCTGTGGCCCATCACCAGCGCGGTGTCGTAGGCGAAGGAGGCGCCGCGCAGGGCCGCCGTCGTGGTCAGGCACTTGCGGAACCAGTGCGGCCGGCGCCGCTCCCCGGTCCAGGCTTCGACCCGGTTGGCGACGATCTCCTGGATCACTTTGCGGTTCAGCGCACGGCGCCGCAGGCTGAGCCAGAGATGCGGATCGCCGCTGCTTGGTTGCCAGTGCGGCCGCACATGCTCGAGGTAGCGGCGCATCAGCCCCGCCAGTGGCTCCGGCAGCACGAAGCCACGGCCGCGCCCGGTCTTGGTAATGCTGCCCGGCAGGTGAAGCCGGAAGCTGGCGCCCTCCTCGTACAGATGGTCCCTCAGTTTCGTCGCTGCCAGTTCGCCGACGCGCGGCGCGAAGAGCGCGAGCAACCCGAGCAGCGCTCCGTCGCGCACGGCCGCGCGCCCGACCCGGCTGTGCAGCCTCGCCATGCCGGCCTCGCTCAGCGCCGCCGCCCAGGCGTAGAGATCGAGCGAGTCCACCGTGGACACCACCTTGGCCTCGACGCCGAGCGCGCGGCTGATCGGCACGCCGCGCGGGCGGCGGATAAAGCCGACGTCGCAGCCTGGCTGCATCCAGCGCAGCCCGCTGCAGAGGCCGCCGATCCAGCCAGCGATCGAGCGCGCGGCGTTGCCGCGCTGGCGCAGCCTCGTGACAAAGGCGTCGAGCCGGGCCGGGGTGATGCGGGCCAGCGGCGTCTCCACCGGCTCCAGGGCGCCCTCCGAGACCAGGAAGGCCAGCCAGTGGCCAACCCCCTCGGCGACGTTGACGATCGTGCTCTCGGGCCGCCCTGCCGCCGCGCCCCCCTCGCCGTAGAGCCCCTGGCGGGGCATCAGGGCGCGGCGCCACGCCGTGCGCTCGGGCTCCGGCCAGGCCTCCGGCGCTAGGCAGATAGGCGACATCAGCCCACCCCTCCGCGCCCGCCCCGCGTGCCGCGCCGGATCCTGCGGCCGCCGAAGGTCGCCGCCGCCAGCATCCGACTGTCGTCGCGCAGGCGGGTGATGCGCGCGACGTGGCGCTCGGCGGCCTGCTCGCGGCAGACCAGCGCGTAGAAGCGCTGCGTCGTCTCCAGAGTCTTGTGGCCGAGCAGCAGGCGCAGGTCGGAGACCGCATCCGGGTTCTCGCGCAGGATCAGCACGCCGGCGAGGCAGCGGAAGAGATGCGCGTTCAGCCTGGCGCCGATGTGGCGGCGCACCGCCTCGCCGATCGCCTTGCCGAAGCCGTTCGCCTGGCGGGCGATGTCGCCGTGGTCGCGGTTGGGAAAGAGGAAGTCGCTCTCGGCGTTGGGGCCCAGCGGGCGGAACACGGTGAGGTAGCGCCGCAGCATCGCCACGGCGTCCGGGCCGAGCCGGAAGGTCAGGGTGGTGGCGTTCTTGACCTCGCCCGGCGGGATGATGACGTGCACAGCCTCGCCCGGCCCAAAGATGCCCTGCAGGTGATGGCCGAGGCGGAGCCCGACGAGGTTGCCCAGGCGCAGCGGCATGGCGAGCTCGATCTCGATCCCGAGGGCCACGCTCGCCATCCAGGCCGCCTGCTTGCCAAGGCCGCGCTCGCGCAGGATCTCGGCCTCCTCCATCACCCGCTCCGGCAGGTGCAGCAGGGCAGCCTGCTTGCGGGGGTCCTCGAACTGCTGGAGGCGCCTGATGTTCTTGTCGGTGATCTCGCTGGAGGGCGGCGGGATCAGCGGGGTGGTGTCGGCGATCACCTGGCGCAGGGCGTGCTCGTCGAGGCGGGCCACGTGGCGGGCGATCACCCGCAGCGTGACGGCGACGCCGCGGGTGTTGGAACTCGCCTTGCGGCCGGCGTGCTCCCAGTGCCAGGAGCAGATCGCCCGGCGCGCCTCCCGCTCGATCAGGCAGCCGAGGCTGGTGATCGTCTCGATCGGCCGGCCGCTCAGGACCAGCGCGCCGGCCGCCAAGCGCAGCGCGTTCATCCGGGAGGTTATCGCAGACGCCTTCATCGGCCGCGCCAGGGGCTGTGCGTCGTCCTCGCCGTCCTCGGCATAGAGCCCGCCCCCGCGCGCGCCGCTCAGCCGCGCCCGGAGGACCTGGATCTCAGCCTGGAACGAGGCCGGGTAGGCCTCAAAGGGCGGCGCGTAGCTTTTTGCGCGGGCCGGCGGCATGACCAGCGGCAATGCCGGCCAGTCCTCGATCGAGGCGGCACAGCCGTTCCAGGCGGTGACCAGCATGCGGCCCATGCGACGGGGATCGCGCACTGCGAGGCGGGCGCCGCGGTCGGCCATATAGCTGGCCACCGCCGCCGTGCCGACCGAGGCGGGCAGCAGGCCGCAGCCGGCGCAGAACTCCGCGAAGGGGACGATGCGGGCGCTGCCGTATCCCGGTGGGACCAGGGCCAGGAGCTGGCGCCAGGGCTCCGGCACGGACGCGGCGGCGACGGCACGCTGGGCGATCAGGCCGAAGCGGCGCAGCAGTGCCCGGACCACGCTGCGGTAGGATGGCAGGGACTTGGCGCTGATGCCCCACTCGGCGGCGCTGGCCTTGAGGAGGCGCGGGCCGACGCCTGGGGCATCGAGGCGGATCGCCTCGGCCGGCTTGTCGAGCAGGCGCGGCATCGCTCGCAGCATGGTGGTGATGCGCTTGCGGTAGGCAGGACGGAGATCGGTGCTGGCGGCGACCTCGGCGAGGACCCTGACGAGGGTGGGCGGGGTGGTAAGGTTGGGGCTGCTCATGTATCGAATCTCCTGAGGGAAAGCGAAAGAAATACGCAGAAAGTATCAACTCTGGTCCTATACATGCCTGTGCCACATAAGTAGGACCGTAATTGCGGACGTTGCTTGGGGTAGCGAAGTCATGAGAGCTACCGTCCGCCCTTGAGCTTGAGCAGTGCCATGATTTGCTCGCGGCTGAAGTAGGGTCCGCGGGGCAAGGAGAGCGGGGTCAGCAGGCCGGCACTGGCCCAGTTTCCGATCGTCTTGGTCGTGCAGCCGAACAGATCGGCCACCTCCCGCTTGCGCATCGGGCGCGGCAGGGCGGCGTCATCGCCGCAAGGCGGCGCGCGGTCTGCATGATCTTGTTCGCTGGCCGCGTGACCGGGCCCCTGCCCGGTGTCGTGCGGAAGGTCACGCGGAGAATGCGGCGTGCCGGCGCATGGAGTGGGGTGCACGGCAGCACCTCGTCGCGCCTCGTCATCCGCCAGGGGCGGCGTGTCCGGCGTTGTTTTGGATGGGGCGCGCGGCCGGATTGGCCGGGTGTGTGTGGAAGGGGGGGATGGGGGTTTTGCTTGCATGGGTGCAGGCCATCGCAGACGGCCGCACCCGGATCAGGTTCAGAAATGCGGTTTGGAGTTGAACCTACTTCTTGAGCCGGACCTGGAGCTGGCGCTTGGCCGGCACCTTGAACTTCCTGATCGAGAGCACCGCGGCCTCCAGAGGCTCGGCCAGATTGACGAGAAAGGCTGGCAAGCCGTCGCCAATCAGTAGCTCCTCCAGGCTTGGCGGGCGGCCCGCCTGTTCCTCGGCAGCGCCGATGGCCATCTCGAGAGCCAGCGCAAGATGCAGCACCGGCAGGGTCCGGCGGAACGCCCGCTGCTCGAAGTTGTGCGGGTCGGTCTCGTCCCACTCGTCCATGGCAGCGGGGATCACCGCGTTGAGCGACAGGCGCGTGACACCCCGCGGCAACGGAGGTTTAGCTCCGGTGAGGACCTCGGCCACGAACGGGCGCGCGGCCCGGGCGGCGATGAGCGCCTCCTTGATGCGGCGCGACGTTACCTTCAGCGACCGCGCGACCTTCCCTGCCTCAATCAACAGGTAGCCAGGCTTGAGGAGCTGGGGGCGCCACGCCCATTCGGGATCCACGCTGTCCACTGCCCGCAAGAGATGCCCGACAAGTGCAGTCTGGGCGTCCACAAACCGTTTCTCGTTGGGGAAGTCCTCTGGCCACGCGATCGCAGCCAGCACCGCCGCAGTTGCTTCGAAGGGGAAGGTCGCATCCAGGGTCATGAACTGCGGCATGGGCTTTCTCCATTGTCTGGTGCTGACAACGCTCAACGTGCTGCCTGGCAGCAGCCTGTGCCGCTATGGTGGGCGCATTCGAGGACCGGCGATGCCAAAGGGAGGCTCAGATGACTGCGCCCGTCTCTGCATTCGGCATCATCGCAATCGCGATATTCGTCTGCGCTATGGCAGGGGTGGTCGTCCTGGCATTGGTTTGGAGACCGAAGGACAGCCCCGTGAGCTACCAGACTGGGCGCAAGCGCGGTGCGCATGTGTTCAGTGCCGGTGGCGGGGCAACGGGCGACGGGGCCTGTGGAGACGGTGGCGGCGGTGGCGGCGGTGGTGGCGGTGGTGGCGGTGGTGGCGGTGGTGGCGGAGATGGCTGAACGCGAAGAGCCCCATGGCCTCGAGTTGATGCCATGGGGCTCTGGGTCCTCCGCTGGGGAGGGCTTGGGGGTTGGGCTAGCTACTCCGCCGTGCTGCCGAGGCGCATGTGCATGCGGCCGCGGCGGCGCTGCCCGAACACCAACGCCTGGAAGGCGCGGAACCTCGGCAGGCGGCTGAAGTGCATCAGGTAGCCGCCGTGGGTCAGATCGCTGTGGCATGCCGCGCAGATCAGCCAGCCATACTCCGGCCGGTTCAGGCCGCGATGGAAGAAGTGGTCGAACTCGGCACCGGGCAACGGCCGGCCCGCCTCGGTGAGTACGGGCGCGTTGTCGCAGCAGGGACACTGGCCACCGTAAGGCTCGGCCGCCACCGTGCGCAGGATCGCCTCCTGGCTCAGGCCCGAGAACTTCCGCCGGGTGCCGAGCACCAGGTCTTGCGCCGAGAGCGTCAGGAACATCAGGTCGGCGGCATGCCGGTCGAGGGTGTCGAGCCGGTGGTGCAGCCGCTGGAACTGCTGGTCGAGGTACGCCCGCAGCGGGTCATGGCCCATGGCCGGTGCGTCGTCCGGCCGCTGCATGGCAGTGCGGACGACGGTGTTGCACCAGAGGTGGAACGGCGGCGAGAGGTAGCGGGCATAGGTCAGCGCGAGCTGCCAGTGCGCCCAGGTACCGCCCTGGTTGCCGCGGACGGTGGCGACGAGACCATCGCTGTCGAGATGGCAAATACCGGCGAGACCGGCATTTGGCGCGAACAGGTCGGTGGCGTCGGGCGAGTGGGTGCCTGCATGGGTGCGGAAGCGCCCGGTCTCCTCGAGGGCGAGCCAGTCGGAGGGGCGCCGGTTCGGTGGCCGGTCTGCGGCCTGCCACATGTCGGTCAGGTTCAGCATGGCGCCGCGGAGGCGGATGGGGCTGCCCTGGTAGC
>NZ_JBHMFT010000032.1:0-41384 GCF_051433195.1 Falsiroseomonas sp. E2-1-a20 | reverse complement strand
CGATTGTGAGTGGAAGGACAGGGCGGGCAAGGTGCGCCATAGCCTGCAGCGCACCCCAACCCTTCCATCAGCGATACAGGCGGACGCCGTCGCTCCAGCCCTGGTCCCGGCCGTACTCAGCGATGCGGTTACGCTCGAAGCGTGGCAGCGCTTCCAGTTGCGCGCGGGTCAGGTCCATGCGCACGCGCTCGCCCGATCCGCCGAACCGCAGCTGCTCGATCGGCACTACGGCACGGCTTTCACCCAAGCCAAGGAACCCGCCCCATTCCACGACAGCGGCGCGCACCTGGCCATTGCGGTCGATCAGCAGATTCTCGACCTCGCCGGCGTCGCGGCCGTTCGCGCCGATGACGTTCGTACCGACCAGGTTCTGAACACGCGCGAGCGGCATGCCAGCGGCGGGTGAAACTGCGGCCTGCTGTGCAGACCCGCCGGACTGCGCGGGCGCCGGTGCGGCGGTTGCGCCGGTGCGAGCCGCCTGCTGCTCGACCCGCACCTGGGCATCACCCTGCTGCTCGAAGCGGATAACTGGCTGTCCCTGCTGCTGCACACGCACCTGCGGATCGGCCCGCTGGACCTGAACCTGCGGCTGCGCTGGCGTGACCCGTACCTGCGGCGACTGCTGGTTCTCCATCACACGCACCTGCGGCTCCGGCATCTGAACGGAGACTTCCGGCTCCGGCATCTGAACCGTCACCTGCGGCTGTCCCTGGCGGACGATGATCTCGGGCTGCGGCACCACCACGGTGATCACCGGCGCGGGCTGCCGCACGGTGACCGTCGGCTGACCCTGCTGCACATTCACCGTGGGTGCGGCTTCGCGTACCACGATCTGGCCGGCAACGGGCGCGCCTTGTGCTGCAGCCTGGCCCGGCATGCCGACCAGTTCGGCACGCAGTACCGGTATCGCGACGAGCACCTCCTCGACCTGGACCCTGGCGCGGGCCATGTCAGGCCGCTCGCCCTGGATGCTGGCCTGCGCTTCCGAGACTTCGCGCTCCAGCCGCTGGCCAGTCTCGGCGCTTCGGCGCTCGGAAGGCAGCTGCTGCATTGTCTGCTGGAGCTGCGTGAGAACCTGGCGCACACCCTGTGCCGCCTGGCTCTGCTGCTGACCCTGCGCCCCCTGCATCCGTTGCAGCGCCTGGCGCAGGGACTGTTCCGCCTGTTGCAGCTGTTGCGCGACCTGCTGCCCTTGCTGGCTCGCCTGAGCGGCTTGTCCAGACTGTGTACCGGCAGGCTGCTGCTGCCCGGAGGTTTGGGCCTGCGTGGTTCCCGTGCTGGCAAGCGCCAGTACGGCCGCCAAAGCTGTCGTTGTCAGAAGCGTGTTCATGATGATGATGTCCTCGGTCCTGGCACTGAATTGCCATTGATGCCTCGCGTGTTGCGGCCGGGGCGACTTGTGGCCGCAGCGCCCGCGTCGCGTCACTGATGCCTGCCAGCCTCACGTCGCATGCTCACGAAGCAGCCTGCATTGAACCAACGGAAAGGCCCCCGGCTCGTTCACCGGCTAGGTAGTTGCCCGTATTTCACGAGGAGCGTGCTCGCTGTTCGTTCGCCGAGGATCACGGGCTGGTGTCGCAGGCCCGGTCCGCCCAATTCGGTCAGCAAGCGGACACGATTGGTAGAACGCGCAGGACATGATCGCTGGGTGCTGCCATCCATGAGCTTCAAGTCGCAAGGTGAATCCATGCACAAGTCAGAACCGTCTGCTCCCCGTGTCGGGCAGGTCCGGCTCGCCTTCTCCATCGCGCAGGCGCTTCCTCGTCTCGACGATCCGGTGGCCAAGGACCTCTCTGCCGTCGCGCATCGGAGACTGTCTTTTCCTCGCCTGCGATGAAGCAGCAGGGCTCGAACGATTGAGCAAGACTGGCGCTGCAAGACTGGCGCTGATTGCTATGGCGACCACCAGCACATCCTGCTGAGCGACTTCTTTGACCTTCCCGGCGGCCCTGACGAGGAGATGTTCCTGAAGGTCCCGTCGAAGGAGAACGGTCTCGACATCGAGGGGATCGCGGTCCAGGGCGAGCGCGTGTGGCTCGGTCTGCGTGGGCCGGTGCTGGTCGGCTATGCGGTGGTGCTCGAGCTGATGCTCAAACAGCCCAGATCGGGCAGGCTCAAGCCCCGCAGGATCGGACCTGGTGGGCGGCGCTATCGCAAGCATCTGCTGGACACCGGTGGGCTCGGAATTCGCGACCTGCGCCGCAGCGGCCAGGATTTGGTGTTGCTGGTCGGGCCGACAATGGCATTGGAGGGAACCGCCCACGTGCTGAAATGGCTCGGTGGCGTGCAGGACGAGGCCGAGGGCATGGTGCCGACGAGCCGGCTGGAACTGGTGGCGGACCTGCCCTATCGCCGCCAGTCGGACCATCCTGAGGGACTTGAACTCTGGCCGGGGGCGGGGGATGGCGCGCTTCTCGTGGTTTATGACGCGCCTGGGCCAGAACCGGGACGCCACCAGCCGGACGGTGCAGGCCGACATTCTTCGACCTGGTTCCGGCGACGCCGGCCTGCGGAGGTAAGCTGCGGCCTCGGCAATCCTCCTGGGCGGCAACGCAGGGTGGTGCGCCAGGACGATATCGTGCATCGCCCTGCAGCCTGTATTGTCCGGCGTTGGAATGGCGCCAGCCAAGTCGCGGGCGTCATTTCGGTGCGCCGCTATCTGACCCGGCGGCGGAGGCGACCTTGGCAGGACTGACGGCCTGTCGTCCTCCTCAACGCGGAGGCGTGTCCTTGACCGGCCACTCTCGGAAACCGCGCCACAGGGCTTCGGCCATGCCGAAGGCACCGAAGCAGAGCAGCCCGGCCCCCGCTCCTGCGAGCAGCAGCAATGATCCGGGTGCTGGCTCCAACACGGCAAGCACCTCGCCAAGAGTGACCAGGTGCAGCGCCCGTGAATCATCCAGCGCCGTGACCCCCAGACGTTCAGCAAGGAGCAACAGAAGTGCTGCGCGCGTCCCGTAGCCGACCCGCCCGCATGCCGCGACCCAGTGCCGCATCAATCGGGGACACGAGAGGTCCGCCATGAATCGCCGTGAAAGCGCCTTCGCGGCATTTCCGAGACCCGCGAGCGCCGCAAAGGCCGCGATCCCAAGCAGCAGCTCCTCCGCGATCCAGGACTCCAACACATCTCGCAGAGCCTCGGCGCCAAGGCTTCGCGGGACCAGCTCCTCCAGGCTGTCCGCGGCTTCCAAGGCGGACCACCCCATGAGGCCGTAGAGTGCGCCGCTTCCCGTGAGCCCCACCCGGTGCGCCAGCCCGATGGCCGAGCGGCCAAGGTGCTCGGTGTCGAGCAGCGCCTGTACAATGCGCCAACTCGCAAAGCCGGACAGGCCGGTGCCGATGATCAGCAGGAGCAGGGGACCGCCTGGCCAGGCTGCCAGCTCCTCCAACGCTCCCCGCGCGCCGACCGGCCTTTCATGCAATTCGAACGCGGCAAGAATCGAGATCACGCCCACGATGAGGTAGATCGCGCCCCGCGCCGCATAGCCGGCTCGGGCCATGAGGGTGAGTAGATCCAAGCAGCGGTCGAGGAAGCGGATCTGTTGTCCTCCAGCCGCCCGGGTCACTCGCTCCAGCAGCGTCAGCTTAGCTTTATGGCAACATGGCGGTGGCCCGAAGCCAGATGACCGCTTAAGCGCCCAGGTCTCGTCGGCGCATGATGGGAGCAAGGGCAGCCAGAATGGCGGCGGCAAAGCAGGCGGCGACGCCGCCCCACACCAGCGCCGGCAGGGGATCCCGGCTCAGCGAGTGCACACCCCAAAGCAGAACCAGATGAAACAGCACCGCCAGCCAGAGGCACTGTCCGCCACGGAGATAGATCCAACCGATCAGCACGGATGCGGCAGTGGTGTAGAGAGGGAAGGCGAGGATGGGAAACCCTGGCGGCAGGAAGGCCTGCTGGATTTGCGGCACGACAAGCACCGGGAGGTGCCAGGCCCCCCAGGCCAAGCCGATGAGCAGCGTTGCCGTGAGAGGCGTCATCCGCTTAATCATTCGAGGCAGCGCAAAGCCTCGCCATCCCAATTCTTCCCCCAGCGGACCACCAATCAGAGACAGGCCCAGGAAGGTCAACAGGGCGGTCCAGCTGTCGGCCGCGAGACGCGCAAAGCCAACGTCAGCAAACGGCTTTGCCATCAGTACGCTGATTGCCAGCAATCCAAGCGGAAGCAACACGGCAGTCGCCCACCAGCCCGCGCCGGCACGCCGCGGCGACAGTCGAGAGAAGAGATCGCGTAGGGCACCTGGGCCACCGATCATCCAAGTCACTAGCACAGCCGAAAAGTTCGGGCCCCAGACGGCCAGCAGGAAGAGGATGCGTGCGGGCAACCCTGGCTGTTCGTCGTTCAGAAACCCAAGGCCAAGGCTTTTCAGAATCCAGAAGATTACGGCCAGGCCCCAGCTGATGCCGAAGGTGATGGCGAAGAAGGCCAGGATCGGGTTTCGCCGGAGCATGCGAGCTTGAAAGCGGAGGATTTGGCAGGGTTCCCTACGCAGTTTTACTGGGCCGCCACGGGCCGCAGCAGACTGACGCGGTCGAACAGCGGCCTGCAGCGTTGGGCAGGTTCCGCCAGCATGGTGGCGCAGCCCGGGCGACCGCAGGTCAAAGCACAGCAATGCAGGATCACAATAAGCTCAACAACCGGCTGCTTGCGCTGATCGCCGGCCTGCCCTTGGTCGCGGCGCCGAAGTGGAGCTATTCCGTCACCATGCCGCTGGCGGCGGCTGTGTTCGTCGTTGCCGTTGTCTGGCCGATCAAGCTGCGCCCCGACAGTCACCTGCCGTCGTGGCTCAGCTATGGCGGGACGATCATCCTTCTTCTCCCGGTCGTCGCAGGATTCGCCTTCGCTGTGTATTGTTCCATGGCAGGTCGTGCAGACCCTCATCGCCCGGCAGGCGCAGTTCGAGCAGCTCTACATCGATTACGCCGAATGGGCGCAGGCGAATGGGCTGCCCGTCATCCTCGGCGGTGGAGGTGGCTATACCTGCCTCGTCTCCCTGCTGCAGACGGTGCTATCCAGCACCTACACGGTGCTGGCCTACCTCGGCTCCATCGCCATCCTGGTGTTTCTCGGCCTGCCGGAGATCCCGACATTCAAGAGCAAGATTGGTGACCATTTCGATGCCGCGGACCGACGCGAGGTCCTGGACGCTGTCGAGGAGACCGCTGGCAGGTTCCGCAGCTACATCGGGGTGACAATCGTCACCAGCCTTCTCACCGGCATTGCCTCCGCACTTTGGGCCGCGGCCATGGGGCTCGACCTAGCTTTGACCTGGGGCGTGCTGAATTTCCTGCTCAACTTCATCCCGGTGGCCGGCAACATCATTGGCATCATCCGCCGACGATCTACGCCCTGCTCCAGTTCCAGAACTGGACCATGCCGCTCGTCGTCTTCCTGGGCTATGCCGTCATGCAGATCGGCATCAGCAATCTCATCTATCCCTGGCTTCAAGGACGCGGCCTCTCGCTGTCACTTGTCACCTGTCGCCATCGTGGCGGCGCTCGCCTTCTGGGGATGGGTCTGGGGCATTGCGGGTGTTTTGCTGGCGGTCGCCCTGACCGCAACCCTAGCCATAGCCAGTGCCCATTTCCGTGTAGCCGAGTGGATCACCACGCTGGTCTCGAAATCCTGACCGCGCCACATGCAACCCGGCCCCTGGAGCTCTACCTCACGACTACGGCGAGCACGTGCGGCGAACCGTTCTTCAAAGTGTTCATCGAGCATGAACTACGTAGGACTACGAGGTTTCTCTTCGGTGCGGAACCGCAGCATGCGTCCGGCTTTGCAATCATGTGAAACGTCGACCACCCCGGGTGCCAGCGGCACCTCGCTCCCCTGGCGATAGGCACCTTGCACACGCGCTCGCCCTTGGCCTGCTCGTGGCAAGCGCCATCGCGCTTCCGAGCAGCCGCGCCCAGGAACAAGCGAGCCAGGCAGATCTTCCGCCAGGCGAGGTTGGAAACCTGCCTTACGTGACCGAACTCACCCCCACGGGAGATGCATCGTTGGACGCGGCACTCGCCGCCGTCTCCCGGCTTGCGGGGCTGGAGGAGGAAGCGCCGACGACTGCATTCGGACTTGCATCCCGCGCCGCGGATGATCGCGAGCGGCTGGGCCGGGCGCTTCACTCGGAAGGTTATTGGGGCGGCACCATCCGCATCCTGATCGGCGGCCTGCCTCTGGACACGCCGGATCTGGCAGACCGGCTGGAGGTGCGTACCGGCGCGCCGGTCGTTGTGCGTATTCAGGCCGAACCAGGTCCACTTTACACGATCTCCGAGGTGTCCGTCCGCGCCACGACCGAACAGGGCATCGCCGCCGTGGCCGAGGTGACGGAGGAGCCGCTCAGCCTGGCCCCCGGCGATCCGGCGACGGCTGTCGCGGTGCTGGCGGCCGAAGCACGACTGCTCGCGCGGCTGCGCGAGGGCGGCTATCCGCTGTCCAGCGTGGTCCGGCGCCAGACCGTGGTGAACTACGACCAGCGTGGAATGGCGGTCACCTGGACCCTTGCCCCCGGTCCTCGCGCTGCATTTGCCGTGCCGCGCGTGGCGGGGACGGAGCGGATCGACCCCACGTTCCTCGCGCGCTTCGCCGCCAACCAGATTTCCGGCGAGACCTACAGCCCGGCGCGGCTGGAGGAAGCCCGCCGGCGCATCCTCGACCTGCGCGCGTTCTCCTCGGTCAGGGTTGAGACGGCGGAGGAACTGAATGCGGAGGGGCGGCTTCCCGTGACCTTTACCGTCGCCGAGCGCCCGCGCCGTGCCATCGGCGTCACCGCCTCCTATGAGACAAATTACGGCCCGTCCTTCCTGGTCTATTGGGAGCACCGCAACCTGTTCGGCCAAGCGGAACGGCTGCGGCTGGAGGCAGAGGTGGCGCGGCTTGGCAGCGATGGGGGCGGGGTCGAGGACAGCACCTATCGCGCCTTCGCCACACTGACCCGGCCCGGGCTGTTCGGGCGCAACCTGTCCGCCGTCGGCACGATCGGCGTGCTGCGGGAGAGGCTGACGGCCTATGATCGTGATGCCGCCGTCGCCTCCGTCGTGCTGGAACGTCGCTTCTCCGAGCGCCTGACGCTCGGAGCGGGCCCGACCATCGACATCGGCGACGCCGGACCATCGGAGGGTCTGCTGAGCCCGTACCAGGTTGCAGGGTTCATCCTGAACGGGCGGTGGGACGAGACGGACAGCCTATTGAACCCGACGCGCGGCTGGCGCCTGACCGGCAGCGTCACGCCCAGCTTCAGCCTGGACGAATCCGCGCTTTTCGCGCCGCTGCGCGTCACCGCCAGCACCTACCGGCGCGTCTTCGGCAGCGAGCGCAGCATCATCGCGCTGCGCGGCACCATAGGCTCCCTGCTGGCGCAGGACCGGCTGGATGCCCCGATCCATCAGCGCTTCTTCGCCGGCGGCGGCGGCTCCGTCCGCGGCTATGACTACCAATCGATCGGGCCGCGCGGCGCGAATGGACGGCTGGTCGGCGGCGCCAGCCTGCTGGAGGCAAGTGTCGAATGGCGGCAGCGCTTTGGCGAAAACTGGGGCGGGGTTGCCTTCATCGATGCCGGGACCGTGGGCTCAGACTCCATCCCCAGCGTCTCCGACTGGCGCATCGGGGCTGGGATTGGGGTCCGCTACCACACCGCCATCGGGCCGATCCGCGCCGACATCGCGCTACCGCTGGTGCGGCAGGAGGGCTCCTCGGGCTACAGGCTTTATGTCGGCATAGGGCAGGCGTTCTAAGGCATGAATGACTGGCGGCTGCTCCGGATCCTGATGGTTCTGCTGGTCTCGGCGCTGCTGCTGCCCGGCGCGCCGGTGACGGCGCAGGACGACGCGGCGCGCGATCCGTCCTTCTTGGAGCGGCGTCTGGAGCGGCTGATCCCGGGGCTGCGGGTTGAGGGGCTGGAAGGCGCGCTGCGCGGCGTCCCCTCCGCCAACCGCATCACCATCTCCGATGCCCAGGGCGTCTGGCTCACGATGCAGGACGTTCGACTCAACCTCGCCCCGACGGCGCTGCTGCGCGGCGTGGTGCGGCTGGAGGCGCTGGAGGCGACGCTGCTGCGCGTGGACCGCCTGCCGGTCGCGGCGCCCACGACCACTCCCGCGGAACAGCTGGTACCGGGCGAAGGCGGCGTGCTGCCAGGCCTGCCGGACCTGCCGGTGGATCTGGCGCTGGACCGCCTGGTGGTGCAGCGGCTGGAACTCGATCCCTCGGTACTCGGCCAAGGCGCCGCCTTCTCCCTGACCGGCAACGCCGCGCTGGAGTCCGGACGGCTTGCCGCGGAACTGGCGCTGCGGCGGCTGGACCGGGAGGGCAGCATCACCCTCGATCTCGCTTTGGCGCCCGCCGCGGACCGGCTGAATGCCCAGCTTGCGGTGAGGGAGCCGGAAGGCGGTCTGGTGCCCAGCCTGCTCGGGTTGCCGCAGCATCCGCTTTCGCTGACATTGAGCCTGGATGGCCCCGCCGCCGGCGCGGCTCTGACGGTGGAGGCGCGGCTCGGTCCCGAGATTGCGCTGGAAGCGGAGGGCACCATCCGGGCGCTCGCCGATGGCGCCTTCGGCGCGCGGCTGCGCGGCCAAGTGCAGGCGGCGCCACTGCTACCGGTGCCGCAGCCTGGTGCCTTCTTTCCGGCGACCTTCACGCTGGATGCCGATCGGCCGGCGGATGGCGTGCTGACGATCACGCAGCTCGAAGTCAGGACCCCGGTCGGGCAGGCCAGCGTCACCGGCACGGTGGACCTGGCGCGGGAAGTGCCGGATCTGACGCTGCGGCTTGCGCTCGGCGCCTCCGCGCCGATCGATGCCGTGCTGCCGGAGGGCATGGCCTGGGAGTCGCTGCGGGGCGAGCTCCGCGTCACCGGCAGTTTCTCCGCCCCGCAACTGCAGCTGCAGGCCACGCCGCAGGGCCTCGCCACCGGAATCGTTCAGGCCGATGCCGTGCTGGGCAACAGCCCGACCCTGTCCGGCACGGCAGCACCAGCATCCCGGCAGGTGGATCTGGCGGTGCGGGGTGAAGCCGGGCGGCTCGCGGTCACCGGCTCGCTGGCGGAGCCGCTGGATGCCACAGCGCGCCTCAGTCTGCCGCGGCTCGAAGTGCTGGGGCCTGGATCAGAGGGGGCGCTGGAGGCGGTCGCGCAGCTCACCGGCACCCTGACCGACCCGACCATCGCTCTGACCGCCAACTCCGGCCGCGTGGCCCTTGCCGGCCGCGTGCTTGAGGGGCTGGGCCTGGAGGCCCGGATCGAGACCCCGGTCAGCGCGCCCCGCGCGGAGGCCCAGATGCGGGCGACACTGGAGGGCCTGCCGCTGGAGCTGGCGCTGCGTGGCCAGCCGCAAGGGACGCTGCTGCAACTGGAACAGGCCCGCCTCAGTCTAGGCCCGGCCGTGCTGACCGCGGTGGGTCTCGTCAATCCGGACGCGCTGCTGTTTGACGGCACGGCGCGGCTGGAAGCCGACGCCCTGGCGCCACTGGCGCCGCTGGCCGGGCTGCCCGGCCTGGAGGGACGGTTGCAGGCGCAGGGGCGCTTCGAGCCGCGCGACGGCGTGCAGGGCTTCGACCTGCGGCTGGAGGCCCCCCGCCTGGCCTATGCCGGCACCACCGGGCTGATCGAGGCGACCGTCGAGGGCACGCCGCAGGCCCTGGCCTGGTCGGTTCAGGCCGCCGCGGATGCGAGCACGCTGTCGGCCAGTGGACGGCTGCTGGCGATGGATCAGGGTTGGCAACTGAACCTTGCCGCCCTGCAGGCCGAGGCGCTGGAACTGGCCCTTCGCCTCACATCACCGGCGCAGATCCTCCTGGGCGCCGATGGCGGCATCCGTCTGGCCTCGCCCCTGAACCTGACCGCCCCCCGCGGCGGACAGATCCGCATTGCCGGTCGCTGGGGCCCGGAGCAGGCAGACCTGACGGCCACCTTGTCCTCGCTCTCCGCCGCGCTGGCCGGCCTGTTTCTGCCGGAGCTTTCACCGGAGGGCAGCCTTTCCGGCACGGTACGGATCACCGGCCCGGTGGCACAGCCCGAGGTCGAGGCAAGGCTGCGCGGCAGCGGGTTGCGCCCGGGCGCAGCCTGGTCCCAGGGCCTGCCCGCACTGGGCCTCCGCG
Source organism: Falsiroseomonas sp. E2-1-a20 (assembly GCF_051433195.1). NCBI lineage: Bacteria > Pseudomonadati > Pseudomonadota > Alphaproteobacteria > Acetobacterales > Roseomonadaceae > Falsiroseomonas > Falsiroseomonas sp. E2-1-a20. The sequence goes on along the minus strand of NZ_JBHMFT010000032.1, from coordinate 31,287 downwards.
CCGAGGCAAGCTGGACCGCCGGGACCGCCCGGCTGCGGGCCGAGATCGAGGCAGGGCGCGCAGGGCGCCTGACCGTGGCGGCGGGGTTGCCGCAAGGCTTTGGGCCCGCGGCACCCTTGCAGGCCAGCCTGGACGGCAACCTGTTGCTGCAGCCATTGGCTGGCCCCTTCCTGGCCGCCGGGGCGGACCGGGTGACGGGGCAATTGCGACTGGCGCTGCGGGCGGATGGCACGTTCGCCGAGCCTCGTCTGGGCGGCCAGGCAACCCTGACCCGGGGCGAGTACCGCAACCCGGTCTATGGCGTCCGGATCAGCGACATCGCGGGAACGATCACCGGGGAAGGGAGCCGCCTCGTGGTGCAGCGCCTGCAGGGGCGCACCGCCGGGGGCGGCAGCATCGCGCTGCTGGGCGGCGTGGATCTTGGTGCGGCCGGGCTGCCGGCCGACCTGCGTCTGACGGCGCGAAACGCGCGGCCGGCGGTGTCCGATCTCGTCACCGCGACCTTCGATGCTGATCTGCGCCTCGACGGGCCGCTGCTGGCGGACGCCCTGCTGGCCGGGCAGGTCCGGGTGCAGCGGGCCGAGATCCGGATCCCCAGCACCATTCCTGCCAGCGTGCCGGTGCTGGAGGACGTACAGGTGCGTGGCACCCCGCCCCCTGGCGCGATCCTGCCGCCCGCCGCGCAGCCGGCCGAGGCCAGCCTGCCGACGCCGCAGGGCCTGCCGCCTATCCGCCTCGATATCGCGATTTCGGCGCCGGGCCAGATCTTCGTTCGTGGCCGTGGCGTTGATGCTGAGCTGGGGGGCGATCTGCGGATCGGCGGCACGCTGCCTGACCCAGTGCCGCAGGGCGGCTTCGAACTGCAGCGGGGCACGCTTCAGGTGCTGGCCCGCCGGCTGACCTTCGACCGCGGTCGCATCGACTTCGCCGGTGGCACGCTGACGCCACGGCTGGACCTGGCGGCGCGCAGCCAGGCCGGTGGTACGAGCATAACCATTGCGGTTCAAGGCACGCCCGCTTCGCCCGAGATCACCTTCAGCTCCTCGCCCGAATTGCCGCAGGACGAAATCCTGGCGCGGCTGCTGTTCGATCGTTCCACCGACCGTCTCTCGCCCTTCGAGATCCTCCAGATCGCGGAGGCGATCGCGCAGCTCACGGGCATTGGTGGCGACAGCCAGGCGCTGGACCGTGTGCGGGGTGCTTTGGGGCTGGACCGGCTGGGCGTCGCCGGTGGTGGGGGCGCGGCGGGCACAGGGGCCGGCCCTATCGCAGAGGCAGGGCGCTACGTCGCGCCTGGTGTCTATCTGGGGTTGCGCCAGGGCGTCGAGAGTGGGCAGACCGGAGTTGGCGTGGAAGTGGAGATCACGCCCCGGCTGAAGCTGGAGGGCGAAACCGCAACCGGCCCCGCCGGGGACCGGCTGGGGCTGACCTACGAATTCGAATACTGAGCGAGCAGGGCGTTCAGCCGCCCCGCATTGCTTCGGCTGCCGCGGCATCTTCCAGCCGTTCCATCGCGGCCAGTATGGCGCGTGCCTCCGTAACCGCTTCGGCCGCTGACGTTGCAGCGCGCTGCATCCGGCCGACGGATTCCGCGAACTGACGCTCGGCCGCGATGTAGACGTCGTGGCCAACAAAGTCCGGCGGCGTTTCCTTCACGACCATCCAGGCTCTCTGCGCCTGGTCCACCAGGGCCTGCTGCTGCGGCGGCACGGCGCCGGGCTGCGGGTCCCGCGTGCCATGGTCCGCCAGCGCCACCACGGCGGCGTGCAGGCGCTCCGCTGCGGCGTCGACCATGGTGGCGTAGCCTACCAGCTTCCCACTGCGCGATTCCAGCACTGGCGCGGGCTCGGCGGTCTGGCCCGTTCGCCATTGCGCCTGAGCCGAACCAGCCGCGACGAAACAGACCAGCGCGAGTGGCAGTGAGACGAAGTGCAGGCGAAATCGGCCGGAAGCCACCGCCGGACGGATGCATTGTTCAGACGTCATGATCGAGTTCCTTCTGCGGGGATACAACGGTTTCACGGCACCGGCGTATCGATGGCGGGGCGGCCGCTGGAGCCGGGACCGCGTAGACCCGGTGCGGGCAGAACCGGATCAGGCGGCAGCAATTCGCGCGCGATCGCGTTCAGGTCGCGCAGCTCCTCGCGGCGCTCCTGCGGGCTCGCGGCGACACCCTGTTCGCGCGTCAGGCGCCGCGTACGCTCGACGGTGGGCTGCTGACGCTGCCAGGCTTCCGTGGCCTCCCCGTTGTCGGACTGCGCCAGGCTTGGGGTGGTCAGGGGGCTGACGAGGCCCAGGACAAGGACCAGGCGATGCAGCGCGGTTCGCGCTGACGTTCTCGGCATCGGGCCATCTCCTTCCATGATGTGGCACGGGCGACAACGCAGCAGGTCGACGAGGGTGGGGCTCATGCGCGTGCCCTACGTGATGGCACGGATGTCGCTGGTCGCGACGCCGCCCCAACTCCGATCAGTTGGATCGTGGCGCCGTTGTGGCGCTGCGGGATCCGGCAGCGTGCGCTAGCGGGTGAGGAGGAGCATGATGGTGCATGCGAAGGAACTGATCCTCGCTGCCGCCATGTTGGGTGCCACGAGCGCGGCGATGGCAGCGCCAGAGCAGGATTTCCAGGCCCGGACGACGGGGCAATTGCTGGAAGTTTGCAGGACGAAGCCGGATGATCCGGCGCATGCCAATGCGATGCGGTTCTGCCATGGCTTCGTCCTGGGGGTCCTGGCACGCGCACCCAGGGGCTGCACCTTGCCGCGGGAGTGGCGGCGGGTTTTTGCCGGCTACGCGGCGTGGGCGCACGCCAACCCCATCCATCTCGACGACAATCCAGGGAACAGCCTGGTGGAGTTCCTCGACCTGCACGGCCACTGCAGGACCTGATCCCTATGCAGGGGCGCGGGCGGCCTGAACCAAACCCAAAGAAGGAGTCAGTCGATGACGACTGGTGCACTGAAGGATCGCAACAGGGATTCCGCACGGCGCTGGAACCTGATGGGCACGGCGGGGTTTGCCGCGCTAGTCCTCGCTGCCGCTCCAGCGCTGGCTCAACCAAGCCAACAGTCGAGCCAGCAGCCGAACCAGCAACGGCAGGCGCAGCAGCAGCCTGGAGAGGCCCGGGGGGCCGGCGGTGAGACCTCTAGCCGGGACGGAATGAACACCCTCGTCATCTTCAGCCGTTCGGAGGAGCGCAACCTGCCCGAAGGTCAGCGCGCACGTCAGGTGACGGCGGAAGAACTATACCGTGGCGTCCGCGCCTCCCGCATCATGGGCCAGGAGGTCTATGGCGGTGATGGCGAAGATCTTGGCGACGTCAAGGATATCTTCGTCGGGCGCGATGGGCGTGTCAGCGCCATCGTGGTCGAAGGCGGTGGCTTCCTCGATATCGGCGACGCGGCCTTCCGCGTGCCATGGAACGAGGTCAACCTGACCCCTGGCGCCGCCGGCATCCGCATCCGGATGACCGAGGAAACGGCCGAGGACTACGACCTGTTCGATGGGCCGGAGACGCTGATCACCGGACCGCGCGAATACCGGATCTCGGAACTCATCGGTGACTACGCGCGGCTGAGCAACGGTGCCGGCTATGGCCGTGTCTCCGATGTCGTGATCGGCCGCGACCGCCGCATCTCCGGCGTGCTGGTGACGCGTGGCATCGGCTGGGGCGGAGGTGCCTATGGCTTCCCGTACTACGGCTACGGCTACGGGTTCGAGCCAGGCAACGACTACTACGGGCTGCCCCACGCCACCACGGAGGCCGCGGCCATGGCGCCCCGCATCGACTACGGCCTGTTCGACGACGGGATCCTGTAGCGGTCGGAACACCTCCGGTCCACCAACCCAGCCACCAGGGCTCGGCAAAGCACAAACTGGAAGGAACGCACAACATGAAGATCACCAGCCTCCTGCTCCCCGCGACCCTCGCCCTCACACTCGGCGCTGCCGGCGTGGCGCCGCAGGCCCAGGCGCAGCCATTCGAGCGCGACGGCGCCGGGTGGTTCGACAATGATGAGCGCGGCTGGTTCGGAGAGCGCGAGCGGCGCGAGCGCTTCGACCGTGGCTACGAGCAGGGCCGCATGGACGAGCGCCGCGACCGCATGCGTCGTGGCTACCGCGACGACGAGTATCGCGAGTACGGCGATTGGGACGACCGTCGCGACTATGGCGAGCGCGAAGGCTATCGCGAATATGGCGAACGCAGGAGGGACCGCGACGAAGACTGGTTCGGTGGATTGTTCGACTGAATGCTGCGGCTGCCTCCGGCAGCCACGCAGAAGGTCGGCAACCGGGCTCCGCGCCTGCCAGGGTTAAGCGGCGGGCTGAATGAGGCCCGCCCGGATCAAGGCAGGATCAGGAAAGCCGAACCAGGGTCGGCGGCTTCGACGCGAACCTCGGTTCAGGCAGAGGAGGCGACGATGGCAGCACAGGAATCAGGACTATGGCGATCTTCGGCCATCCTGGGCTACGGCGTGCAGGCGACAGATGATGCGATCGGCAGCGTCTCGGACGTCCTGTTCGACGATGCCGATTGGACGGTGCGGTGGGTGGTGGTCGACACCGGCACCTGGCTGCCGGGGCGCAAGGTGCTGCTGCCCACATCCGTGCTCGGGAATCCGGATCCGGCTACCCGCATGTTCCCGGTGGATGCGACCCGGAAGCAGGTCGAGGACAGCCCCGGCCTGGGCCAGGACGAGCCGGTGTCGCGACAGATGGAAACCGACATCTACGGCTACTATGGCTGGTCGCCATACTGGTATCCCGGGACCGCCGCCTTCCCCGGCTACGTGCCGCCCTTGGCGGGACAGCCGGCGGCGGCTCCGGCCGCAGGCACGGCGCGGCCTGGCTCAAGGCCAGGCACTGCCAGCGAACCGGAACAGCGGGGTGATCCGCACCTGCGCAGCGTGAGGGAGGTCACTGGCTACCATATCCGGGCGACCGACGACGACATCGGCCATGTCGAGGAGTTCCTGCTGGACGATACCCACTGGATGATTCGCTACATCGTGGTCGACACGCGCAACTGGTGGCCCGGCAAGCAGGTCCTTGTCGCGCCGAAGTGGATCGACCACGTCGACTGGGGCGCACAGCAGGTGCATGTGCGGGTCACCCGCGGGCAGGTCGAAACCAGTCCGGAATACGATCCATCTGCGACCACCGACCGCGCCTTCGAGGAACGCCTGCACGGGCATTACGGCCAGATTCCCTACTGGATCTAAGCCGCCGCCATTCCACTGGAGCCAAGGAGGACGAGCCATGAAACGCCTGATCCCCATCGCCCTCGTCGTGGGCCTGCTGGCGCCCGCCGGGCACGCCCTGGGCCAGGACATCGCGGGCCGCAACGCGCCGCTCCGGCACATGGACCGGGCCGAGCGGCACCTGCTGGCAGCGCTGGATGCGATCCGGCAGGCCCCGTCGGGGCCGCAGCGCGACATGGCGATGGACGAGGCCCGGCAGGCGCTGATCCGCACCCAGGAAGCCCGCGCGCGCGCGATCGGCGCCCTGGGACTGGGCGACCCGGTTCGGAGCCAGTCCCGCTCCGCCGCGCGGGCCGCGTTCCAGGCGATGTCGCAGGCGCAGGACATCGCCGCGGGCGGCGACCGCGCCCGCATCGGCTATGCGATCGACCGCGCCGAACATGCCCTGTCCATGGCCAGGCTGGAACCGCTGGAGCGGGGGGTGGTGGACAGCTGGCTCAGGGAAGCGCACGGCGCGCTCGACCGCGGCGATAGGCGGGCAGTGCGGCGGTCCCTGGAGCAGGCGGAATGGGCCCTGCGGGGCAGCGTGGAAACACCGCCGGGGTGGCGGCTGGAAGCTGGCGGCTGAAGCGGGGCTTTGGGCCGCCCGGCATCCGTGCCATCCCGTAGTCCTGCAACCTCCGGCCGTAGGTCGTCTTCACCCGTGGCCCGCAGCTTCAGGAGGTCTCACGGTGTCCGCAGCCCGAACTGGCTCTCGCATGTCCATCTCCCCCACCGGCCTGCTTGTCGCCGGCCTGCTGGCCCTGGGGCCGGCCGTGCCACAGGCCGTCGCGCAATCCACCGCCTCGTCATCCTCCGCCTCCCAGCCCGGCGCGCCGAACTTCGCTGACCTGGTTGCACAGGTTGCGCCGGCGGTGGTGCGCGTCAGTGTCGTCGGGCAGCGCGAGACGCAGATGACCGACATTCCCCCTGAGCTGCGCGGCACGCCGCTCGAGGAATTCTTCCGCCGCTTCGGCGGCCAGGGGCAGGGCCCGCAGCAGCCGCGCCGGGCGATGGGCCAGGGCTCCGGCTTCATCATCGAGACCAGTGGCTTCGTCGTGACCAACAACCACGTCGTCGGCAATGCCCGTCGCGTCACCGTCGAACTGGCCGACGGCCGCGAACTTCCGGCCCGCGTCGTTGGCGCCGATCCACAGACGGACATCGCCCTGCTGAAGGTGGAGGCTGGCGGCTCGCTGCCCTCGGTGTCCTGGGGTCCGAGCGCCGATCTCCGCGTCGGGGAGTCGGTTCTGGCCATGGGCAACCCTTTCGGCCTTGGCGGCACGGCGACCTCCGGGATCGTCTCGGCCCGTGGGCGGCAGATCGGCGCCGGTCCCTATGACGACTTCATCCAGACCGACGCCTCGATTAACCCCGGCAATTCCGGCGGACCGCTGTTCAACATGCGTGGCCAGGTGGTCGGCGTGAACACCGCGATCTTCTCGCCCTCGGGCGGCAATATTGGCATCGGCTTCGCCGTGCCCTCGCAGATCGCCCAGCGCGTCGTCACGGATCTGCGCGAGGACGGCCGCGTGGAACGCGGCTGGCTTGGCGTCTCGCTGCAGAACGTGGACCGCGAACTGGCGGAAGCACTCGGCGTGCCGGATGCGGAAGGTGCACTGATCGCGGGTGTCGAGCCGGGTTCGCCCGCCGCGCGCGGAGGATTGCGTGCCGGCGATGTCGTGACCCGGGCCGGCGACCGCCAGGTGCAGGATTCACGCGATCTCGCCGTCGCCGTGGGCGAGGCGAGCCCTGGCGCCACCATCACCCTGACCCTGCGCCGCGACGGCGAGCAGCGCCAGCAGCAGGTGACGCTGTCTCCGCGCCCTGACCAGCGCGACATGGCCGGGCGCGGCGGTGACGAGCAGGGCGAGCGTAGCACCGGCGCCGTCGGCCTGGCCCTTGCCGCGCGCCAGGGTGCGCCCGGCGCCGCCGTGGTCCGCGTCGCCCCGGGCAGCATCGCGGAGGAGCGCGGCATTCGTGCCGGCGACGTCATCCTCCGCGCGGGGGGGCGCGACGTGACCGGCCCGGGCGACGTCTCCACGGCATTGGAGGAAGCGCGTAAGGCCGACCGCTCCTCCATCGCCATCCAGATCCAGCGCGGCAATGCCAGCACCTTCGTGGCGCTGCCGCTGAGGCGGGATCAGGGTTGATCGGCATGCGCCCGGCTCCAAGAGCCGAAGGCATCCATCGGGGGCCGCGGGCATGAATGGTGGAGGCACGATCGCCTCCGCTGCCCTTCTTGTCCTGTTCGTGCTGGCGGTCCTGCTCGTGCTTCTGAGCGTGCTGCCGCGGCTGCACAGCCAGTCCTGGTGGGTCCACGTCTGGGATTTCCCGCGCCCACAGGTCGCGGGCGTCCTGGTGCCCGTGCTGGCGGGCCTGGTGGTGCTGGGCGATCCTGGCAGCCCGGCGATGCTTGGCATCCTGGCTGCTGGTGGGCTTGCGCTGGTGGTCCAACTGCGCCGCATCTGGCCGTTCACGCGCCTGCACGCGACGCAGGCGCAGACCGCGGCGGGCTGTGCGGCGGATCTCAGCCTGTCACTGCTCACCGCCAACCTGAAGCTCCGCAATAGCGGCGCGGAGCGGCTGCTGGCGCAGATCCGCCGCATGCGGCCGGACGTGGTCTTCGTGGTCGAGCTGGATTCGAGCTGGTCCGATGCGCTGGAGCCGCTGAAGCAGGACTACCCGCATCATCTCGTGCATCCGAGGCCCGATTTCGGGGGCATGGCGTTGTACGCCAGGCTGCCGCTGGTGGATGCGCAGGTGCAGTTCCTGCTGGACTCCTACGTGCCCTCGATCTGCGCCGGTCTGCGCCTGCGATCCGGCGCGGTGGTGGCCTTCCATGGCGTGCATCCGAAGCCACCGACGCTGTTCGGCCACGGCACCGTGCAGCGCGATGCGGAACTGCTGCTGGCGGCACGATCCGCCGGTTGCGGGCCGCGCCCCGCGGTGATGGCGGGGGACCTGAACGCCGTGGCGTGGTCGCGCGAGACCGGGTTGTTCATGCGCATCGGCGGCCTGATGGATCCGCGGATCGGGCGTGGGCTGTTCGCCACCTTTCCGGCCACCTGGCCGTGGTTCCTGCGCTGGCCGGCGGACCATGTCTTCTTCAGCGGCGAGTTCCGGCTGCTGCACCTGGCCAAGCTGCCCGAGATCGGCCCGGACCACCTGCCGCTGTATGCGGAGCTATGCCTGGAGCCCGATGGACCGCAGCCGAAGCCGGGACCCGTGGAGCCTGCCGCGACGGCGAGCCTCATTGCCGGGGGTCGAAGGAAAGCCGCCGCCTTCGAGCCGCCGCCGCAGCAGGTGCCAGATGCCGGGCGTCATCCTGACGCGCTTGGGGAACTCCCGCACGGAAGGCGCCTGCTCGCTGAAGCCACAGATAAAGTCCAGCCGGACCGGGTCATGTTCCACATCGATGTCGCAGCGGCAATCACCCGCCCGACGACAAGTGCGGCCAAATCGTGCCGGGCGGTGGCCCGCAGCAGGCCAAGCCACACGCCCAGCAACACCAGGTCCTCAGGGTCGAGGGAGGCGGGCCAGACAGCGACACATGACGCAGCCGCACGTTCCGCCGTCCACTCCACCGCCGTGCGGTGATAGCTAGGGCATGACGCATGAGCGCAGCCGGCGCGTGACCAGTTCCTTTGGCCCCCTACAGGCACGCCGCATCACTCAGGGTGCGCGCAGATTGGCGCAGGCGGTCCACCATTCCGTCTCGGCCACCGCATCTCGTAATGCACCGACGACGCCGCCACCGGTACCGAACGCGATGGCGCAGAGCGTCCCGGCCGGTGTGTCGAGCCGGCGCACCGTCGCCATGCGGCAGCCTTCCGGCAGGGTTGCGGAGCGGCCGCCCTGCAGTACCGCCTCGGCATCCTCGCGCGAGGGGCACACGGGCACCTCCCTGGTCTGTGCCTGCGCAGCACACGGCACCGCCAGGGCTGCCAGGCAGGCGGCGGACATCGCGGCCTTGCGCATCTCGCTCGTTCCTTGGCATGGAATTCGGACACGACGCCGGCAGGGCTTCATAGGCCGGCAGGGCTTCATAGTTGCGGGCGACGCGTCGGAGTCAGCGGAGCCCAGGCGGGGACGGCGCAGGCCGCCCCCGCCCATACCTGGCTGGTTCAGTTCCGGGACCCGCCGCTGGAGGATGAGCCGCTGCCGCCACCGGTGGACGGACTGCTGCCGCCGGTGGACCCGCTGGCGGAGCTGCCGCCCTGAATCGCGCCGCTGGCGGTCGGCATGGAGGCTGGCGGGTTGATCATCAGGTAGACCGTGTTGCCGTCCTCGGTTTTGGCCTGAACCAAGTAGGCGGCATCGACGATGCGCACATCCTGGAAGCCGGCCCGGCTGAGCTGCTGGCGGAGGCGCTGCTGGCTCATCGCCTGCTGCTGGCTCTGCGACGCGCTGGAGCTGCCCTCAGAGGAGCTCCGGGAGGAGGAGCCCTGGGAACCGGAACCCTGTGACGAGCTGCTGCCGCTGCTGGGGCGATTCTGCTGGCTCTGGTTCTGGCCCTGGTTCTGGCCCTGGTTCTGGCCCTGGGCGAAAGCGGGTGCGGTCAGCGCGATGCCGACCAGCGCGGTGGCTATGAGCTTGCTGTTCATCCTGTATCTCCTGGTATTACGTCGTGCCGCCGGCGCGAATGCTCCGGCTTCCTGGTTTGCGCCAAGCTTCGCGGCGCAGGCGGGCGACGGCCATCCGGCCGCCGCATGCGCAGGGCCCTACCGAGCCATGCGAACTCCTTCGCCCCAGCCGCGCTCCTGGCCGTACGCGGCAATGTTGGCTTCGTCGTAGCGCGGCAGTGCCTCCAGCTCCTCCCGCGTCATGTTCAGCCGGGCTGGGCGGCTGCCGAGGTCGATGCGCTCCATCGGCACCACCGCACGCCGCGTGCCGATGCCGAGGAAACCGCCCCACTCCACCAGCGCACCGCGGACGCTGCCCTGTCCATCGAGCAGCAGGTTCTCGACCTCACCAGCCTCGCGGCCATCAACACCGACAATGTTGGTGCCGATGAGGTTCGAGACCTCCCGGAGCGGCAGGCCGGCGGCCGGGGAGACGGCGGTGCGCTGCGCACCGCCGGACTGTGCCGGAGCGGGCGTGGTCGTGGTCGCACCGGTTCGCTGATCCTGCTGCTGCGTCTCCGTCGCAGTCTGGCCCTGGCGCTGGACATTCGCCTGCGCCTCGCGCTGGACATTGACCTGCGGCTGACCCTCGCGCTCCACGTTCACCTGTGGCTCACCCTGGCGCTGAACCGTGACCCGTGGCTGCGCCTGCTGCACATTCACCTGCGGCGACTGCTGCTGCACGGTCACCTGCGCGCCACCGCCCGACACGGACGTGCCGCTCGACTGGCCGCTACCCGATGCGCTGGCGGAGGTCACCTGGCCATACAGTGATGCCACGGCCTCCGCGGCCTCGCGAACCTGTGCCGCGGCGCGCTGGCGGTCCGGGCTGTCGCCCTCAAGCGCGCTCTGCGCCTCTGAAAGCTGTGTCTGGGCAATGCGAAAGGCGTCCTGCCCCTGCACGTCGGACGGCGCCCGGCCAAGCGTCTGCAGTCCCGCGCTCACGGCACGGCGAGCCTGGCCCCAGTTCGGCTGGCCTGCACTGGAGCCCTGCTGGGCGAGTTGCTCGTGCGACTGGCGCAGCGAACGTTCGACGGCCTGCAGCTGCGGAGCCAAGGGATTGCCGGCCTGGGTCTGCGTAGCCTGGGGCTGGCTGGCGCCCTGGTTGGACGAAGATGGCTGGTTCTGCTGCGCCCAGGCCGCACCGGATACGCCCAGCGCGACAATCGCAGCTGTCGCGAGCCACGATGCACGACGCACGGCGTTGCGGGTTGCATGCTTCTGGTCATGTCGCATGGTGCTGTGCCTTCTGCCTGCTGCAACAAAGAGCGCGGTCCCTCGGCATGGTCCAACCTGATGGCGCGCGTCTTCGGTGGCGACGAGTTGGGTTGGTTGCGCTGCATTTGGCACCCCCGGGCAGTTACCTAGGCCGCCTGAGGAAACCGATGTGCAGGACAACGGTTAGGGCTTGCTGCAGACTACCGCGCGCCGTTCAGGGCATCGCAGTCTATCGGACACGAAGACGGAGCCGCGCAGGATGCTTCAGCCCAAGGAAACGGCAGGTGTCACGCTTGGCAGGCCGCTTGCGTGGCATCTTGGCCTGCTATGCGCGGCGCTCCTGCTGCCGATGGTGGTGCTCGAGGCTTTCCTGCTGCTCCGGATCGCCGCGTCGGAGCGGGATCGGCACGAAGAGGCGGCCCGCGACGCGGCGCATCACATCGCAGTCTCGCTCGATCGTGGCCTGACGACGCTGCAGGCGGTGGTCGAGGTGCTGGCGACCTCGGACCACCTGTTGTCCGGCGATCTCGAAGCGTTTCGCCAGCGCGTGCGGCAGATGCCGCGGGCGCGCGATGCGGCGCTCGTGCTGCATGATGGCGACAGCAGCTTGATGCTGACCAAGGGATCAGGGGTCGTCGGACACGACGACGCGGCGGCGGTGGTCGCCGCGGCCGACAGCCAGCGCGCCCAGGTCAGCGGCCTGCTCGGCCTCGAAACGGGCCTGCCCAGCTTCGCCGTGACGGCACCCGTGCCGGGCCCGGATGCCGGCCCGGGTCGGCTGCTCAGCCTGCGCGTGCCGGTCGGCGAACTGCATGAGATCCTGGAGCGGGAGCGTCTTCCGTCCGGCATGGTCGCCACGGTGACTGACAGCAAGGGCTTGGTGCTGGCCCGCAGCGAGGAAGCGGAGCGCTTCCTCGGCCTTCGGCGCCGCGGCGCCGGCGACGGGCCACCACCCGGGGAGGGCTGGCAGCGCGGCGTGGATGCGAATGGCGTGCCCGTTCTGGTGGCGCATGCGGAGGCGGGGGTCGCGGGCTGGACCGCCTGGGTCTTCATTCCCGAAACCGCCTTCGCCGCGCCGCTGCAACAACGGCTGCTGCTTGCAGCCGGCATCGCCCTGGTCCTGGCCGGCTTGGCCGTCGCCCTGGCGCTCGCGTTCTCGCGTCGCATCGCCGAGCCGATCCAGGCGCTCGCCGCCTCCGCCCGGCGCCCCCTGTCCGACCGCGCTTCCGTAGTTCTCCAGGTCCATTCCGGCGTCCGCGAGGTGAACGCCGTCGCCGCAGCCCTGGCCGAGGCACGGCGGGAGGCCGCGACGCGGCTGGGCGAGATCGAGGAAGTCCTGGACGCGCTGGACCTGGCGCAGGTGAAGGTGGTCGACCCGCAGGGACGCATCCTGGTCTGGACCACGGGCATGCAGCGGCTGTTCGGCTGGACCGCTGCCGAGGCGGTCGGGCGCGATGCCCTCGACCTGCTGCGCAGCGAATATCCGGAGCCGCTGCGGGTCATCACGGCGAGACTGCGGGAGACCGGGCACTGGCAGGGCGAGATCCGGCAGTGCCGGCGCGACGGTACGCCCATGCTGGTTGCCAGCCAGTGGTCGCTTCGGCTGGGCCCCGATGGACAAGCCCTGGCCGTGGTGCAGGCCAGCACGGATGTGACAGCCCTGCGCCAGGCGGAGGCGCAGCTGCGCGATACGCAGGCCGAGTTGCGCCACATCGCCCGGCTGAACGACATGGGAACTCTGGCCTCCGCGCTGGCGCACGAGATCAGCCAGCCCCTGACTGCAAGCGCCAGCTTCACCGAGGCGGCGCTGCGCCTGCTCGAGTCCGACACGCCGCTTCCCCGGCGCCTGCGTGCGGCGCGGGAGGCGATGCGGGAGGCGGCGGACCAGGCGGTGCATGCCGGCGAGATCGTGCGGCGGCTGCGGGACTTCATCGGCGGAACCGATGGGGAGCGGATCGTCACCGACCTCAACGTGCTGGTGCGGGACGCGGCCAGCCTGGCCCTCGGCGGTGTGCGGCAGCGCGGCATCGCCCTGCGCCTGGACCTGGCGCCGGAGCCACTGCCGGCGCTGGTGGATGCCGTGCAGATCCGCCAGGTCGTGGTCAACCTGGTCCGCAACGCTATCGAGGCCATGGAGGACCGGCCGCGCAGGGACCTGCTGGTCAGAGTCGGAAGATCCGGCGAGGGGCTGCTGTCCGTCGCCGTCATCGACAGCGGCGGGGGCCTGCCGGAGGAGATTCGAAAGCGGCTGTTCGAGGCTTTCGTGACGACCAAGCGCGAGGGCATGGGTGTCGGCCTCTCGATCTGCCGCGCCATCGTGGAGGAACATGGCGGACGTCTTGCCTGCGCACCGAACCCCGGAGGCGGCTCCGTGTTCAGCTTTACGCTGGCCGCCATCGATGATGCGGCGCCCGACCGCGTATCGCCTGATGGTCAGGGCGAGGAGGAGGCTTCCGATGCCGACTGATGAAGCGATCGCCTATGTCATCGACGATGAGCCGGCGGTGCGGCGATCGCTCGCGCTGCTGCTCAGGTCGGCGGACTATGTGGTGGAAACGTTCAGTTGCGGCGACTCCTTCCTGCGCCGCGCCGACCGCGACCTTGCGTTCGGCTGCGTGCTGCTGGATGTGCGCATGCCCAATACCGATGGCATCGCGGTGCAGCGGGAGATGGTGGCGCGGAGGCTGCGGCATCCTGTCGTGGTCATTACGGCGCATGGTGACGTGCCGCTGGCGGTTCGGATGATGAAGGCGGGCGCCTACGACATGCTGCAGAAGCCGTTCAGCGGCGACTCGCTGCTGCGCGCCGCCGCCGCCGCGTTAGCGCGGCGCGACGAGGCTGAGGAGGCGAGGGCCGCGGAACAGCGCATCACCGCGCTTTCGGCGCGCGAGTCCGAGGTGCTGCGCGGGCTGGTCGCCGGCCGACAGAACAAGATCATCGCTCTCGATCTTGGGATCAGTCACCGCACGGTGGAGATCCACCGCGCAAACCTGATGGCGAAGCTGCAGGTCCGCAGCCTGTCCGAAGCGGTGTGCATGGCGCTCGCCGCCGGCATTCGCCCAAACGGCGGAATGGAGGCCGGCACGGAGCGCGGCGCGAATGGTCAGGGTCTTGGCAACGGGCACGGAAGCTCCAGCCGCGCGTAGTCGCCTGCCGGAGATGATTCAGGCACGAGCTCCCTGAACCACCCGCGCAACCGGCAGCGCAACGCCCGGGCCCGCGCCGCGTCCGATGGGCCTCGAAAAGGACAGGATTCCGATGGAACTCGAAGTCGCGCTCCAGCGGATCGAGAGCCTTATCGAGGCGACGCTGGTGCTACTGCCTGGTCTTGTGCTGGGGGTCGTGATCTTCGGCCTGTTCGTGCTGCTCGCCCGGGCCATTCGGGGTGCCCTGTCACGCGCCGCGAGCCTGCGGGAGCGCTCACCTGGATTGGCCGTGGTGATCGGGCGCGTGGCCGGTGGCCTTGTCGTCATGCTGGGCCTGCTGGTCGGGCTCGCTGTGGCGTTTCCCTCGATCGGTGCGGCGGATCTGTTCGGGCTGCTCGGGATCGGCGGCGTCGCCATCGGCTTCGCCTTCCGCGACATCCTGCAGAACCTGCTGGCCGGAATCCTGCTGTTGCTGACGCGCCCCTTCCGCCTTGGCGACCAGATCACGGCCGGCACCTTCGAGGGAACCGTCGAGGACATCCAGATCCGCGCCACCACCATCCGCACCTTCGACAACCGGCGCGCCGTAATTCCGAACACGGACCTGTTCGCCGACAAGGTGCTGGTCGCCACCGCCTATGACCGACGCCGCCTGACGCTGCGCTTCGGCATCGGCAACGCCGATGACATCGCGACGGCGAAGCGCGTGATCGTCGGTGCGGCGCTGCGATCCGAGGGCGTGCTGCCGGACCCGCCGCCCGTCGCCCGCGTGGTGGCGCTGGCGGATTTTGCGGTGCAGGTTGATCTGTTTGTCTGGATCAACCCGCCCGTGCGTACCGAGGCGCTGGACGTGACGGACAGGGTCTATGAAGCCGCTAAGGGCGCATTGACCGCGGCTGGGATCGACCTGCCCTTCCCGACGCAGCAGGTGCTGCTGCACGACCAGACCGAGGAAACCGACGGCGACCGTGCCGCCCAGCGCGAAGGTTGGCCAGCCCGCGGACGCAACCCCCGCCCGCGCTGGCGTGCCCGCCGGGAGGCAGCGGAGCAGGGTCATCAGCCAGGCGGTGCCGGAGGATCCGGCAACGGCGCCGGCCGCCCGCCGATCCCTGGAACACCCGGCCCTGGAACACCCGGCCCAGGCTGACCCGCGGCGAGCCATCGTTGCGGATCATTCAGGGTTTCTAGGTAGCCCCCCTGAGTCCCATCCGACGCAGGTCCTCCCCAGTTGCCATCCGTCTGCTGCCGCGAGGGCCGCAGGCTTGAGGCGCAACAATGGGAGCACAGGCCATGATGCGCGAGTTCCGACGAGGGCCATCCACGGCCCTCATGCTGGTTGCCGGTGCGATGCTGGGCCTTGGCACGGCAGGCGGCGTCGCGGCGCAGGACCGTAGCCAGGATGGCGGCGACCGGCAGGCGCAGTCGCCATTCGAGGCCGGCTTCCGCGCCGGCCTCGCGGATGAGCGGCGGCGCGGCGATCCGGCATCCCTTGGCCCGCACTGGAACGACGCGTTCCAGGGCGAGGCGATGGAGCGTCTGGATCTGGCCCGCATCCTGTTGCGGCAGGTGCTGGTGACGCTCCGGCAGGCGCCGCCGGGCGATCAGCGCGACCGGGCCCTGGAGCAGGCGCGGCAGGCGCTGGTCCGCACCCAGAACGCCATGACCTGGCTGCCGCGCGACGGTGACCGCCGCGCACGGCGCGCGCCACCGCTCGCACATGGGTGGGGCGAGCGGGCCTCCGGCGGCCCCGAGGGCTGAACGCCCGGCCGCCGGCAGGAAGACCAGCCCGGCCCGATCATCGGGCCGGGCCAATGACCACATCACGGAGGATAGCCGATATGCAGAAGAAGCTGATCGTCCCGGCCCTACTCGCCATGGGCTTTGCCGGAGGCACGCTGCCGGTCCCGGCATTCGCGCAATCGCAGGACGGGAACCAGTCCCAGAACCAGTCCCAGAACCGGTCCGGCGCCAGCCAGGCCTCGGACGGCGCCTATCAGCGCTATCTCCGTCAGTTGCACCAGGAGTTGATGCGCGACAACGCCGGCCGCCAGGGCGGCGATAGCTGGAGCGGGTCGGGAAGCCAGGGCCGGCAGTATGGCGGCCAGCAGTCCGGTGGCCGGCAGTCCGGTGGCCAGCAGTCGGACCGTGAGCAGTTCATGCGCGGCTACATGGCTGGGCGGGAAGAGGAGCGCCGTCGGCGCGAGATGAGTTCAAGCCAAGGCGGCGGGAGCCAGTCCGGCAACCAGTATGGCAGCCAATCTGGCAGCCGGGGCGGGAACCAGGGCGGCAGCAGCCAGGGCAGCGACGGCCGGCAGCAGTCCTCGCAGGCCTCGGACCAGGACAGCCGCGGCATGTTCATCATCCCGAACGTGTACCCGGACAGCGTGCCGTTCCAGCAGTTCGCCGTGGTCCCGAACTACTCGCGCTCCATGGACCACCTGCTGGTCGCCGCGCAGAGCCTGAGGGAAGCGATCCAGGACCTGGCCCAGCAGCCGGCCGGGGAGCGCCGCAACCAGGCGATCTCCGAAATGCAGGACGCCCTGCTGGAGACGCAGCAGGCGATGATGCGGATCCCGCCGGACATGCGCTGACGCTGCACCACGCCGCACCCCGGCATGCGCCGCACGGCGCATGCCGATCCTGACCAACGAAACCTGGGAGAAGATTGATGCGACACATCAAGACGACCGCCGTGACCCTGAGCCTCGCCGCCGCCCTGCTCGGCGGAACCGTCCTGGCACCCGCCCCCGCGGCGGCGCAGGGCCGCGAATGGGACGAGCGCAGCCGCTGGGTGAATCCTCCCAACGAGAGCCCCTACTACCGCCGCGGCGAGGATGAGCGGCTTTCCGCACCCTGGGGCGGCCCCGGCCGCGACCCGATGACCGGCAACGAGACACGGCTGGGCAATCGCTGGCAGGACCAGGGCCGCAGCGCCCAAAGCACGCGCGACCCCTACGACTACGGCTACCAGGCCGGTCGCCAGGATGAACGCTCCTCGGGCAGCCGCTCGGGCGGCATGTCCGCGAGCCGCGACCAGCGCGCCGCCATGGAGTTCCTCGACCACGCCCGTATGCAGATCAACCGCGGCAACCTGCGCGAGGCCTGGGTCGCGCTCGGCCAGGCGGAGACCCGGCTGCTGACCCGCGCCCTGCCGGAAGGCAGTTCCGGCGAGGCCGCCCAGGGGGCCGCGATCGGCGCCATCCGCGAGGCGCGCCAGGCGCTGAGGGAGCGTGAGACCGACCGCGCCCGCGCACGGACGGATCGTGCCATGAACCTGGCGTCGCGCGGCAGCGTGGTCGGCAGCAACGTGCCGGGCTGGCGCATGGACGGGGCGGGCGAACGTGGCCCGGGCCAGCCGATGCGCTCGGGCGACTGGAACACCGGCAGCGACTGAGACCAGCCGGCGCAACCGGGCGCCGCCCGCCCAGGACCTTCGGTGGCGCCCGGAACAGCTGGCGGCACCAGGCCCGGGGCCGCAGCAGGATGGCTGAACACGGGAGAGAGACATGCGAATCAAGCAGACGATGTTGATGCCGGCCTTCGGGCTGGCCGTCGCGATCGGTGCAACCGGCCTCGCCGGACCGGCGGCCGCACAAGGCAACTACCAGGGCGGCTACCAGAGCATGCAGGGGCAGCAGAGGTCTTCGGGCCCGATGCTCGACCGCTACGACCCCTACTCCGCCGGCTACCGCATGGGCCGGGAGGAGGAGCGGCGGCGCGGCATGTCGTCCAGTCAGATGGGAATGCGCGAGCAGGATTCCGGCAGCGGCGACCAGACCGGGCTGTTGATCCTGTTGCTGGAGCGGGAGCGGACGCAGCAGGCGCTGCGCGACGTGCGCGAGCCGTTGCAGGAAGCGCGGCGAGCCTTGCAGCAGGGCGACACCGCCCGTGCCCAGCAGGCGCTGGACCGGGCCGACCAGGCAATGCGCCAGGACAACGCGATGCGCAGCCGGCAGCAGGTCGAGATGTCGATCGAGCAGGCCGAGCAGGCGCTGCGGCAGGGTGACCGCCGCGCCGCGCGGCAGGCGCTGCGACAGGCCCGTCAGGCCCTCCGGGGTGATCAGGGCGGGGACCAGGGCGGGGACCACGGCGGCGACCAGGGCAGCACTCCGGCCTCGGCGCGCGGCACGGCTGGCTCGACCGTCGGCTCGACGGGTGGCCAGGGCAGCCAGTCCGGATCCTCCGCCGGTTCGGGACGCGAAACCGGCAGCACCGGGGGCGGGTCGACCGGCAGCGGTGGCAGCAACACCGGGGCCTCGGGCGGCGGATCGGACACACCGGCCGCGAACCGCGGCAGTGGTGCCTCCGGTAGTGGCGCATCCGGCGGATCCGGCTCGCCGTCCCCGCAGTAGGACCGCGAGGACGCATCTCAGGTCGGCAGATCCGGCGGCGGCGTCAGGGTGGGGGTCCAGGGCCATGCGAAGGCCACGCCCCCTACCCAGATCGCGGCAAGCCAGGCCAGCAGGACCACCAGCAGTATTGCGGCCGGCGTGACCCCCCAGCCGCGGCTGTAGGGCCACCACGGGCCGGCCGCGAACAGGGCGAGGAACAGCAGCAGCAGGGTCCAGAATGCCAAGGCGGCCTCCCATCGTTGTTGCAGCGAGTGGTGTTCCGGCCCGCCACGACACCGCGGGTCGCCGGCTCCCCTGCTGCAACCGGCCTGAAGCGCCCGCGTTGCGCCGGGCCCATGATCAATCGGAGGAAAACATGACATCTGGATCACGAAAAGGACCACGCCTCGCAGCCAGCCTCCTTGCAACGATGCTTTGCAGCGAAGTGGTCGGCCCCGCCATCGCCGTCGAGTATGACTACGAGAAAGCACCGGGTGATCTTCTGGTGACGGAACTCGGCCTGACCGCTTCGCAGATCGCGGGCGCCACGCTCTACAACGATCGGGGCGAGGCGGTCGGCGAAATCGAAGCGGTGCTGGTGACCACCCAGGGGCGCCTCGCCGGGATCGGCGTCGAGGTGGGCGGCTTTCTCGGCATCGGTGACCGCGACGTGCTGCTGCATATGGGTCAGTTGCGCCGGCAGGGCGACCGGATCGTCACCCTGTTGTCCCGCGCGCAGTTGGAAGCCCAGCCGGAATGGGACGACTGATACCAGCGCCCATTGAGTTCGTTCAGCCTGCGCGCTCGGCGGGTGCGGTTTGCGCCTGCTCGAGTTCCGCATTCACCACCGCGCCCAGCAGCGCGGCGGCGACGGACAGCCGGAACCAGGTCATGCAGCCTACAACGGCGCCGAGCGGCCCATAGCCGCCGGCGCGACCGCCAAAGCATCCGACATACCAGGAATAGGCGGCCGATTCCGCCAGCCAGATCAGCGTCGCGATGGCGCTGCCCCAGCTGACCCAGCGCCGGCGCGGCTCCGCCTCGGAGGGTCCAAAGCGATACAGCAGGGCCAGGAAAAGCGCGACCACGGCGACCAGCAGCGGCCAGCGCAACAGCCACAGGGCCAGATCGTCTTCGCTCTCCAAGCCGAGGACGCGCCGCGCCAGCGGCAGCGCCACCGCCGCCGCGATGGACAGCACCGTCAGCGGCAGCCGCCTAACGTGAAGGCCAGCGCCACCGCGCGGCGAGCCAGCCAGCCTCCGCGTCGCGCACGTGGTTGAGGGCGCGCAGCAGCGCTCGCATCGCACGGTTGGCGCTCCACAGCGCCACCGCGAACCCGGCGGCCGCGCCGAAGCCCAGCGCATCCCGGTCCTGTTCCCCCAGTCGCGCAAGCTGGTCGCCGACCAGCCGCGCCGCATCCTCCGGCATCACCGGCGCCAGACGTGGCAGGTCCTGTGTCGCCGTGGCCGGGTCGATGAACAGGCTGTACAGCAGCACCAGCGCCGTCATCACCGGGCCGAGCCCGAGCAGCATGAAGAAGGCGACGCCGCCGGCCTCGTCCAGCACATGGTGCCGGGAGAAGCGCAGGACGCTGCCGCGCAGCACCCGCCAGCAGCCGGGTCCATGCCGCAGAAAATCCATCACCCGACCATGCCGCCCGCGGGCGCTCCCCGATCGCGCCCGCGCAGTCTGGCAGCCTGGCCCCGAAATGCCATGCGCCGCGGCCGGGCGGAATCTGGAACCGCGCCCCGCGCCGCACGCTGGACCCGTGTACCGGGCCGTCCCGCTGGATCCTTGCTGGCGGTCGGGAACGGAAGGGGCGGGAGGCGAAATGCGCCAGATGACGGTCAGAGTCCCGCGCGGCTATGGCAGGCAGGTGTTGGCCACGGCCGCGGCGCATGGCGGCCAGAACCTGGCCAGCCTGCCGGCCGAGGATGAGGGCGGGGAGGCCGACCTGGTCCTGGCCAGCCTGCCCAATTCCGCGGTCGGCCCGCTGCTCGATGCGCTCGAACGGCTGCCCGACCTGCATGTGACGCTGGCGCCGCAGGGCGTCATCACCCTCCGCCCCCCGGCCGCGGAGGCGCCGGACCAGGCGACCGATGTCGGGCCGCGCAGCCCGATCGAGGTCTTTCTCGGCGGCCTGCAGAGCGTCGGGTCCTGGACGGGTTTCCTGAGCTACGCGGCGGCCGCCGGCATCGTGGTCTGGATCGGGCTGTTCACCAACACGGTGTACCTGCTGACCGCGGCAATGCTGATCGCGCCCTTCGCCGGGCCTGCCATGAATGCGGCGCTGGCTACGGCGCGCGGCGATGCGGCGCTGTTCGGCCGGTCGCTGGGCCGCTACCTCGGGGCGCTGTCGGTCACCATCGCGGTCGCCGCCACGCTGAGCCTGCTGATGGGCCAGCAGGTGGCGTCGAACATGATGGTCTCCACCAGCACGCTGTCATCCGTCGCGGCGCTGCTGCCACTTGTCGCTGGCGCGGCCGGCGCGCTGAACCTGTGCCAGTCGGAGCGCAGCAGCCTGGTCAGCGGCGCGGCCACCGGCATGCTGGTGGCCGCCTCCCTCGCGCCGCCGGCAGGCGTCCTCGGCATGGCGGCCACGTTCGGCGATTGGGACATGGTGCGTGCCGCCGGCTTCGTGCTGCTGCTCCAGCTTGTCGGGATCAACCTGTCGGGTGCCGTCGTCTTCCACCTGTTCGGCCTGCGCCCGCAGGGGGTGCGCCTCGCCCGCGGGCGCGGCAGCGTCGGCATCGCTGCCTGGCTCGGCTCGGCCGCCGTGCTCGCCGGGCTGTTGACCTGGCAATTTGCTGACCCGCCCGAGCTGCAGCGCTCGACACGCGCGCAGCGCGCCGCCGCCGAGGTGCGGCAGATGGTCGAGGCCAGCGGCGTGGCGCGGCTGGTAGAGGCCGATCTCCGCTTCACCAGGGCGGACATCCAGGGCAAGGATACGCTTCTGGCGGTGGTCCATGTGCAGGCGGATGCCGCTGCCGCCGTCTCGCAGGACACGATCCGCCGCGATCTTTCGCGGGTGATCCGGGACCGGCTGGGGCAAGGCTTCAACGCAACGCCCCTGGTGGACCTCACCGTGCTGGAGTGAGGGCATGGTGGCGCCGGCTATGTAGTCTTCCTGACTGTCCGGCGCGATCGCGCATGGTCATGTCCGCAGCTCTCCGCGCGGCCCCGCTCCGGCCCGCGACAAACCATTCGAAGGGGAGGGCATGGCCCATGAACATCAACCTGATCGCGGCCGCGGCGGTGCTCTCAGTCTGTGCGCCTGCCCTTGCGCAGCAGCAGATGCCGGCCCGCAATGCCAATCCCGATGTCGGCGTCACCGTCCGGATGCAGGATGCGGCGGGCAGGTCGGTGGGCTTGGTGCAGATTCGGCAGCTTACCCGCGGCATGGTCTTCATCGCAGAGCTGAACGGCCTGCCACCCGGGCCGCATGGGTTCCACATCCATGAGCATGGCCGCTGCGACGCGCCGGATTTCCTGAGCGCAGGCGGGCACTACAACCCGACCGGGGCCGAGCATGGCTTCGACAGCCCGCGTGGCGCGCATGTCGGCGACATGCCGAACATCCATGTCGCGCGCGATGGCACGGTCTTGGCCGAGTTCCACTCCGCCCGGCTTCTGCTTTCGGGGCCGACCCAGCCGGCGGAGGGCCGCTACGCGCTGTTCGACACGGACGGCTCTGCGATCGTCATCCATGAACATGGCGATGACTACCAGGCCTCGACGCCGGAAAGCACGGGCGGCCGCATCGCGTGCGGCGTGATTGCCGCACGCTGACGATATTGGGATGCCGTTCCGGGCGAAGGACCAGCGCCGAAGCATTGACGCACGGAAGACGAGGTTCGGCGGTCTTTGACTTCGCACGGCGTCGCCCTTCACGACCCAACTGTCGATCTGTGGGCCGCGGCCGTTGCCCGTCACTCGGAGGCACAGTGGGCGGAATGCGGATCTTCCGGATGCGGCGCAGCACAAAAGAGAAGTCTGCGTTCGAGCGGCGCGTCGGCAGAGACTTCCCCATCTCTCGTGCTGCCGCTGAGCGCCCCCCTGACTGCAGCGCCTACAATTGTGACGGAGGGATGAATGATGCTGCCGCACGCTGTGCTGGCACAGTTGCAAGACGAATTGTCCTTGCCACCTGACGCCACCCGCTGCAACCATCGCAATTCTAAACGCAGGCGCTAAACTCGGCGTAGCGCTTGATTGCATGAGATGCCGATGCTCCGAAGTATCTGCGTCTGTACTGTTGCGCTCATTCTTTCCCATGGAAACGTCACGGCCCAACCCGCACCGGCATCCGGCCTGCCCGCCCCGACGCGCCTCGCCATGCCCGGCGAGCAGCACCGTTGGCTCGAGCCTCTCGTCGGCGCTTGGTCGGTCGAGATGCTGATCTATCCCGGTCCAGGGGCTGCGGCGCTGGTCTCGAGCGGGTTGCGCGCGATGCGCGAATCGATCCTCGATGGCCGTTAAGTGCGGGAGGAGTTGCGCGGCAATGTCCTTGGCAACGCCTCCGCGCGCGATGCCATCCTCGGTTTCAATCGCCTCGACGCACGCTTTGAGCTGGTGATGCTCTGTTGAAAGGCTCATGCGGCCTCGGCGAGGAGCATAAAGTTGTGGGTGAGTACCCGGAACAGCGGTCCCCAAGGCTCACCCAGGGCGGCGGCGGCGGTCCACACACGTCCTAGCCCTGCATCGGTCAGTGCCCGCTCTCTAGCCACTACACCCGCCGGAATGGGCAGGTTGGCGAAAGGGTTGTCCGTCAGCTTCCCGCGCTTCACTCCCCAGGCGTAGCAGGCGTGGCCCTAGTCAAGGGCGCGGCCGGCTATGGCGACCGTTCCGGCCTTCACCAGCGCGTCGAGGGTGTTGACCGCCTCGGCGCGTGTCAGGCGGATGGCAGGCTTCGTCAGGTGACCCTGGAAGGCGTGCTTGATTGCCCGCACCGCCTCGGTCGCGTAGCGCGCGCTTGCCGGCCAGATGCAGCTTCGCCCAATCGTCCACCAGCGTTTCCAGGGTCAGGGCGCGCTCGGCCCGGTCGAGGTCCGCAGCAACCTTGCGGGCGGCGCGCTTGGCCTTGGGATCATCGCCCTTGGCCACTTCGCCCAGGATTGCACGGGCGGGGGTGCGTGCTTGGTCGAGTGTGATGCCGCCCCACATGCCCAGGCGTTCGCGCTGCCTCTCGCCGGTCGCGCGGTCGGTCCATGCGGCATAGAAGGTCTTGGAGCCGACTGTCGCCCGAACGCGCAGCCCGACCACCTCAGCGTCGGAGAGCCAGGCCTCCCGCTTCCCCGCTGGCAGGTCGAACGCGGCAATCATCTTTTCCGTCAGTCTGGGCATGGTCCGCTTCCCGGTCTGCGGACCCGTTGCGGACCCGACAGGCGGGTCCAATTGCCGTCCGTGGCGGGAATAACCAGATGGTCTAGACCAAGAAACAAGGTAGGACATGGACTTATGGCGCCTCATGTCGCCTCGGGGCGGACCCTAATCGCTCATTCGTAATCAGTGGGTCCCCGGTTCAATCCCGGGTGTCGGCACCACGATCTCTCCATGACTTGGCAGGCGTTATGCGGCTACGGCACTGGTGCCGAACAGGGCGGGGCTTCAAGAGGGGGCCTGACAGGCCGCGACTCCTGCGCCGCTGCCCTACGACCCGCCATTCCCCTCCGCCGGTGGGATGCCTGCAACATCCCTCAGCACCTCCCGTGCTGCCAATCCCGCGTCAAGCGTGTGGTGCGCGGGCGCGGAGGTGGGCAGGGTCGGCTCGGCCGTAAATGGTGCGCTTGATTAGCTTGAGGCGGTTGATCTGGTTCTGGACCGGGGTGGATGTTCAGGGGCGCTCGATTGCGGCCTGGTCCGCACCGACGTCGCAGCGCAGCACGCGGCGAGGTCCTGGGCGGCGGCGATAGCCGCTGCCAGATCCGGCGCATCGGTCAGGCGTTTTCCACGACGGCGCGTGCGGGTTTACCGAGGATCTCGATATCGACCATGAGCAGCAGCGCGGAACACCGCCGCGTGGCCAGTTGCCATTCCCGACGTACTTGACCGGCGCGGGCGAGGTAGGCCGCCGAGAGCTGCCGCACCGGCTTTCCCGATCTGGAGGTCGGGCTGATCAGAGGGTGGGTCCGGAGTCCTCCAGATGGCCTGCTCGGCAATCGGGCGTGACTTGGCGTTCGCCTTGGGCAGCGAAGGCCCAAACTCAACGGAGGCGCGACTGATCGCGGCCGCCCCCGGCCTCTGCTGGCATGGCTTCGGCCGGCCGCAGTTCTACCGTGCAGTCGCGGCGCCAGGCGGATACCGGGTTCATGACGCCCTGACCCGTGAAGCGTCCTGTCGTAAATCTGCCACTGAACTGAAAAGGCCAACTGGAACGCCCTGTCGGCCCGCCAGTGACGGTACCGTGGAAGGCCGCCTGGCCATCATCGCGGACGACACCCGCCACCTGCCAGGTTGTCCTCCCTCCCGCCGCATCGGCGGTTGCGTGCCTGCCCGAGACCGTGACCGTGATCCGCGTGCGATAGGGAGCGTGCGAACCGCTGGCAGTGCCGGAGCAATGGAGGCTTCCATGCCAGGCCCCACCGAATGCCTCGGCCATGGTGAAGTCTGGCCAAAGCATCGCAAGCAGCCCGACCCCCCGTGAGGCGAGCCCGAGACTCCTCTTGGACGACCGGCGGATCATGAGACCCTCATCGCGAACAGCCATGCGGATCCACCACCGCGGCTCCCGAGCCATAGCGCATTCCTGGTTGAAATGAGCCCGGATTTGACTAGAAAGAAAAATACATCTGCATTCTATGTCCTGTCGTCAGTGTCCGATGGGCCAATGAGATGACTCTCCACCGGGGGCATGAGGACCTTGATCCAGCTGGGTGCACCGGCCGTGCGTGAGCCCGCGGCCAGCGTCGGACCTCCTGCCATCGCCTGGAGCCAGAGCGGCAGACGCATGCATCCGCGTGTGCGCCTGCCCGCCCATCTTGAAGTAGGACAGGTGCCTTATCCACTGAAGGACTGGAGTCTCGGTGGAGCGGCCATGGAAGGTGCCGGACCGCCAAGCCAAATCGGCGATCTTCATCGCGCCTACCTGGTCCTGTCCCATCCGGTCACGCCCCGTCCGGTCGAGGTCGGGATACGAATCCTGTCCACCGAGGCTGGTCGTGCGACGACCATCCAGTTCATAGAAATCCAGCTGGCAGATGCGCGATGGTTGGATCAGACAATCAAGACTTGGCTGGAGGATAGCGGCCACGGAACGGACCTCGCCACTTCCAGCACCCAGCAGATCTCGGCCTCCCGCACTTCAGGCATGAGCCTTCTCCCTGTGGGGCTGCCGGGCGCGCGTAGTCTGGTGGCTGTTGTAGCACTTGCCTCTGGCTTCATGCTTCTTGCGATCGTGGCATGGCTGCTGCTTTCTCAACGTCTGGCCGTCTACTCGGATTTCGCAGCCGTCTCGCAGTCGTTGCGCGTGTTGCGGGCGCCACAGGCGGGGATCCTTTCCCCGCTCACGACCGTGCAGGGCGACAGGCTTCTGGCCGGCCGGCCGATTGCAACCCTGACGCCCGTCATGCCGCCCCAGATCGAGGCTGAGCTCGCGCCCCTCATACAGGAGGCCGAGGCCCGGCTGCTGGCACTACGGGACGAGCACGATCAGGCTCAGGCGGGCCTGGAGGGGTTCCGTGCGCGGATGGAGGCAGCACTGCGCGCCGCCTCATCGAATCGGCAACTGATCTCGCAACAGGTCTCGGCCCAAGCCCGGGTATTTCAGCGCCTGCAGACGCTTTCACGCCAGAACATCGTTTCCGCCCATCGAGTGGACCAGGAGGAGGTGGTTCTGCTCGCCCAGCGCCGCAGTCTGGCGGAGGCACAACTGGCCGAGACGGAGGCACGCCAGTCCCTTGCCGACGCGGACCGGGGCCGCTTCCTGAGCGATGGTCGGCCGAACCAGAGATCTCCCGCCGATATCGAGCGCGAGATCCGCAGCCTTGCGGCGCGGCGCGACGAACTGCGAGCGACCAGCGCCAGGCTGACGGCGCCCATCGTGCTTGCGGCGCCATGCGATTGCCTGGTGGTGCATGCCACTGCCGCTGGTGGAGCCTTTGTCGCGGCGGGCGAGATCCTGCTTGGCCTGGCCCAGCCGGGGAGCAGCCTGGAGGTCGAAGTCGACGCATTGGTGCCGAGCAACCGGATGGCGTTCATCCGACAAGGCCAGGCGGTTCGCGTTCAACTGGCAGGTCACGAAGATTACACAACCGGAACGATAACGGCCATGAACCTGAATCCGGAAAACACCGGCCGGGTTGGTCTGCCCGACAACCTTCGCAGCCTGAAGCCCTACGGCCTGGTCACCGTAACCCTGGACGAATCGGCGCGTGGTCTTCCGGCAGGACAGCCAGCCTTGCTCATCGCGCCCGTGGATCTGCGGCTGCTGTTGCAGCAGGTGCCGGGCCTTTCCTGGCTGGTCACGGATCATCCCGATCCTTCCCTGCGGATGGCGTAGGGGAATGGCGTCCGTGAGGATGGAGGCCGCAGGCCACCGGCTGATGCCGGACCACCGCGCCCGTTCAGGCGCAGCATCGCAGGCGGCCGGTGTGTTGGTCTGGTTCTGGCTCTGGCTGCTGCTTTGGGCACTGCTGCCCGATCTGCCCAACGAATTGGAGTTGTTGCAAAGTGCCGCGTTGATCGGCCTCATCGGCATCTGGCGCTGGTCCTGGGCGGCCGTGCATTTCGGCCGGATGCTTGTCTACCGGCACCTGGCCTTCCCGCGCCTGCGTGAGGCGGCAGACTGCTGCGCGCTGCCGCCGGCGCTCTACATCGTGGTGACCAGCTACAGGATGCCCGCAGAGATGAACGCGGCCGTCTATGGTCGGCTGCTGGACGAACTGGCGGCCATGGGTGTTCCGGCCTGCATCGTCGCATGCGTCACCGACCCGGCCGATGCGCACCTGTTGGCCGACCTGGTGGACCGTCGCCCCTGGCTACCCGAGGGCACGGTGCTGCACATGCTGGCACAGGACGGCACGGGAAAGCGCGCCGCCATGGGTGAGGCGTTGGCCTTGATCCTGGCCCGCAATCCGCTACCGGGCGCCCAGTTGGTCTTAATGGATGGTGACAGCCTGTTGGCGCCCGGCACATTGGCGTCGACCTGCCGGCTGCTGGCCTCCCGCCCGGAACTTGGCGCGGTCACCACCAACAACGTCCCGCTGGTGAAGGGGCACGCCTGGACGCGGGAATGGTACCGGTTGCGAATGCTTCAGCGCGACATCCTGATGTGCTCGATGAGTCTCTCAGGGCGGCTGCTGGTGCTCACCGGGCGCTTCTCGGTTTTCCGTGCCGAGGTGATGCGCGAGGTCGACTTCCTGCGGCGCATCGAGCGCGACACCGTCAGCCATTGGCGCATCGGTGCGATTCCGCTCGTGACAGGCGACGACAAAAGCACCTGGTATGCCACGCTGAACCAAGGCTGGCGCATCGCCTATGTACCTGATGCGACAGTCTTCTGCCTGGAGGAGCTTCCTGGCTCCGGTTTCCTGGCCGGGACAACCGGGCTGATGCTCCGTTGGTTCGGCAACATGGCGCGCAGCAATGGGCGCGCGCTGGAGCTTGGCCGTGCCCAGCTTGGTACCTTTGCGTGGCTCTGCCTGATTGACCAGCGCATATCGCCCTGGACCACCTTGTCCGGGCCGCTGGTGGTGCTGTACGCGGCCGTTTTCATATCGCCGTCGTTCCTGACCCTCTATGCGATGTGGGTGTTGGCGACGCGCACGCTCCTGACCCTGCTGGTCTGGCTGGCAACCGGCAGGTTCCATGCCTTCTTTCCGATACTGTTTTACTGCAGCCAGGTATTCGGCTCTCTCATCAAGATCTTCGCTTTTCATCATCCCGATCGTCAGCGCTGGAACCGCCAGAAGGTCGCCTCCCGCGGGGAGAGCTCTGCAGGCCTGTCCAAGGGTTTCCTGGCCTTGTCGACAGCCACATTCATCTTGCTGGTTGTCGCATTCAGCAGGGCACCTTGGACCGAACCGCATCAGGGCGGGCGCACGGGGCTCGGGGCTCTTTTCGACGCCGGACCCCTGCCGGTTCGGCCTGCCTGCCATCCTCCCGGCTGTCTCAGCGCTCTGCGGGTCGATCCCAGATTTGGAAGCCAGTGAAATCGGCCTGCTGATCGCGTCCTGGTGCCCAACTCGGGTCGCTACCGCCAAAGAAGGTCGAAAACACGACGCCTTCCACAAGGGTCGTCGCATCCCGTCGCAGCACCAGTCCCTGGTGTTCCAGGACCAGTCGGCCATCGGCCCAGACCCGTACCACACCATCCTCACGACCAGGCGTGTTCAGAATGACCTCCTGCGCCAGGGCTACCCAACGACCACGTGCGAAACCCCAGGAGCCTCGACCGATGCTGTCGCCGCAACGCAGCGCGCGATCCGGCGCATAGAGGTAGAGCTCGCCCATGCCAGCCTCGCGCCACATCAAGCGGGCAGAGAAGCCACGGTCTCGTTCGGCCGGACCGCAACCACGAGGCGCCTCTCCGCCGTAAAGCCCGGGAAGCTTCCCGCCGCGGACAAAATCGAAAGACCCTTCGAAACGCAGGCGGTAGTACAGGCATCGGGCCTGGGCGCCGGCCCCGGATGGAAGCAGGAAGCCGGCGCCGCCAACAGGCGCACTTCGATTGCCAGGATTGATGGACCCGCGCGGATAGCCGATGCGCAGGATAAGGCCTGCGCCAGCCTCGGCGGGCAGGACGCGTATGTTGGCGGTGCCCCACACGTTTCGAACCCATGATGGGCTTCGGCCTTGCAGGGCGGCTACGGGATCAAGGTGGCTGACCCGCGTATAGGCCGGGCCGCAGGGGCTGTTCTGTGCCAACGCAGCGCCTTGCAGCGCCACGAGGAAAACACAAACCCACACCAATCGCGGCATGCATCGGATCAGGAGAGGTTTGCGCATCTGGGTCATTCCCATGGCGGGGTCGCCGGCCGCCGTATCCGGACGAACCCGCACGGTCAGTAGGCCATCCAGCCACCATCGACCATCAGGTTGTGGCCGGTGATGTAGGTGGCCTCGTCGCTGGCCAGGAACAGCGCGGCGCTGGCGATGTCGCCAGGTCGGCCGAGGCGGGGCATCGGCGTGCGGGACCGCGAATACTCCAGCGGGTCCGATCCCGCGCCGCCGAGCGGCTTGCCCGTCAGGATGCGGCCGGGCGCCACCGCGTTGCAGATGATGCTTTGCTCGGCATAATCCACCGCGACTTGACGGGTTATGTACACGGCAGCCGCCTTGCCGGTGCCATAGGCGATCTTGCCGGGCGCACAGACCATGCCGTGCTGGGAGGAGATGTTGACGATGCGGCCGCGCGCATCGCCCACCACCGGCTGGGTCAGGAACTGCTGGATCGCGCGCTTGCAGCCGAAGAACACGCCCTTCGCATTCACCGCCATCACATGGTCCCAATCCGCCTCGCTGGTTTCCAGCAGCTTGGTGCCGCTGCCGAGCGTGGCTGCGTTGTTGACGATGACGTCGAGCTTGCCGAACTCCGCGACCGTCTTCGTCACCAGCGCGTCGATGTCGTCCCACTTCGAGACATCGCAGATGTGGAACCGCGCGGTGCCACCGGCCGCCTCGATCAGCCTCCGGGTCGGCTCCCCGCCTTCCTTCACATCCTCCGTCAGGTCGCCGATGGCGACCGTGGCGCCTTCCCTGGCGAACAGGATGGAAATGGCGCGCCCGATGCCGGAGGCACCGCCGGTGACGACCACGACCTTGTCCTTGAGGCGCATGGTAGTTTCTCTCCCTGGTTCAGTCATGCAGATGGCAGGCGACCGCCCGGCGGTCCGGCAGCGGCAAGGTGGAGGCCGGAAGCCGGGTGCAGGGGGGCTGCGGCGCCACCGGCCCCGTCTTCATGATGCGGCCGGGATGCATCAGCATGATCCGGTCACACAGCCGGGCCACGCCTCGGGCAGTGCCTCTGGCCGCGCCGGACCGAGGCGTGGCGCCGAGGGGAGGTCTTTCGACTCCGGCCAACGCATGGGCGGTTCGACGGTCGCCTTTGGCAGGGCGCATCCTGTTGGCCCCCTCACGGTTGGGCGGGCGCCTCGCGTACGCCGCCGGAATAGCAGATGACCCTAGACGTCGTCGTTTTCTGCCGGAAGCCGGCATATCCTGGCATGATGTTTGGGTGGGCGCCGATCGGCCCGTTCCTGGGACATAACGGGATGCGAATGCGTGTAGATTGGGCACTGTTCGATGAGAGGCAGAAGGAAGTGGCGATGAAGGCGAGGCGCCAGGTTGATGCGGAGAAGGGCAGGGCGCCTTCTCGGCTTCCTGCCAGGCGCGCCAGCCGGTCTCTCGAAGGAGACCTGCCAACGTGGGCGCAGCCTGGTCATCGAGGCGCCGCACCTGCACGGACACGACATGTCGCTGCGCGCCTCCCTGATCACCGGCCTTCGCACCAGGCACATGGATGTGCCTTTCGACAAGGTGGGCCGGCCCCGGTCGGCGGTTCGATCCCCCAGCGCCATGCGCCGATCCCCGATATCCAGATAGCCGAGGCTGATGCATGCGCCTGATCGCAAGACCCCTGACCAGCGAAGCCTTCGCCGAATTCGGCGAGGTGCTGCGCGCGCCGGACGATCCCGGCCGCATCACCATTGAGGCCGCGCTGTCCAACCGCCGGGCGCAGGCCGCGCCCAGCCTGTCCTTCACCTGCAAGGCGCCGAGCGCGCTGCCGCTG
>NZ_JBHMFT010000031.1:0-42893 GCF_051433195.1 Falsiroseomonas sp. E2-1-a20 | reverse complement strand
CCGAATGGATTTGATGGTGGAATATCGACTCGCGGCTGAAATTCGCCGGGAGGGTGCCACCGTGGGACTATTCGACAGCAAGAAAAAGTCACCCACGCCCTGCCCGAATTGCAAAGCCGGCGTCAGCTTCACGGTTCATGACGACATCGCAACTTGTGCGAGATGCCAGACCGACTTCGCGACCGGCTATGAGTCGGACATCCGCACCGTCATCGAGAAGAACGTGAAGGGCCGGATCGAGTACCCGCCCCACGCCGTGGCCCGTGCCATCGGCTACGCGTCGGCCATCTACGGCATGGCGACGCATGGCGAGGAATTCCACCCCGAACTGATCGAGGATCATTTCCGCAGCCAGCAGCGCCACGGCACCGCCGCCACCGGCGAGGCGTCGCTGGTGAATGACGGGATCGAGGGCCGCGGGCTGCGTTTGCGCAAGCTGGACGATCAGCGAACCGGCTTCCTGGTGGTGCTGGTCAAGGGGGACCGGGCGGCGCGCGCCAAGGGCAACGACTTCGTCCAGATCTACGTCATCTTCCGCGGCTCCCGCAGCAATGTGGGGGTCTCCAATCCGGAGCAGGCGGGCTACACGGAAGGCGGCCGGAACGTCGACTACGCCGCCAATTTCACCGGCCGGCAGGATCCGACCTGGTGGGCGCCGAAGCACATCCGCATCCGCCGCGGCTTCCTCGAACTCTACAAGAGCATGAGCATCGAGATCGTGGTGGAGTTGCGCCGCCTGCTCGGGCTGTATCCCAAGGCCCGGGTCATCGTCACGGGCCACAGCCTGGGGGCCGCGCTGGCTGTGACCTGCGCGCATCACCTGCAATACCATCTGGGCGCCACGATCGATGGCGGCGGCCCCTTCTGTTTCCCGTTCTGCACGCCGAAGGTCGGCAACCTCGCCTTCTGCCGCGACTTCAAGGTCCAGCTGGGTGAGAAGAGCCACGCCATGCCCGGGGAGGCCAATTCCTCCCGCCTCTATATCCGCGGCATGAACTTTTCCATGCACAACGACCCGGTCTCGACCAAGGGCGACTATGGCTACAAGCATGATCGGTCCGACGATCTGCGCAGCCAGGGCACCGATGCGGCGAACCAGTCCTTCAGCGGCAAGATCATGTACGGCCTGCGGAAATCGGAGAACAAGCTGATCATCTTCTACCAGACGCCCAACCTGTACGACGTGGGCTGGTACGCGCTGTGGAATATCCACCAGTATTCCAAGATGCAGGAATACTTCATCGGCAAGGCGCTCTACCGGACCTGACGAACAACCCGCGCGCTTGACGCCCCGCCGGGCCGGGCCGAATTTCGGCTTCCAGGACACCAGGAGGAAAAGCGCGCATGACCGACGAGACCCCGGTTCTGGTCACCCGAGACGGGCCGGTGGTGCGCGCCGTGCTGAACCGACCGCACCGGCGCAACGCGATGAGCCAGGCGCTGGTCGAGGCGCTGGACCTGCTTCTGGCGGAGTTGAAGACGGACACCACCGCCCGCGTCCTGGTGCTGTCCGGCGCCGGTGGCCATTTCTGCGCCGGGCTGGACCTGACGGAGGTCGGCGCCGTGGAAACCCGTGAACAGAAGCTGGAGCGCCAGCACCTGCGCAACCAGCGCACCGGCGCCCGGTTCAACGCCATTGCCGAACTGCCGCAGGTGGTCATCGCCGCGGTGGAAGGCGCCGCCTATGCGGGTGGGCTCGGCTTCGTCGCCTCCGCCGACATCTGCCTGGCTTCGGCCGATGCGCGGTTTTCCGCCCCCGAGGTCCGGCGTGGGCTGGTTCCCGCGCAGATCCTGCCCTGGCTGGTGCGGCGCATGGGGAGGTCCGAGGCGGCGCGGCTGTGCCTGCAGGGGCATGTGATGGACGCCGAGGAAGCCGCCCGCACAGGCCTGGTCCACCAGGTGCTGCCTGATGCGGCGGCGCTGGAGCGCGCGGTGGCGGCGACCGTCGGCGATATCCTCCAGGGCGCCCCCGGCGCGCTGGCCGAAACCAAGGCGCTGCTGGCCGCGCTTGGACCGGTGGCAACGCCGGCATATGCCGAGGCCGGGGCCCGCAGCTTCGCCCGCCGCGCCGCGGACCCGGAGGCCGAGGAAGGCATCGCCAGCTTCAAGGCGCGCCGCAAGCCGTCCTGGATGCTAAGCTGACCCGGACCGGAACGGAGGACACGCCATGACCGCCTGCATCGTCGGCTGGGCCCATACGCCCTTCGGCAAGCTGGAAGACCCGGATATCGAGAGCCTGTTCGGCCGTGTCGCCCGCGCCGCGATCGAGGATGCCGGGATCGGCGCGGCGGAGGTGGATGCCGCCTTCGTCGGCGTCTTCAACGGCGGCTTCTCGAAGCAGGACTTCTTCGCGAGCCTGTTGCTCGGCCATGTGCCGGAACTGCGCTTCAAGCCGACCACCCGGTACGAGAATGCCTGCGCCACCGGCACCGCCGCCATCCATGGCGCGCTCGACTTCATCGCGGCGAAACGCGGCCGCTTCGCGCTGGTGGTGGGGGCGGAGAAGATGACGGCCACCTCCAACGCGCAGATCGGCGATATCCTGCTCGGCGCCAGCTACCGGAAGGACGAGGGCGAGATCCCGGCGGGCTTCGCCGGCGTCTTCGGCCGCATCGCCGAAAGCTACTTCCAGCGCCATGGCGACCAGTCCGACGCGCTGGCGGCCATCGCGGCGAAGAACCACAGGAATGGCGTGGCCAACCCCTACGCGCAGATGCGCAAGGACCTCGGCTTCGCCTTCTGCCGCGCCGAGAGCGAGAAGAACCCCTTCGTCGCGCCGCCGCTGAAGCGCACCGATTGCTCCCTGGTCTCGGATGGCGCCGCGGCGCTGATCCTGACGGATGAGGAAACGGCACGGTCCATGTCGAAGGCCGTGCGCTTCCGCGCCGCGGTGCAGGCGACCGACCTGATGCCGATCGCCGCCCGCGACGTGATCCGCTTCGAAGGCGCCCGCGCCGCGTGGGGCCAGGCCTTCCGGGAAACCGGCCTGTCGCTCTCCGACCTCAACTTCGTCGAGACGCATGACTGCTTCACCGTCGCCGAACTCATCGAGTACGAGGCGATGGGCCTGACGCCGGATGGGCAGGGGGCGCGGGCGGCGCTGGAGGGCTGGACGGCCAAGGATGGCCGCCTGCCGGTGAACCCCTCCGGCGGGCTGAAGTCCAAGGGCCACCCGATCGGGGCCACCGGCGTTTCGATGCATGTGCTGACGGCGATGCAGTTGACCGGCACGGCCGGCGACATGCAGCTGCCGAAGGCGGACCGCGCCGGCGTCTTCAACATGGGCGGCGCGGCGGTGGCGAACTACTGCTCGATCCTGGAGCGGGTGGATTGAGCGCCCACCTGAAGCCGCTGACGCTGGAGGAGTTCCTCGCCTGGGAAGCGGCGCAGGAGGAACGCTTCGAGTTTGATGGCACGCAGCCGGTCGCCATGACCGGCGCCTCGCTGGAACATGCCCGGCTGGTCACCCGCGTCATCCTGGCACTGTCCTCGCGCCTGCGCCCCGGCTGCGAGGTGCTGGCGCACGACATGAAGGTCGTGACCGAGGGTCGGGTGCGCTACCCCGACCTGGTCGTGGTCTGCGGCCCGGTCGCCGCCAATGCCGACCGGGTCTCGCCGAGCCTGGTGATCGAGGTGCTGTCGCCCTCAACCTCGCTGACCGACATGCGGGTGAAGCCGGCCGAATATGCGCGGCACCCCTCCGTGCTCGCCTATGTCACGCTGGAACAGGACAGCCCGCGCATCGTCATCTGCCGGCGGGAAGCCGGGTGGCAGGAGGAGGTCTTCGAAGGCCTCGACGCCGCGCCCGACCTGCCGGAGGTCGAGGGCGGCCTGCCGCTCCGCGACCTGTACCAGGCTTAGGCCGCTACCCGGCCTAGGCCGGCACCAGCAGGCAGACTGCCGCCTGCGCCGCGATGCCCTCGCCGCGGCCGGGGAAGCCCAGCCTCTCCGTGGTGGTCGCCTTCACGGAAATGCGGTCCACCGGCACCGCCAGCAGCGCCGCCAGCCTTTCGCGCATCGCGGTCGCGTGCGGCGTGATCTTGGGGCGCTCGCAGATCAGCGTGACGTCGGCATTCGCCAGCACGCCGCCGCGCGCCGCGATGCGTCCGGCGGCGTGGGTCAGGAAGCGGGCGCTGTCGGCATCCTTCCACTGCGCCTCGGAGGGTGGGAACCAGCGGCCGATATCGCCTTCCGCCAGCGCACCGTAGATCGCATCGCACAGCGCGTGCAGCCCGACATCGGCATCGGAATGGCCGTCGAGCCCCATCGGCCCGGGGATGGTGATGCCGCACAGGACCATGGGGCGGCCGGCGACCAGGCGGTGCACGTCGAAGCCGGTGCCGATGCGCGGGACCAGGGGGGGGATCAGGGGCGGGGTCATGGCGGCCTCCATCCGGGCGAGATCCTCCGGCCAGGTGATCTTGATGTTGCGGTCGTCGCCCGCCACCAGGGCCACCGCGTGCCCGGCGGCTTCCAGCAGCTGCGCGTCGTCGGTCGCCTCGACCGTCGCGGCGCGGTGGGCGGCGAGCAGGGTGGCGAAGCGGAAGGCCTGCGGCGTCTGGGCGCGGAACAGGCCGGCGCGTGGGACGGTGGCGATGATGCGCCCGGCCTCCGCGCGCTTCAGCGTATCCGTCACCGGCTGCGCGGGAATGGCGCCGAGGTGGTCCGACAGCGCCGTGAACAGCGCAGGAACCGTGCCCGGTGGGATGAAGGGCCGTGCGGCGTCATGCACCAGGACAAAGGCGGGCGGCGCGGCTGCCAAGGCCTCCAGCCCCGCCTGCACACTGGCCTGGCGCGTTGCGCCGCCGGGGACCGGGGGCAGGGTGGGCAGGCCGGCCAGGATCGCCGCGACCTCCGCCGCATCCTCCGGCGCGCAGACCGGCAGCAGCGCGTCCACACCGCCATCGCGCAGCAGCGCCTCCGCCGCATGGCGCAGCACCGTCATGCCGCCGAGGCGGGAGAATTGCTTCGGCCGGGCGGCGCCGAACCGGCTGCCGCTGCCGGCCGCCATGAGGAGGGCCACGCATCGCATGCGCCCGGCTTACCGCAGGACCCTGCTTCCTCCCAGGGTGATACGTGCAAATCCGTCCCAATGCCGGATTAAGCGGCAGTCTTTCGATACGGGATGATGGTTCGCATTGCCGAAAGGCGCCGTGGCCACTAGCTTGCCCAAATCATGAGCATGACCAACGCATCTGCACCGCCGCCCCGGCTGCGCCCGATCGATCTCGGCGGCGCGCGGATCGAGACCCCCGTGATTCTCGCGCCGATGTCCGGCGTGACGGACCTGCCGTTCCGCCGCCTCGCCCGCGCCCAGGGCACCGGCCTGGTGGTCAGCGAGATGATCGCCTCCAACGCCATGGTGCGGGAAAACCGGACCACCTTGAAGATGGTGGAGGTGGACGGGCAGGGCGCCTCCGTCCAACTCGCCGGCTGCGACCCCCTGGTGATGGCGGAAGCGGCGAAGCTGGTGGTGCAGCATGGCGCCGGGATCGTCGACATCAATTTCGGCTGCCCGGTGAAGAAGGTGGCGGTCGGCCAGGCGGCAGGCTCCGCGCTGATGCGGGACGAGATCGGCGCCGCGCGCATCCTGGAGGCGGTGGTGCGCGCCGTGCCGGTGCCGGTGACGCTGAAGATGCGGATGGGCTGGGACCATCAATCGCTCAACGCACCGCGCCTGGCGCAGATTGCCGAGGCGTGCGGCATCCGTATGGTCACCGTGCATGGCCGCACCCGGCAGATGTTCTACAACGGCACCGCCGACTGGGCCTTCGTCGCCACCGTGAAGGCCGCCGTTGGCCTGCCCGTGATCGTCAACGGCGATATCCTGAACCCCCTGGATGCCGCGGAAGCCCTGCGGCAATCCGGCGCCGATGGCGTGATGATCGGCCGCGGCTGCTACGGCCGCCCCTGGCTGCCGGGGCAGGTGGCGCAGTACCTGGAGACCGGCGTGCTGCCGCCGGACCCGACGCTGGCGGAGCAGCACGCGACCTTGCTGGCGCATTACCACGCCATGTTGGAACACCACGGCCGCGACCCTGGCCTGCGGCTCGCCCGCAAGCATGTCTCCTGGTATTCCAAGGGTCTGCCCGGCTCGGCTGAGTTCCGATCGGAAGTCATGCGCACGGACAATGTGGACGCGGTCCTGACGCTGATCGACCGGCTGTACCTGCCCCTGATCGACCGCGGCTTCGTGCCTGAGGAGCGCCTGGCGGCATGAGGCCTTCTGCCCTGACGCGCGCCGCACGCGCCCTGCGCCTGCCGGTTCCGCTGCCGACCAGCCCGCCGCCGGTGCCGGATTCGGTGGCGGTGCTGGGCGCCCTGCCGATCGCGGCAGTGGTGCTGGATGCGCAGGATCGCTTCCGCTTCGCCAACCCGGCCGCGGAGCTGTTCTTCCAGCACTCCGCCGCATCCCTGCAATCCTACACGCTGCGCGACCTGCTGCCGCCGGACAACCGGCTGTTCTCGGTCCTGGCGCAGGTCCGGCTGCATGATGCGCCGGTCTCCGACCACGACCTGGCTCTGGAAAGCCCGCGCATGCGGCGGCTTGGGGTTGCCGCGCATGGCGCACCCCTGCCCGAGATGCCGGGCGGCGTGGTGCTGACGCTGCAGGATGGCTCCACGGCGCAGATGCTGGACCGGCAGCTGAATTTCCGCGGCGCCGCCCGCAGCGCCTCCGCCATGGCGGAGATGCTGGCGCATGAGGTCAAGAACCCGCTCTCGGGCATCCGCGGCGCCGCCCAGCTTCTGGAACAGGGCGCCAGCGAGGGCGACCGCGAGCTGTGCCAGCTGATCCAGGACGAGGTCGACCGCATCCGCAACCTGGTGGAGCGGATGGACATGTTCTCCGAACGCCCGGTGGAGCAGGCGGAGGTCAACATCCATGAGGTGCTGGACCATGTCCGCCGCATCGCGCTGTCCGGCTTCGCGGCGCATCTCAGGATCAACCAGGACTACGACCCGTCCCTGCCGCCGGTCTGGGGCAACCGGGACCTGCTGGTGCAGATCCTGCTGAACCTGGTGAAGAACGCCGCGGAAGCCGTTGATCCGCGTGAAGGCGAGATCTCGCTGGCCACCGCCTACCACCACGGCGTCCGCATCGCCGTGCCCGGCAGCCAGGAGCGTGTGGACCTGCCCTTGCAGGTCATCGTCCGCGACAACGGCCCTGGAATCCCTGAAAGCGTCCGCGCCACGTTGTTCGAGCCCTTCGTCTCGACGAAGCGGGGCGGGCAGGGGCTGGGCCTAGCGCTGGTCGCCAAGCTGGTGGCGGACCAGGGGGCGCTGATCGAGTGCGACAGCCGCCCGGGCCGCACGTCCTTCCGCATTTCCCTGCCAACCTCGCCCACGCCGCCCCGCCGCCCCCCCACCGGAGTTTCCGCATGAGCGACACGGCCGCGGTCTCCGCCACCACCCGGACCATCCTGATCGCCGATGACGACCGGGCGATAAGAACCGTGCTTTCCCAGGCACTTGGCAGGTCCGGCTACCATGTCCGCGCAACCTCCTCCGCCGCCACTTTGTGGCGCTGGGTGGAGGATGGGGAGGGCGACCTGGTGATCACGGACGTCATCATGCCGGATGAGAACGGACTGGACCTGGTGCCGCGCATCCGCCGGGTGCGGCCGGACCTGAGGGTGGTCGTGATGTCGGCGCAATCCACCTTCTCGACCGCGCTGAAGGCCACCCAACGTGGCGCCTTCGACTACCTGCCCAAGCCCTTCGATCTGAAGGAATTGCTGGCGGTCGTCGGCCGCGCCCTGGCCGCACCCAGCACGCCGGCCATCGCCGATGCGGAGGAGCCGGAGGAAAGGCTGCCGCTGGTCGGCCGGTCCGCCGCCATGCAGGAGATCTACCGGACGGTCGCCCGCCTCACCACCACCGACCTCACGGTGATGATCACGGGCGAATCCGGCACCGGCAAGGAACTGGTCGCGCGTGCCCTGCACGACTATGGCCGCCGCCGCGCCGGGCCCTTTGTTGCCATCAACATGGCCGCCATCCCGCGCGAGTTGATCGAATCGGAGTTGTTCGGCCATGAGCGCGGCGCCTTCACCGGCGCGCTGAACCGCGGCGTCGGGCGCTTCGAACAGGCGGCCGGCGGCACGCTGTTCCTGGACGAGATCGGCGACATGCCCTCGGAAGCGCAGACCCGCCTGCTGCGCGTCCTGCAGGAAGGCGAGTTCACCACCGTCGGCGGCCGCCAGCCGATCAAGGCCAATGTCCGCATCGTCGCCGCCACCCACCGCGACCTGCGGCAGTCGATCCGCGGCGGCATGTTCCGCGAGGATCTTTTCTACCGATTGAACGTGGTACCGATCCGTCTTCCACCTTTGCGTGAGCGGCTGGAGGATATTCCGCTGCTGGCGCGGCACTTCCTGGAACGCGCCCGCGCCGCCGGCCTGCCGCAGAAGCAGCTCGACCAGGGCGCCATGGACCGGCTCAAGCAGCACGCCTGGCCCGGCAATGCGCGTGAGCTTGAGAACCTGATGCGCCGGATGGCGGCGCTATACCCGCAGGAGATCATCGGCGCCGATGCGGTTGGCGCCGAACTCGCCGAGGCCGCCGCGCCGCCGGAGGAAGGGCCCCGTGCCCCGGAAACCCTGGAGCAGGCGGTGGAACGCCACCTCGCCGGCTTCATGTCGGCGCACAAGGACGGCATGCCGATCCGGGACCTGTATGACCGCGTGCTGGCGGAGGTGGAGCGCCCGCTGCTGAAGCTGGCGCTGTCCGCCACCCGCGGCAACCAGATCAAGGCCGCCGCCATGCTCGGCTTGAACCGCAACACGCTGCGCAAGAAGCTGCGGGAGCTGGACCTGCCGGTGGTGCGGGGCCTTCCCTGAGCTTTTGAAGGGGGCTGCGCTGGGCTAGGCT
The DNA here is from genome assembly GCF_051433195.1 of Falsiroseomonas sp. E2-1-a20. NCBI lineage: Bacteria > Pseudomonadati > Pseudomonadota > Alphaproteobacteria > Acetobacterales > Roseomonadaceae > Falsiroseomonas > Falsiroseomonas sp. E2-1-a20. The sequence goes on along the minus strand of NZ_JBHMFT010000031.1, from coordinate 34,022 downwards.
GACCTCATGGGATTGAGCTGGCGGCGGATCGGCGAGCTGTTCTTCGGCAGGGCCACGACACTCGGCCTGGCGGTCACCGCCGTGCTGCTCGGCATCGCCACCTTCGTGCTGCTGGCCGGCGGCAGCCCCTTCGGCCCGACCAGCCCGGGGCAGATCGTCGCCGTGGTGCTGTGCAATGCCGGCGTGCTGCTGCTGCTGGCGGCCTCGCTCGCCTCCCGCCTCGTGCGCGTCTGGGCGGAACGGCGGCGCGGCAGCGCGGGCGCGCGGCTGCATGTGCGGCTGGTGACGCTGTTCGGCGGCGTCGCCGTGGTGCCGGCGCTGATCGTGGCGGCCTTCGCGGCGGTGTTCTTCAACCTCGGCATCCAGGCCTGGTTCAGCGACCGCGTGCGCTCCACGCTGGAGGCCTCCCTCGTCGCCTCCCGCGCCTGGATGGACCAGCACCGGGACGAGATCCGGGTCGATGCCCTGGCCATGGCGGCCGACCTCAACCGGGCCGCGCAGGTCTTCCTGCCGGACAACATGCCGGCCTTCGAGCGGCTGCTGGCGACCCAGACCTCCATCCGCGGCCTGACCGAGGCGGTGGTGTTCGAACCGACGCTCGGCCGCGTCATGGCCGCCGCCGGCTTCACCCCCGGCGCGATGATCGAGCCGCCGCCAGGTTGGGCGCTGGAGCAGGTGCGCCAGGGCGAGGTCGCGGTAGTGCCGGGCGACAACAATGCGCGGGTGCGGGCGGTGACCAGCCTCGACATCCCGCCCGGCCTGCTGCTGCTGATCGGCCGGCCGCTGGATGCCAGCGTGCTGGACCACATGCGGACCACGGAACTGGCCTTCCAGGAATACGACCAGCTCGACCGCAACCGCGGCAGCCTGCAGATCACCTTCGCGCTGATCTTCGCCTGTGCCGCCCTGCTGGTGCTGCTGGCCGCGGTGCTGGTGGGGCTGGTCTTCGCCAACCAGATGGCCCGCCCGATCTCCCGCCTGATCACCGCGGCCGAGCGGGTGCGGGCCGGCGATCTGTCGACACGGGTGGAGGAAGGCACCGCCGATGACGAGTTGGCCAGCCTGTCCCGCGCCTTCAACCGCATGACCAGCCAGTTGTCGGCCCAGCGCGGCGAGCTGATGGAGGCCTACCGGCAGATCGACGAGCGGCGGCGCTTCACGGAAACCGTGCTGTCCGGCGTTTCCGCCGGCGTCATCGGCCTGGACGCCATCGGCCGCATCAACCTGCCGAACCGCACGGCGAGCGAATTGCTGGGCGTCGACCTCGACGCCGCGATCGGCCTGAACATGGCCCGCGTGGCGCCGGAATTCGCGGAGCTGGTGGCGGCCGCGCGGGACCAGCCGGACCGGCCGCACATGGCGGAAATCCCGATCGGCCCGCCGGCGCATCGCCGGATGCTGATCGCCCGCATCGGCGCGGAGACCCAGCCTGGCCGCGTCACCGGCTTCGTGCTGACCTTCGACGACATCACCGAACTGCAATCCGCCCAGCGCAAGGCCGCCTGGGCCGATGTCGCGCGGCGAATCGCGCATGAGATCAAGAACCCGCTGACCCCCATCATGCTCTCGGCCGAGCGCCTGAAGCGGAAATACCTGAAGGAGATCGCCAGCGATCCCGACACCTTCCGGATGCTGACCGACACCATCGTCCGCCAGGTCGGCGATATCGGCCGCATGGTGGATGAGTTCTCCGCCTTCGCCCGCATGCCGCAGCCGGTCATCCGCCCCGACCGGCTGGACCAGGTGGTGCGGGAGGCGCTGGTCCTGCAGCAGCACGCGCATCCGGAAATCCGCTACGAGACCGGCATCCCGGAGGGCCTGCCGCCGCTGCCCATGGACCGCCGCCTGATCGGCCAGGCGCTGACCAACCTGTTGCAGAACGCGGCGGATGCGGTGGCGACCGTGGCGCGGGAGGAAGGCGACCAGGGCCGGATCGGATTGCGGATCGAGAAGGTGCCGGAGGGCTTCGCCGTGGTGGTCGAGGACAACGGCATCGGCCTGCCGGCCGGCGAGGAACGGGCACGGCTGACCGAGCCCTATGTGACGCACAAGGCGAAAGGAACCGGGCTTGGCCTTGCCATCGTCAAAAAGATCATGGAGGACCATCATGGTCGCCTCGATCTGGAGGACCGCCCCGATGGCCCAGGAGCCCGCGCCCTGTTGATCTTGCCGCTGGCCGAGCCGAAACCCGCGAAGGACACGGGCGCCGCCCCGGCGTCGCTGCCCGAGGTTCCTGCGCCCGCAGCTTCGGCGCCCCAGCCCGCCGCGATGGGGGTCTCCGACCATGGCGCATGAAATCCTGATCGTCGACGACGAGCCCGACATCCGCGCCCTGATCGAGGGCATCCTTTCGGATGAGGGCTACGAGACGCGCCAGGCCGCCAATTCCGACCAGGCCATCGCCGCCTTCAAGGCGCGGCGGCCGGCGCTGGTGATCCTGGATATCTGGCTGCAGAACTCCCGGCTCGATGGCCTGGGTATCCTGGCCGCGCTGCATGGCGAGGAGCCGCGGGTACCCTGCGTGATGATCTCCGGCCACGGCACCATCGAGACTGCGGTCCAGGCGATCCAGAACGGCGCCTATGACTTCATCGAGAAGCCGTTCAAATCCGACCGCCTGCTGCTGGTCATCTCCCGCGCGCTGGAGGCCTCCCGCCTGCGGCGGGAGAACAGCGAACTGCGGCTGCGCGCCGGCGGGGAGACGGAGCTGGTGGGCGTCTCCGCCCCCATCATCCAGCTGCGCCAGGCGATCGACCGCGTGGCGCCCACCGGGTCCCGCGTGCTGATCACCGGGCCGGCGGGCTCCGGCAAGGAAGTCACGGCGCGGATGCTGCACGCGCGGTCGCGGCGCAACGATGGCCCCTTCGTCGCCCTGAATTGCGCGACGCTGGCCCCGGCACGGTTCGAGGAGGAGCTGTTCGGCGTCGAGGCCGGCGCCGATCCCACCGGCCAGCCGCGCCGGGCCGGGGTGCTGGAGCGCGCCCATGGCGGCACGCTGCTGCTGGACGAGGTGGCGGACATGCCGCTGGAAACCCAGGGCAAGATCGTCCGCGCCCTGCAGGAACAGGGCTTCGTTCGTATCGGCGGCGCGCAGCGCGTCACCGTCGATGTGCGGGTGATCGCGACCACCAACCGGGATCTGCAGGCGGAGATCGCCGGCGGCCGGTTCCGGGAGGACCTGTACTACCGGCTCGCCGTGGTGCCCCTGAAGATCCCGCCGCTGCGCGACCGGCGGGAGGATATACCGGCGCTCGCCCGGCACTTCATGGCGCGCTCCGGCGAGACCTCCGGCATGGCGCCGCGCGAATTGTCGGAGGACGCGCTGGCGGCGATGCAGGCCTATGAATGGCCGGGCAATGTCCGCGAGTTGCGCAACCTGATCGACTGGCTGCTGATCATGGCGCCGGGGGAGGCGCGGGAGCCGATCCGGCCGGACATGCTGCCGCCCCAGGTCGGCGCCTCGGCGCCTGCCGTGCTGAAGCTGGACCGGTCCTCCGAAATCATGACGCTGCCGCTGCGCGACGCGCGGGAGCTGTTCGAGCGGCAGTACCTGGAAGCCCAGCTTCTTCGCTTCGGCGGCAATATCAGCCGCACCGCGGCCTTCGTGGGGATGGAACGCAGCGCGTTGCATCGTAAGCTGAAGTTCCTCGGCGTCCAGGCCGAGGACCGCGCCCCCGCCGCCGCCGGCGGATAAGCCCTCTCCCCCCTCGGGGGAGAGGGTTGGGTGAGGGGGACCGCCTGATCCACGGGAACACCGCATGTCGAAGATCGCGTATGTGAATGGGCGCTACCTGCCGCAGCCCGAGGCCTCGGTGAACATCGAGGATCGCGGCTACCAGTTCGGCGACGGCATCTACGAGGTCGTCCACCTGCATGACGGCCGCTACGTGGACGAGGATTTGCACCTGGCGCGGCTGGAACGCTCGCTGGGCGAGATCCACCTGCCGATGCCGATGTCCCGCGCCGCGCTGTCCATGGTGCTGCGGGAGGTGGCGCAGCGGAACCGGGTGCGGGAGGGCCTGCTGTATATGCAGGTGACGCGCGGCGTGTCCCGCCGCGACCATGCCTTCCCGTCGAAGCCGGTGCCGCCGGCGCTGGTCGTCACCATCCGCCGCGTCCCGGCCTACCCGACCGATGTCGACAAGTGGCAGGCCGCCTGCATCACCATGCCCGACCTGCGCTGGGCGCGCCGCGACATCAAGTCCGTCAACCTGCTGCCCAACGTGCTCGCCCGGCAGAAGGCGCGGGAGGCCGGCGCCATCGAGGCGATCCTGTTCGACGAGGCGACCGGCATGGTCACCGAGGGGGCCGCCACCACCTTCTGGATCGTCGATGAGAACGGCGCCATCCGCACCCGCTTCCTCGACCACGTCATCCTGCCCGGCTGCACCCGCGCCGCGCTGATGGCCGAACTGCGGACGCTCGGCATGGAGTATGACGAGCGCGCATTTTCGCTGGAGGAGATGCGGCGGGCACGGGAGGCCTTCATCACCTCCGCCACCTCCTTCGTGAAGCCGATCACGAAGATCGATGGCCAACCCGTGGGCGATGGCAAGGTCGGCCCGGTGGTGCGGCGCCTGTTCGAGATCTTCGCACGCCATGTGAAGGGCGACGTGAAGAACGCGGCATGAGGCCGGCCTGCATCCTCTGGGATTGGGACAACACCCTGGTGGATGGCTGGGCCGCCATCCAGCACGGCCTGAATGCCACCTTTACCGCGTTCGGCATGCCGCATTGGACGCGGGAGACGGTGCTGGCCAATGTCCGGGGGTCGCTGCGCGACACCTTCCCCGGCATGTTCGGGGCGGAGTGGGAAAGGGCGCGGGATATCTTCTACACGGGGGTCCGGTCCTGCCATCTCGATGTGTTGAACCCGATGCCTGGCGCGGCCGAGGCCATCGCCGCGGCCGCCGCGCTCGGCCCGCAGGGGGTCGTCTCCAACAAGCAGGGGGCGCTGCTGCGGGCGGAGGCGGCGCATCTGGGATGGGCGCCGAGCTTCGCCGCGCTGGTCGGCGCGGGCGACGCCAGCGCGGACAAGCCGGCCGCGGCACCGCTTTTCCTGGCCCTTGAGGCCTGCGGCGTGCCGGCGGGGCGGGCGGTCTGGTACATCGGCGACACGGTTTTGGACATGGATGCGGCGCGCGCGGCGGGCTGCACCGCGGTGCTGCTCGGTCGGGCGCCGCATGATGGGGGCGTGGCCGCAGCGCGGCCCGACATCGCCTTCGATGACGGCCATGCGCTGGCCGGGCATCTGTGGAGCCTTGCCAGGGCAGGGGTTGGCGGGGGATTGTAGGGGCGCCGGTGATGCTGGCGGCGCAGGCCGTGGCGGAGCCGGATTCGGGCAGGGCCTTGATGGTGGTTTAATGCCACCTGGGCCCGGCCGCCTACCCAACCCCTCGGCCTGGTGCGCCAGGCTGCCAACAAGCCCTCGGCCTGGTTCTCCAGGCCGCCAACAAGAAGGACGACCCTCCGTGGCCGCCGAGAAATCCCAGAACGTGCAGGACGTGTTCCTGAACCACGTCCGCAAGTCCAAGACCCCCGTGACGATCTTCCTGGTCAATGGCGTGAAGCTGCAGGGCATCATCACCTGGTTCGACAACTTCTCCGTCCTGCTGCGGCGGGATGGACACACCCAGCTGGTCTACAAGCACGCCATCAGCACTGTGATGCCGGGCGCGCCGATCATGCTGTTCGATGCTGCGGCCCAAGGTGCGGGCGCGGCCCCGGCGGCCGAGGGTTCGGCCCCGGCGCGGGAGAATCGACTGACCCTTGGGCGTGAGGTGACACCTGTCGGATCGCGAGACTGAGTCCCCGGACGGCGACGCCAGGGGCCTGAAGGACACCCGCGACGGCCCCACCAGGGCCGCCGTGATCCTGCCGCATGACCGCTTCCAGCGTGGCGGCACGGCGCATGGCGAAGCCGGGGCGAATCGCGCCGCGGAGGCGAAGCTGGCGGAAGCGGTGGGGCTGACCGCCTCCATCGGCCTGACCATCGTCTACTCTGCCATCTTCCCGCTGCGCGCCATGCGCTCCTCCTCCCTGCTCGGAGAGGGCCAGGTGGAGATGGTGCGGGAGGAGTGTGCGCGGCACGGCGTCACCGTGGTGGTGGTGGATGCCGCGCTGTCGCCGGTGCAGCAGCGCAACCTGGAACGCGCCTGGGGCGCCAAGGTGATCGACCGCACCGGCCTGATCCTGGAGATCTTCGGCGAGCGTGCGCGCACCAAGGAAGGCGCGCTGCAGGTCGAACTGGCGCATCTGGACTACCAGCGCACCCGCCTGGTGCGGTCCTGGACCCACCTGGAGCGGCAGCGCGGCGGCTTCGGCTTCCTGGGCGGCCCCGGCGAATCCCAGATCGAACTCGACCGCCGCCTGATCGGCGACCGCATGGTGCGCCTGAAGAAGGAGCTGGAGCAGGTGCGCCGCACCCGCGGCCTGCACCGGTCCGCCCGCGCCCGCGTGCCCTACCCGGTGGTCGCGCTGGTCGGCTACACCAATGCCGGCAAATCGACGCTGTTCAACGCGCTGACCGGCGCTGGCGTCTTCGCGCAGGACCAGTTGTTCGCGACGCTGGACCCCACCATGCGGGCGATCAAGCTGCCCTCGGGCCGCACCGTCATCCTGTCCGACACGGTGGGCTTCATCTCCGATCTGCCGACCCAACTGGTGGAAGCCTTCCGGGCGACGCTGGAGGAGGTGGCGGCGGCCGACATCATCCTGCATGTCCGCGACGCCGCGCATCCCGACACCGCGGCGCAGCGGGCCGACGTGCTCGGCGTGCTGGGCGACATGGCCCAGGGCGACGACGCGCCGATGGACGAGGGCTGGCCGCGGCGCGTCATCGAGGTGCTGAACAAGGCTGACCTGATGGGCGGCGTGGAGTCCGTGCCCGAGATTCCCGGTGCCATCGCCGTCTCCGCACTGACCGGCGACGGGCTGGATGCGCTGCGGGAGGCGCTGGACGCGCGGATGGTGGCCGGCATGGAAACCGCCGACTACCGCATCGCGCCCGCCGACGGCGCCAGCCTCGCCTGGCTGTATGAGCATGGCGAGGTGCTGGCGCGGGAGGATGCCGAGGACATGATCCGCGTCTCCGTCCGCCTGACCTCCGCCGACCGGGCGCGATTCGAACAGCGGGGGCATTGATGCGCTTCGATACCAGGGCGGCGCGCGACGTCGCCGAAGTGCTGCGCGCGGCCACCCGCAAGGAGATCCTGCCGCGCTTCCGCCGCCTCGCCGCCGGCGATGTCCGCACCAAGTCCAGCCCGCTCGACCTGGTGACGGAGGCCGACGAGGCTGCCGAGCGCATGATCGAGGCGGCGCTCCGCGCCCGCTTCCCGGGCTGCGTCGTGGTGGGGGAGGAAGCCACGGCGGCGGACGCCACGCTGCTGTCGACGCTGGCCGGTGCCGACCTCGCCTTCGTGGTGGACCCGGTGGACGGCACCGCCAACTTCGCCGCCGGCATGCCGCTGTTCGGCTGCATGGCGGCCGCCTTCGTGAAGGGGGAGGTGTTGGCGGGCTGGATCCATGACCCGCTCGGCGACGACACCGCCGTGGCGCTGCGCGGGGAGGGGGCCTGGTTCGAGGATGCCGAGGGCCACCGCTTCGCCGATCTGCGCGTCGCGGCGCCGGTGCCGGTGGACCGCATGGTCGGCGCGATTTCCTGGGGCTTCCTCAAGGAGCCGCAGCGCACCCAGGTGGCGTCGCGTCTGCCGCGCCTGGCGGGCATCGTGAATTTCCGCTGCGCCGCGCATGAATACCGGCTGGCCGCCAGCGGCCACGCACATCTGCTGTTCTACAACAAGCTGATGCCCTGGGATCACGCGCCCGGCTGGCTGCTGCACCGTGAGGCCGGCGGCTACTCCGCCCGCTTCGATGGCAGCGCCTATGAGGCCAGCCACCACGTCACCGGCGGGCTGATCTGCGCGCCGGACCAGGTCTCCTGGCAGGAAGCGCGGGACGCGCTGCTTGGCTGAGGATGACGGGGAGGACGAGGGTCCTCCCGGCCTGCCGCCTGGCACGCCCTTCTACATGACGCCCGCGGGCCACGACGCGCTCCGCGCCGAACTGCGCCGGCTTTGGGACGAGGAGCGGCCGAAGGTGGTCGAGGTGGTCTCCTGGGCCGCCGGCCTCGGCGACCGGTCGGAGAATGCGGACTACCAGTACGGCAAGCGCCGCCTGCGCCAGATCGACGGCCGCGTGCGCTTCCTGCGGAAACGCCTGGAACGCGTGCAGGTGGTGGACCCGGCGGCGCAGACCCGGCGGGACCGGGTGTTCTTCGGCGCCACCGTGACCTACGCCCGCGCCTCCGACGATGCCGAGATCCGCATCACCATCGTCGGCGTGGACGAGGCCGACAGCAGCGCCGGCCGCATCTCCTGGGTCGCGCCGATGGCGCGCGCGCTATTGGGCGCGCAGGTGGGGGATGTGCGGCGGGTCCGGACCCCGGCGGGGGTGGAGGAGATCGAGGTGGTGGATATCGCTTATCCGCCGGCGTGATTCGCGCCGCCGCGCGCCGCGGCCCATCTTCCGAGCAACCCGGAAGGAGACGCCGCCATGTCCATGATTCTCGACCCCAACGACCCGCTGCCCCAGGGCCTCGAGACGGTCCTGCTGCCGCGCACCCACGATATCGGCGGCTTCGAGGTGCGGCGCGCGCTGCCGGCCAAGGAACGGCAGATGGTCGGGCCCTTCATCTTCTTCGACCAGATGGGGCCCGGGGAATTCCTGACCGGCACCGGCGTGGACGTGCGCCCGCACCCGCATATCGGGCTGTCCACCGTTACCTACCTGTTCGAGGGCGAGATCCTGCACCGGGACAGCCTCGGCACCGAATTGCCCATTGCGCCCGGCGACGTGAACTGGATGACCTCCGGCCGCGGCATCGTGCATTCGGAACGCACCGCCGGCGAACGCCGGGTGGCGCCGCACCGCCTGTCCGGCATCCAGTCCTGGGTGGCGCTGCCCAAGGCGCATGAGGAGACGGCGCCGGCCTTCGTGCATCATGGCGGGGCCACCCTGCCGGTGATCGAGGATGCGGGGGTGAAGCTGCGGCTGGTGGCCGGCCATGGCTGGGGCCTGCGCTCGCCGGTCAGCACGCTGTCGGAGCTGTTCTACGCCGATGCGGTGCTGGCACCGGGCGCCCAGGTGCTGATGCCGGACCAGCAGGAGGAACGCGCGGCCTATGTCTTCGAGGGCAGCGTGGAGGTCGCGGGCCAGGGCTTCGAGGCCGGGCGGATGCTGGTGTTCCGCGCCGGGGACCGCATGTCGCTGAAGGCCGGCCCGGCGGGCGCGCGCCTGCTGCTGCTCGGCGGCGCCGCCATGGACGGGCCGCGCTACCTGTTCTGGAACTTCGTCAGCTCCTCCCGCGAGCGGATCGAGCAGGCGAAGGCGGATTGGTCGCGCGACCGCTTCGGCACGCCGGTGCCGGGTGAATCTGAATGGATTCCGCTGCCGGAGAAGAAGGTTGTGCGGGCCGGGGAGGGGGCGCCGACGAGCTGAGCGGACGGGCAGATCGCCCGTTCACCCTTTGTGCCAGAGCCCGGGGCCTGTTGTAGTAATACTACATGAACCGCCGGGCGGCGGGCCGGGTTGTAAATCAGATTTACAACTCAGCTCCGCTCCGCCGCCTTCACCGCCTGCCACTCCGCCTCCATCTCCGGCAGGCCGGCATCCGCAGGCGCCAGCCCGCGGTTCGCCAGCCGGGCTTCGACACCCGAGAACCGGCGCTCGAACTTGGCGTTGGCGGCGGCCAGGCAGGTCTCCGGGTCCAGGTCCAGCTTGCGGGTCAGGTTCACCAGCACGAAGAACAGGTCGCCGACCTCGTCCTGCTGCCGGGCGCGGTCCATCGCCGGAAGCTCGGCCCGAAGCTCCGCCGCTTCCTCCTCCAGCTTGTCCAGCACGGCGGGTGCGTCCGGCCAGTCGAAGCCGACGCGGGCGGCGCGGCGGGTCAGCTTCAGGGCGCGTGTCAGGGCAGGGAGGCCGGGCGGGATCCCGGCCAGGGCGCCGGTCTCGGCGCGGGCGGCGCGTTCGGTGGCTTTCTGCGCCTCCCAGGCCAGGGTCTGCGCGGCCGTGTCCCGGGCGGCGGCGTCGCCGAAGACGTGCGGATGGCGGCGGATCATCTTGGCGGAGATCGCCTCCGCCACCTGGGCGAAGCCGAAATGCCCGGCCTCCTCGGCCATGCGGGCGTGGTAGACGACCTGGAACAGCAGGTCGCCCAACTCATCGAGCAGCGCCGGGAAATCCGGGCCGCGGCCGATGGCGTCCGCGACTTCGTAGGCTTCCTCGACCGTATAGGGCGCGATCGAGGCGAAATCCTGGACCTGGTCCCAGGGGCAGCCATCCGGCGCCCGCAGGCGGACCATGATCTCCAGCAGGCGGGCCAGCGCGGCGCCGGGCTCGGCATCGGAATGGGGCATCGGGGCAGGCTCTCCAGGAACGATCTCGACACAGATACGTCCTGTGTCGCGCAGGCTGGTCAAGGCGAGGGTGGCGGGCGACCGCGTCCACAATTCCTCCCGGATTTATCCCCCAGTCTATTTGCCGCATAATGAATATTATGGAAAGCAACGGGCTTGGGGATAAGACGGGGATTTTGTGGATGAGGCCGGAGCCTGAACTTGACCCCCCGATCTGCGCTGGAAGCCGGACCACTGGAACAGAGCGTGTCCGGACGACACGGAAAACGCGCCATACCGCCTTAGCCGGGAAGCTCCAGCACCATGCCGTCATGCCCTGGCTCCACGCCATCCGGCAGGCTCTGGCGCAGGAAGCCGAAATCCATGTCGATGCCCATATGGGTCAGGACGGTCCGCCGCGGCCGCAGCCGGTCGACCCATTCCAGCATCTGCGCGATCCCGGCATGGACCGGATGCGGCTGGCGCTGCAGGCAGCCAACCACCCAGGTGTCCAGTCCCTGCAGCGCCGCCAGGCTGTCCTCCGGCAGGCTGACCACGTCGGTGGAATAGGCGAAGCCGCCGATCCGGAAGCCCAGCGTCTCCATCACCCGGTGATCCTGCCGGAACACCTGCACCTTCATGCCCGCCATCGCGACGGTTTCGCCGGGCGCGACCGTATGGGCCGACAGCGCGGGGCGATAGAAGCTGGGAGGCGTCGCAGGCTGGAAGGCATAGCCGAATCGCCGCTGGACCTCGGACAGGGTCGTGGTGCTGGCGAAGGCGTCGAGGGCCGTGCCGCGCAGGCGGTTGATGCCGCGCAGATCATCGATGCCGAGCACATGGTCCGCATGGGAATGCGTGAAGGCCACGGCATCGATCGTTGCAAAACCGCAGGCAAGCAACTGCTGCCGCAGATCCGGCCCGGCGTCGATCAGCAGCCGCTGGCCGGCGCTGTCCTGTACCAGCGCGGCGGTGCGGCTGCGGCGGTTGCGCGGCTCGGCCGGATCGCATTCGCCCCACTCGCCACGCCCATCCGGCCCGCCCAGTTGCGGCACGCCGGCGGAGCCGCCGCAGCCCAGCAGCGTCACCCGCATCAACGCGCCCGGCTGAACAGGCGGTGGAAATTGCCCGTGGTCAGGTCGGCCAGTTCGGCGCTGCCGAGGCCCCTCACCTGCGCCAGCTTCGCGGCCGTATGCACGACATAGGCCGGCTCGCACGGCTTCCCGCGCAGCGGCACCGGCGCCAGGTAGGGGCTGTCCGTTTCCACCAGCAGGCGGTCGGCTGGCGTCTCGGCGGCGACGGCGCGGATCGCGTCGGATTTCGGAAAGGTCAGCATGCCGCTGAAGGAGATGGTGCCGCCGAGCCGCACCGCGGTTCGCGCGAGGTCCGCGCCGGAGGAGAAGCAATGCAGCAGGAAGGGAAACTTTCCGCGCGCATCCTCATCTTCCAGGATCGCCGCCATGTCCGCATCGGCGTCGCGCGCATGCACCACCAGCGGCAGGCCGGATTGCCGGGCTGCCGCGATGTGGCGCCGGAAGCTCGCCTGCTGCCGGTCGCGCGGCGCCTTGTCGTAGAAGTAGTCGAGGCCGCTCTCGCCGATCCCCACCACGAGCGGATGATCGGCCTCGGCCAGGATCGCCTCGACCGTCGGAAGCTCGCCCTCGCCGGCATTGTGCGGATGGATGCCGACGGTGGCGAAGACGCCCGCATGCCGATCCGCGATCGCCCGCACGGTCGCCGCCTGCTCGCCGAGCCGGGTGCCGATGGTGACCATCACACCCACGCCCGCGGCCTTGGCACGCGCCACGGCGGCGGCCTGTGCCTCGCCCTGGAAATGGTCCAGGTGGCAGTGGCTGTCGACAATCACGCGGTGGCCTCGATCTTGCGGAACAGCGGCTCCGGCGCTGGCAGCGCGAGGCCCGCGGGCAGCGGCGTCGCGAGGTCATCGAGCCCCCTCGCCGCCTCCGGCACGCCAAGCTGGTCCAGCAGCTTCGCCATCGTCCCGGGCATGAAGGCCTGCAGCACGGTCGCGAAGACGCGCAGCGCGTCGTGCAGGTGGCGCAGCACCGCCTGGCCCCGCGCCGGGTCGGTCTTCTTCAGGGCCCAGGGCGCGGCGACGGTGATGTAGCCGTTGGCGTCGCGCACCGCGGCCATGATCGCCTCCAGCGCCAGGTGGAATTCCTGGCGGTCCAGATGCGCGCCCACCACGCCCGGCAGCGCCGCAAGCTGCGCCACCATCGCGGCATCGGCCTCGGCGGGCTCCGTCGCCGCCGGCAGCGTCGCCTCGCAATTGCGCTGGATCAGCGACAGCGTGCGGTTGGCGAGGTTGCCCAGCGCATTGGCCAGCTCGCCGTTCAGCCGGTTGACCAGCGCGCCGCGGGAGAAGTCGCCGTCCTGCCCGAACGGAACCTCCCGCAGCAGGAAGTAGCGCACCGGGTCCAGCCCGAACTCCTCGACCAGCGCCACCGGGTCGATGACGTTGCCGAGCGACTTCGAGATCTTCTGGCCCTCATTCGTCCACCAGCCATGCGCGAAGACGCGCTGCGGCGCCGGCAGGCCGGCCGCCATCAGGAAGGCCGGCCAGTAGATGGCGTGGAACCGAAGAATATCCTTGCCGACGAAATGCACCTCCGCCGGCCACAGCGTCCAGGCCTCGGCAGTCTCGTCCGGCCAGCCCAGCGCGGTGATGTAGTTGGTCAGCGCATCCAGCCAGACATACATCACATGCGCATCGTCGCCCGGCACCTTCACGCCCCAGCGGAAGGAGGTGCGGGAGATGGACAGGTCGGACAGTCCCGACTTCACGAAGGCCACCACCTCGTTCCGCCGGCCGGCCGGCAGGATGAAGTCGGGGTTGGCGTCGTAGAAGGCCAGCAGGCGCTCGGCCCAGTTGGACAGGCGGAAGAAGTAGGACGGCTCCCGCACCCACTCCACCGGCGCGCCGGAGGGCGCGTATTTCACGCCGTCGCGCTCGACCAGTTCGTCCGGGCCATAGAAGGCCTCGTCGCGCACCGCGTACCAGCCCTCATAGGCGCCGAGGTAGATCTCGCCATTGGCCGCCAGCTTCTCCCACAGCGCCTGGCAGGCGCGCTTATGGCGGTCCTCCGTGGTGCGGATGAAGGCGTCGTTGGAGAAGCCCATGGTGGCGGTCAGGTCGCGGAAATGCTGGCTGACGCGGTCGGTGAAGGCCTGCGGGTCCATCCCCGCATCCTGCGCCGCCTTCTCCACCTTCTGCCCGTGCTCGTCCGTCCCGGTCAGGAAGAACACCCGCCGTCCCTGCAACCGCCGCCAGCGCGCCAGCACATCCGTGGCGAGCGAGGTATAGGCGTGCCCGATATGCGGCCGGTCGTTGACGTAGTAGATCGGCGTGGTGAGGTAGGAGCTTGTTGTCACGGTATCCGGCATCCAGGTTCTCGGTCAGCTTCTGGAGAGCCACAGGAGCCCGGTCAGGACCGCCTGCTTGCGATCCAGGCTGAGCGCATCCGTCTCGGCCGCCAGCCGCCCGAGCCTATCCCACAGGGTCGACCACTCGGCAAGCGGACGGCCGGCGAGCCACCCGGGCGCCGCCTGCCCGCGCGCCGCCTGCCGCACCGCGGCCGAAATCGCCTGGCGCAGCAGGGCCATGAAGGTCAGGAAGCTGCTGCCATCCCGCTTCGCCGCGACACTGTCCGCCAGCGCATGCCAGCGCCGCCGGCTGCCGCTGGCCAATCCTTCGAGCGCTTCCTCGACCAGGGCCTGCAAGGCGAGCCCCTCGCCTTCCGCCAGCGCCACTGCCTGCCCGGCCGAGCCTTCCGCGATGCGGCCGAGCGTTGCGCGTTCGGTCGCCGTCAGCGCGGGCAGCAGGCGGGACAGCAGCGGGTCGAGGTCCTCCGGCGCCAATGGCGCCAAATCCAGCCGGCGCACGCGGCTGCGGATGGTGGCGAGCAGCCGGTCCGGCGCGGCGGTGGTCAGCACCAGGACGGAGCGCGGCGGCGGTTCCTCCAGCGTCTTCAGCAGCGCGTTCGCCGCCTCGACGCGCATGTGTTCCGCGCCATCCACCAGCACGAAGCGCCAGCCACCCTCCGCGGGGGTCATGCCGAGGAAGCGGGTCGCCTCCCGCGAATCCTCGACGCGGATGATCGACTTCACACCGCCCTTCTCGCCGGTGTTGGGGCGCAGCGTGCGGAGGTCGGCATGCGTGCCGGCGGCGATGCGACGGAAGGTCGGGTTGGCCGGGTCCAGATGCAGCGGCGTGGCGTGGGGCGGCACCGTGCCCTCCGCGCCGCCGGCCAGCAGCCAGCGGCCGAAGCGATAGGCGAGCGTCGCCTTGCCGATGCCGGGGGGGCCGGCCAGCATCCAGGCCTGCGGCAGGCGGCCGGACAGTGCGGCGCGTTGCAGGGTCTCGGCCGCGCCGCGATGCCCGAACAGGTCCGGCATGGACCGCACCGGCAGGTCCAGGTCCGGCGCGAACTCCTGCACCTTCGGCGCGCGCGGCGCGCGGCTCATGGCAGGCGCTCATCCACCAGGGCGGCGATGCGGGCGGCGAGCGGTTCCGGCGCGCCGGCGGCATCGAGCAGGGCGCAGCGCCCAGGTTCCGCCGCCGCGAGCGCGCGAAACCCTTCGCGAACCCGAGCATGAAAGCCGGCGTCGAGGCGCTCATACCGGTCCGCCGCCACGCCGCGCTGCCGGGCACGGGCCAGGCCGAGTTCCACCGGCAGGTCCAGCACCACGGTCAGGTCCGGCTCCTGCCCCTCCAGCGCGATCCAGGCCAGGCTCTCGATGGTCGCGGACTTCACCCCCTGCGCATGGCCCTGGTAGGCCCGGCTGCTGTCGGCGAAGCGGTCGGAGACCACCCAGAGTCCGGCCGCCAGCGCCGGGCGGATGGTCGCCACCCAGTGATCCCGCCGTGCCGCGAAGACCAGCAGCGCCTCCGCCACCGGGTCCAGCCCGGTGCCGGACAGCAGCACGCGCCGCATCGCCTCCGCCCCCGGTGCGCCGCCAGGCTCCCGCGTCAGCAGCACGGGCAGCCCGCGCGCGGCCAGATGCGCGGCGAGGTGGCGGGCCTGGGTGGATTTCCCCGCCCCCTCGCCGCCTTCCAGCGTGATGAATTTGCCTTGGGCGGGCATGCCTCTCAGCTGGCGAACCAGCGGCCGATCACCGCCGGGATGCGCGGCAGCAGGCCGAGCCGGTCGACATCCGCACCCGCGATCAGCGGCACGTTCTGCTCCGGCACCCCCTGCCCGCTGATCACCAGCGTGCCGAGGCCTTGCCCCTTGCTGACCGGCGCCGGCACCGGCGCATCATAGCGCACCCGCACCTGAAGATTGCGGCGCCACTGCCGCGGCAGGGTCAGCACCAGGTCGCGCCCGGCGACCAGCGGCACCGTCGCGCGTTCGCCGAGATAGACCGGCACCTCCTCCACCGTGTCGGCGGCGCGGAACACCACGACATTCTCGAATTCCCGGAACGCCCATTCGAACAGCCGCTCGCTTTCCTCCGCCCGCGCCCGCATGGAGGGCAGGCCGTTCACCACCAGGATCAGCCGCCGGCCGCCGCGGATGGCCGACGCCGTCAGGCCATAGCCGGCTTCCTCGGTATGTCCGGTCTTCAGGCCATCGGCGCCGGCAACGCGGCTGAGGGCCGGGTTGCGGTTCTCCTGCGCGATGTTGTTCCAGCGGAAACTGCGCTCGTTGTAGAAGCTGTAGTATTCCGGGAAGTCGTGGATGATCCGGCGCGCCAGATGCGCCAGGTCACGGGCGGTCATGCGGTGTTCCGGGTCCGGCCAGCCGGTCGAATTGCGGAAGTTGCTGTCGGTCAGGCCGATCCGGCGCGCCGTCTCGTTCATCAGCTCCGCGAATTGCTGCTCCGAGCCGCTGATGCCCTCGGCCAGAACGATGCAGGCGTCGTTGCCGGACTGCACGATGACGCCGCGGGCCAGGTTCTCCACGCTGATGGAATTGCCGACCTCGACGAACATCTTGCTGCCGCCCATGCGCCAGGCGCGCTCGCTGACCGGCAGTTCCTGGTCCATGCGCAGGCGGCCGTTCTTCAGCAGCTCGAACACCACGTACATGGTCATCAGCTTGGACATGGAGGAAGGCGGCATGCGGTCCTCCGCCGCCTTCTCCAGCAGCACCGCGCCGGTGTCGAAGTCCACGATCAGCGCGTGCCGGGCCGTGGTGTCCAGCGGCCCGAGCGGCGTGGTGGCGGGTGTCGTCGGCGGCGGTGCCGGTCGGGCGGCGGGACGCGCCGGCGCGTTGCGCTGCGCGGCGGCCTCCGATGCCACAAGGCCGGTGGCGAGGCCGGCTGCGGCCCCCATCATCTCGCGGCGCCGCATGGCTGCCTCTCCTGTCTGCGACTCGTCCTAGTCGACGAGGATCCGTGCTTCCGATACGCCGGCGCGCAGGGTTCCCTCAAGCGCCCTGTCCGCCTCCGCCACGCTGGCGAAGGGGCCGAGCCGCACGCGGAAACTCGGCTGCGCCCCACGCCCCTGCCCGCCCAGCTGGTCCACCCGCGCCCGCAGCCCCGCCAGCCGCGCGACCTGGCGGTTCGCCATGTCGCGGCGGGAGAAGGTGGCGGTCTCGATCCAGAGCTGCCCCGGCGTCGCCGCGACCCGCGTCACCCGTTCCGGCAGCCGCAGCGGCGGGGCGGAGGTGGTGCCGGCGGAGGCGGTGGTGCTGCCGGTGGCGCCGGGGAACTGCCGCGCCTGGCGCAGCCGCGCGGCCTGGATGGCCCCGGGCGGCGGGGCCAGCGTCTCGCGCTCCACCGCGGCCAGCGGCGCGGCGGCGATCTCGAGCGGCGGGGTTTCGGTATTCGGCAGGCCGGCCGCGAGCGCCCGGCTGGGTTCCCCCACCACCTCGATCCGCACCTGCGCCGTGCCGCCCTCGCGCATGCCGAGAAGCTGGCCGGCGCGGCGGGACAGGGCGAGGACGCGACCGGGCTGCGCCGGGCCCCGGTCGTTCACCCGCACCTCCAGCCGCAACCCTGTCTCCAGGTTCGTCACCGCCAGCAGCGCCGGCATCTGCAGGGTGCGGTGCGCCGCCATGAGGGCCGAGGGATCGTGGACCTCGCCATTCGCCGTGCGGCGCCCAGCCCGCGCATCCGCGGCGATGGTCGCGATCCCCGTCTCCACCAGCGAGAAATTCTCGCGCGGATAGGACCAGGTGCCACCCATCTGGTAGGGCTGGCCGATCAGGTAGCGCGGCTGGCCCTGCGGCTGCGGCGCACGCGGCGCGCAGCCGGCGAGGGCCGCCAGCACCAGGACCGCCAGGACAGGCCGCATCAGGCGACGCGATCCGACAGCAGGCCGACCGCCAGCGCGTAGAAGTTGGAGGGGTTGTAGCGGCGGATGACGTTGAAGTTGTGGTAGACCAGGAAGGACTGGCCACCCATGATCAGCACCGCCGCCTGCATGTCGAGCGGCGGAATCGCCTCCCCGTCCGGCCGGCGCACGCCCATCCACACCCAGTCCCGCAGCGGGCGCATGTTGGTGCGGCTGGCCTGGTCCGGGTCGAAGCCCGCCGGCAGCACCACCTCCCGCCCCCACAACTCGTCGTCGCGCCAGCCGGAGCGGGCGAGGTAGTTGCCGATCGAGCCCAGCGCGTCCGCCCGGTTGTCCCAGATGTCGCGGCGGCCATCGCCATCCATGTCAACCGCCAGGCGGTCGAAGTTGCTCGGCATGAATTGCGGATGGCCCATGGCGCCGGCCCAGCTGCCGCGCATCCGGTCCGGCGCCACATGGCCGGCTTCCAGGATCTTCAGCGCCGCCACCAGTTCATTGCGGAAATAGCTGGCGCGTCGGCCATCCCAGGCGAGCGTCGCCAGGGACTGGATGACGTTCATGTTGCCCATGAAGCCGCCGTAGTTCGTCTCCAGCCCCCAGATCGCGGTGACGATGCGGGGCGAGACGGAGAACCGGGCCTGCACCGCCTCCAGCGTCGCGCGGTTGTCGGCGAAGGCGCGCCGGCCGGCCTCGATCCGCTGCTGCGACAGGCGGGCGTCACGATACTGTTCCCAGGTCTGGGTGAATTCCGGCTGCCGCCGGTCCAGCTCCAGCACCCGCGCATTGGGCTGCAGCCCGGCGAAGGCGCGGTTCAGCGTGGCCGGGGAAACGCCGGCCCGCCGCGCATCGGCCCGCACGCCATCGAGGAACGCCTCGAACCCCTGGCTGGCCGCCTGGGCTTTCGAGGCGAACAGGCCGGCCGCGGCCGAAAGAAGCAGTCGTCGAGTCTGGACCATGCTGCGCTGGATGCCACAGGCAGGGCGCCCGGGGCAACGCAAGGTTGTGCCATGTGCAAATTCAGAACCGCGCGGTGACCCCGATGGAGCCGAAGCTCTGCAACCCGCCGCGCTGGCCGTAGAACTCCTCCGTGCGCCAGACATGGCTGTAGGCGGCCCGGAAGCCGCGCCAATGCACCACCAGCCCCGCCGTGACATCCGCGACAAGCGGTCGCTTGTCGACCGAAGGCCCGCCGTCGCGCCAGGTGTTCCCATCCAGGAAGATGTCCCGCGCCACCGCGCGCCCCTGCCCGCCGACGAAGCCGTACCAGCCGAATTCCTGCCTCGGCTGGAAGAAGGCCGAGCCCACCAGCGCCGGCCGCAGCCGCGGTGCGCCGTAATCCGCATCCAGCCCCTGCCCCACCCGGAACGTCACCCCGGCCGCGCCGTAGGTCGAGACATTGCCCAGCGCGAGGGTCATGGAGGGCAGCAGGTCGGCCTCGATCCCGCCAACCCGCAGCGTCGGGGTCCGCAGCGTGCGCTCGAACACCATGTTCAGCGCCAGTTCGTCCTTCAACTGGCTGTCCCAGCCATTGGTGGTGTCGACGCGGATCGCGTCATGCACACTGTTCTGCACGAATTCGCCGAGCGCGCCCGGGCCCACGATGCCGGCCTGCAATTCCAGCGTGCTGAGCGCGCTGCCGGTGTCCCGCTGCAGGACCAGCGCGCCGTACAGGTGGCCGGCATAGGGCCGGTCGGTGGGGTCCGGGCTGCGGCGCTGGGTGTCGGAGGGCGTGTAGATGCTGTGCACCAGCCCGGCGCCCCAGCGCACCGACCCCGGCCCGAGCAGCCGGTTGGCCTGCTGGTCCAGGAAGCGCAGCAGGCCCGGCAGTTCGGCGGAGGGCGAGCGCCAGGCGATCTGGACGCCGCTGCTGTAGAAGCGGTCGGTGCCGCCCAGCGTATCGTTCTCATAATTCAGCGTGATGCTGCCGAAGGGGTCCGGCAGCGGCGGCGGAACCTCCGCCACCGAGACCAGCGGCGCCTGGGCCGGGATCGGCTGTGCCTGGGCCGGTAGCATCAGGACGGGCGCGGCAAGGGACAGGCAGATCAGCAGCGGGGTGTTTCGGTTCATGCCCCGATCTATCCGCCCCTTTCGGTCCGTGCAAATGACGGCTTTCCGTCCGGCTTATGCCAGATGTTCCCGCAGCGCCCGCAACGCGACCAGGCCGACGAACCAGGCGAGCAGCGTCGCGGCCAGCACGGTGCCCGTATTGGCGAGCCGCATCGGGTACAGCGCATGTTCCGGTGCCACCGGCCGCACCACCGGCGCGAGGTAGACCTGCTGGCGCGATGCCTCGCCGCGCGCCCGTTCCAGGGCTGCCATCGCCGCTTCATAGGCCCGCTGGGCAAAGATGACTTCCGTCTCCACCGCCTCGAAGCCGCCGATGCTGTGGGTCAGGGTCGCGGCACCCGGCGCGGAATCCGTCAGCTGCGCCTGTACCGCCGCGATCTGGTCCTCCGTGCCGCGGATGTTGCCCAGCAGCTGCATCACCTGCGTCGTGCTGTCGCTCATCACGCGGCGCAGGTTGGCAAGCTGCGCGCGCATCGCGATCAGCTCCGATTGCAGGCGCACCAGATGTTCCGAATAGGCCTGCGCGTTGCGCCGTGGGTCCACCACCTGGCGGCCGTCGCGAAACGTCTGCACCGCGGCGCGGGCAGCGGCGAAGCGGCCTTCGGCCTGGTCCACGTCGCGCACCGCGGCCGCCACCAGTTCCGCCCGGCTGCGCGCCGACATGGCGTTGACCAGCTCCTCCGACGCCGTCTCCACCGCCAGCGCCAGGGCCAGCGCATCCGCTGGCGTGAAGGCGCGCACTTCGACGGAGACGATGCCGCTGGCCCGGTCGTAATAGGCCTGCACCTGGCGACGCCAGGCGCGCAGCGCCGTCTCCAGCGGCGCGGCAGGGTCGAGCCGCGCCAGCCAATCCGCGGCCTCGTGACCCAGGATGCCGCGCACATCGGCGTGGCGCGCCACCGCCAGGATGCCGTCGCGGCTTTGCAGATGCTGCACGACAGCATAGGCATCGGTATTGCCCGCCGCCGCGCCGGCCAGCATGCCCGCCGGCAGAGCCGCCCGCGAGGGATCCGCCGGACGCACGACGAAGCGCAGTTCCACCGCGAACTGGTCGGCCGCGCCGCGCAACTGCCAGCCGCCGAAGGCGAGCGTTGGCAGCACCACCAACAGCAGGAAACCGAGAAGCATGCCGTGCCGGGGCTTGCGCACCGGTGGGGGTGCCGGACGGGCCGCCGGCGCGCGTCGGGGCTCCCGCATGAAGTCACCGGCCGGCGCCGGCCGCGCCACGGTCTCAAGCATCGGCCACTCCCATCAGCTCTGCGTAGCGGTCCAGCGCCTCATCCACCGTGTCGAAGGCGACCAGCGCGCCATCCGACAGGATGGCGCAGCAGTCGCAGAGGCTGCGGATGGTCTGGCTGTTGTGTGACACCAGGATCAGCGCGGCGTGCTGCAGCCGCTCGCGGAAGGCCGTGACGGAGCGCGCGCGGAAGCGGGCGTCGCCGACCTCCGTGATCTCGTCCACCAGGTAGACGTCGAAATCGATCGCCAGCGAGGCGCCGAAGGCGAACTTCGCCGCCATGCCGGAGGAATAGTGCTCCAGCGGCGCGTCCATCTCCCGCGCCATCTCGGTGAACTCCGCGACGGACCGGACCATCGCCGCCGGGTCCAGCCCATAGACCCGCGCCAGGAAATGCAGGTTCTCCCGCCCGCTGAGCTGCGGGTGGAAGGTGCCAGCGAAGCCCATCGGGAAGGACACGCGGCCATGGCGGTGGATGCGGCCGGCATCTGGCGGCTCCGTCCCCGCGATCAGCCGCAGCAGGGTGGATTTGCCGGCGCCGTTCGGGCCGAGCACGCCGACCTTGAGCCCGGCCGGGAAGGCGATCGTCGAATCCCGCAGGATGGCGCGGCGGCCACCCTCCGCGGTGCGGTAGCTTTTGCTGACGCCCTCCAGGATCACCATCAGGCCGGCTGCCGCATCTGCCGCGCGGCCGCGGCGAAGAACAGGGTGCCCAGGAGCAGGCTGCCGATGGTCCATTGCAGCAGGTAGGGGATGTCCAGGAACGGGCTCTCATAGCCGCGGAAATAGCCCTGCCGCATCCATTCGGTGACATGCAGCAGCGGGTTCAGCAGGATCAGCGACCGGATGTCCTCCGGCATGTCCAGCGGGTGGTAGAAGACACCGCAGGTGAAGTACTGCACGCGCAGGACCGAGGGCCACAGCTTGTCCCAGGCGGAGGAGTAGCTGGACACCACCAGGTTCACGCAGGCGATGCCGAAGGCCAGCAGGAACAGCACCAGGTAGCAGGCCACCATCTGCGCCGGGTCCGCCGGCAGCCCGCCGACGCCGAAGCCGATCAGCAGCGCGAAAGTCGCCGCCGCCACCACCAGGTCCGTCACCGCCGACAGCACCGATTTCGCCGCCAGGATGTCGAAGATGCCGACCGCCGGCACCAGCAGCAGGGACCGGTTGGCGGCCGGCAGGTCCATCGCGCGTTCGGTCAGGTGCGCGAAGAACAGGAAGGCCAACACGCCGGTCATGTAGAAGGTCAGCATGCTGTCGCCGATCGGCGGCCGACTGTCACGGCCCAGGAACATGAAGACCACGCTCAGCAGCAGCACATGCGACAGCGGCTCCACCAGCGCCCAGGCGTAGCCAAGGCGGCTGGCGCTGAACATCGTCCGCGTCTCCCGCAGCAGCAGCGCATCGATCACGCGCGCCCGCACGGCCAGTGCGCGCCCGAGCGGCATCCGGCTCGGCGCCGGCCGCACCGTCGGAAGCTGCGCCCAGGCGGCCACGCGCCCGGTCGGCGGCAGGACCTGGCCCCTTCCCGCCTCCGGTGCCGGCCCAGGCGCGCCCGGCCGCCAGCAGGGCCGGGCCGGGCTGGCCGGCGCGCAGCAGCAGGCCGGCCAGGTGCTCCAGCGGCTCCGGCGCTTCGGGGGCCGCATCGACGGCGATGCGCGCCGCCTCCAGCGCGCGGGAGTCCTGGCCCAGCAGCATCCAGGTGCCGGAGAGGGCACGGGCGATGAGTGCGCTGGTCGCGGCGTGCTGCCAGGCCGGCAGCAGAAGCGCCTCCGCCAGGCGGGGCCGGCCGGCGTCGAGAAACAGGGAGGCGAGATGGGCGCGCGGGTTCTCAGCGTCCGGCAGGCCCGCCAGCTTGCGCACCGCCGCCACCGGGTCGGGGCCGCTGCCCTCCGCCCGCAATCCCAGGTCCCGCAGCACAGCACCCAGCGTCGCCGCGTCCGCGAGTGCCGGCGCCAGCACCGCCGCCAGCGCCGCCCGCCGGTCCAGCAGCAGCAGCGCCACCAGCGCCTCCGCCGGGCCGTGCGCCCCCGCGGCGTCGTACTGCGCCGCCGCCGCTTCCGGCCGGCCGGCCTCGATCGCCGCGACGACCGCCGCCAGAGCCTTCTGCCCTGCCGCCATCCCTGCCCCCTCCTGCTAGGCGACCGCGACGGGCTGGCGTGGTGCAGCCTCCGCCGGTTCCGCGCGCTGTGCCGATGGGGCCATGCCGGGTGGTGCCATGCCGGGCGGCAGGCTGACCTTGAGGTAGAGCGCGGCATTGCTGGTGGTGTCGTGTGTCAGGCGCCGATCCGCCGGCGCGGGTGGTGGCCCGGCCTCGATACGCCGGGCGAGTTCGGCGAAGTTGCCGATGTCGAAGAACTCGATCCGGTCCGGATGGTAGCGGGCGTATTGCAGGAAGGCCCGGGTGCGCGAGGCGATGACGCGGCAGCCCATTTCCAGCGCCATCGCAATCGGCCCGCTGCTGGATTGCCCGACCTCGAGGTAGGGCACCACGACGCTGTCGCACAGCGCCATCGCGGACATGAACTGGCTGTCCTCGAGCACGCCCATGAAATGCAGCCGCTGGTGCAGGTCCTGCGGATGCGGCGCGAGCAGCTCCCGCGCCGAGCCATCCACTGCAAGGCTGGTCGCGCCGTTGGCGCGCAGCGCCTCCAACGCGGTCTGGCCGATATGGCCCTGCGCCAGCAGCTTCGAGATGTAGGGATCCCGCGCCAGGCCGCGGGCGATGGCCTGCGGGTGGATGCCGCCGAAGACCAGCAGGTGATGATCCGCCGGCAGGTAGCGCAGCGCCTCCACCGCCGTCTCGAAGCCCTTATAGGGCGACAGGAAGCCGAAGGTGCCGATCAGCTTCGCACCGGGCGGCAGCAGCTTGAGGATCGGGAAGGCCTCCCGTGTCGCCGCGGCGCGGATTTCCGCGGCCTGGGCTGGCGCCACGAAGGACAGCGGATGGTGATGCACCTCCGTCAGTCCGCGCACGTCGCGCAGCAGGCGCATGTCCCGCCTGGTGTGGGTGATGATCCGCACCGGCTTGCGTGACTGCTGCCGGTGCAATTCCCGGTAGACGCCATGCGCCAGCAGGGCCGAGCGGGCATGGTCGGCAATGGTCATTGCCGCGCTGGCCAGCTTCAGGCTCCGAAGCTGTGCCGACAGCTGACCGGTGGAGGATCGTGCCTCGTCCAGGATGGTGTGGAAGGTCACCGAGAGCGCGGGCGCCGCCCGTACGAGCCAGCGGAACCGCCGCAGGATCTGCGGCATCGTCAGGCCCAGGGTCCCGTGTTCGAGCTGGATGTTCACACTGTCGAAATTCTGAAGTTTTTTTGCGATATCGAGAATGTGTCGATCGCCGAGCTTCTGCACGCGCTGATGCGGACTGCGCAGCAGATACTGATCGAGATCGAAGACCTGGACCTGCATATCGACCTGAAGCTGCTGCTCCAGGGCCCTGGTATAGCCCGCTATTCCGCACAATTCGTCGTAGGTGCTGACGATTGCGAGGCGCGGGCGTTGCGCCATGATATGACCCGCAGGACGGGATTCGGCTTTGATTTTCACAGCCTGGAGGTTCCTGTTTACATTTGATTAGCAACTTCCGGTAGAAATCTATACCGCAGCATCGGCGCATTGCAACGGCGTTGGTGACGAAACGGGAACCGGAGCGACAAAATGTCGGGCAGATTTCCGAGACTGTCTCAAAATCCGCCTCATCGCCTGGAGTGTGGTGACGTGAGCGCCGCCATCCTCACGCGCCTCCAGGCCGAGACCCGACGGCTGCCCAATCGCATCACATCCGCTGCGCCGGCCCTGCATTGCCGCGGCGGCGCACCTCTCTGGCTCGACCTGTCGCGCCTGCTCTGGCGGGTCTTCCGCGGCACGCTGACCGGGGTGGATCGGGTCGAACTCGCCTATGCCGAGCACCTGCTCGCCGAGGCCGGCGACCGGCTGCGCTTCGTGGCCTATGATTACCGGGGGCAGTTCGGACTGCTGCCGCATGCGCAAACCGCGGCACTGGTCCGGTCCGTCGGTCCGGCCTGGGAGGCGGGGACGCTGGGGCGGCTGGCTCCGCGCGCGCTTGCGACCTTCGCCGGCAGCCTTGTCAACTGGCGCCGCCTGCCGCCGCGCGGCTCGGGCGGGCCGCGCCCCATCTACCTCAACGTCTCGCACCACCCGCTGGCGGAAACCAAGGCCGTGGCCCGCCTGCTGGCCCGCACCGGCGCCGCGCTGGTGCCGCTGGTGCACGACCTGATCCCGCTCGAATGGCCGGAATATGTCGGGGCGGCGGAGACCGCCCGGCACCGCCGGCGCATGACCACCATCGCGACGCATGCCAGCGCCGTGCTGGCCAATTCGGCGGCGACGGCGGATGCGCTGCGACCGCTGCTGCCGCCCGGCCTGCCCCTGCTGTCGGTGCCCCTGGGCGTGGTGCCGCGCCACGCCGCGGCGCTGCCGCCCGCCCTGGTCTCCGGCGCGCCCTACTTCCTCTGTCTCGGCACGATCGAGCCGCGCAAGAACCACCTGATGCTGCTGCATCTGTGGCGGCAACTGGTCGTGGCGACGCCTGCCGGGCAACCGGTTCCGCGCCTCGTCATCGTCGGCAATCGCGGCTGGGACAATGAACAGGTGGTGGACCTGCTGGAACGCTGCGCGCGGCTACGGCCCCATGTGCTGGAACTCGGCCGCGTCTCGGACGGCGTGGTGGCGGCGCTGATCGACAACGCCCGCGCCCTGCTCATGCCCTCCTTCGCCGAGGGCTTCGGCCTGCCGGTGGCGGAGGCGCTGGCGCGCGGCACGCCGGTGCTGTGCAGCGACATCGCGGCGCACCGCGAAATCGCCGGCCCCGTCGCCGAATACCTGGACCCGCTGAACACCCTCGCCTGGCTTCGGGCCGTGCAGCACTACGCCGCGCCGGCCGCACCGCGCCGGCTCGCGCAGCTGCGCCGGCTGGCGGGGTGGGAGGCGCCTGGCTGGCCTGCGCATATCGATGCGGTGCTGAACTTCCTGGCCGAGCTTCCGGCCCGGCCGTGAGCGCGGGACGCCGTGCCCCTGCCTATGCGGTCGCCTGGAGCCGGGCCAGGTCCGGCAGAGGCCGTGCGAAGTCCGGCGCCGCCTGGAAATGCGTCTCCAGCGCCAGCGCTGCATCCAGCGTGAAACCGTCGGCGCCACGCGGCCCGACGACCTGCAGCCCGAACGGCATCCCCTGCTCGTCGCGGCCGCAGGGAATGCAGATGGCGGGATGGCCGGTCATGGAGATGCCGTAGGTGATGCCGGAGGTGGCGAAGTAGCCTGACAGCGGCAGGCCCTCCATCTCCGTCGGGTAAGGCAGCATCTTCGAAAACGGTGTGAGCGCCTGGCAGGGCAGCAGCAGCAGGTCGTGGCGGCTGAAGAAGTCCTGGAAGGCGCGGTAGATCCGGGTCTGCTCGGCATGCGCCTCCGCCAGGTCGGACAGGCTGTAGCGCAGGCCTTCCTCGTAGTTGCCGCGGGTGTTGGCGCCGAGCAGTTGCGGGTCGCGCTCGTGGTACTTGCGGAAGGCGGCCAGGAAGTTGGTGCAGCGGATGACGCGGTAGGCGCGGTCGATCCCCGCCATGTCCGGGTCCTCCGCCTCGCAGCGCCCGAGCGCCGGCGCCAGCGCCGCCATGCGCGCCAGGAAGACGCGTCGGATGCTGGGTGCCACAGGTGCGAAGCCGAGGTCGGCGGAGATCGCGACGCGCAGCGAGCACAGGTCCAGCGGCCGCCGCGCCGCCAGGGCCGCGGTCGCCTCAGGCCGCGGATTGGCCATTGGGTCGCGGCTGTCCGTGCTGGCCATGGCGCCCAGCAGCAGCGCGGTATCCGCGACGTCGCGCCCCATCGGCCCCTGCACCGACAGCACCGACCAGCCCAGGCGCCGCCGTTCCGAGGCGACCAGGCCGGGGCTTGGGCGGAACCCCACCACGCCGGACCAGGCCGCCGGCTTGCGCAGCGACCCGCCGGTGTCCGAGCCGGTGCAGAGAGGCAGCATGGAGGTCGCCAGCGCGACGCCCGACCCGCCGCTGGAGCCGGCGCAGGACAGCGCCGGGTCGAAGGCGTTGCCGGTGGCGCCGTAGACGTCGTTGATGGTGTTGCCGCCGGTGCCGAATTCCGGCGTGTTGGTCTTGGCCAGGATGATGGCGCCGGCCTGCCGCAGCGCCGCCACCACGCGTTCATCACGCTGCGGCACATGGTCGCGGAACATCGGCGAGCCATAGGTGGTGCGCAGCCCGGCGGTGTCGTTCAGGTCCTTGATGCCCACCGGCAGCCCGTGCAGGGCGCCCAGCTTCTCGCCACGCATCACCTGCGCCTCCGCGGCGCGGGCGGTGGCGAGGCCGCCGTCGTAATCGGTGGCGACGATGGCGTTGACCGCCGGGTTCGCCTGCTCGATGCGCCGGATGCAGTCCTGCAGCAGCTCCACCGGGGAGATCCTCCG
The DNA here is from genome assembly GCF_051433195.1 of Falsiroseomonas sp. E2-1-a20. NCBI lineage: Bacteria > Pseudomonadati > Pseudomonadota > Alphaproteobacteria > Acetobacterales > Roseomonadaceae > Falsiroseomonas > Falsiroseomonas sp. E2-1-a20. The sequence goes on along the minus strand of NZ_JBHMFT010000031.1, from coordinate 6,624 downwards.
CGTGCCGATCATCCGCCGCAGTTCGACGGCCGTATGGTCACAGAGCGAGGTCATCCCGAGGTCTCCGACATCATGGGTCAGTCCGGTCGCAGGAACAGCAGGGTGCCGTCGATCTCGCCCACCTGGCGATAGGCCTGCCAGGCCTCAGCGAAGACCGGATGGCGGGCGAAGTACGCCGTCATCTCGAAGGCCTGGCCACCGCACCAGGCGATGTGCGCATCGCGCGCCACCAGGACGACCCTGGGGCGACCTTCTGCCAGATCCTGCGCGACGGCATCGAACAGGAAGCGCTCCGCCGCCCCCATCTGCGCCACCGCGCGGAAGCGGCTGCCATCCGCCGGGCAGGTGGCGTAGACGGCCTGCAACAGCCAGGTGCTCATGAAGCGCAGGACGGGACGGTTGCCGGCATAGTTCATCGCGGGATAGGCGGGATGGATGTCCGGCGACAGCGCCATGACGGCGTCCCCCGGCGCCCGTTCCCGCAGCCACGCGGCCAGGCGGCCGACCGGCGCATCGCCGTAGCCGAACTGGCGCCAGGGCGCCTCCCCGGCCCGGATGACGAACAGCGCCAGGGCCAGGCAGAAGCCGGCGGCGAGCAGTGGCGCGAGACGGAACGCGGCGCGCGATCCCAGGACACGGTCCGCCGCGCGCGCCGCGACGATGCCGCCGAACAGGCCGGCGAACATCCAGACCGGGACGACGTGGTAGCTCCAGCCCTTGAGCTGAACCAGCGCCGCGGCCAGTCCGCCAAGGGCCGCCGCCGCCAGCAGCCGGGGCAGCCACCCCAGCGTGCCGGAACGCGCCGCGACCGCGAAGGCCAGCAGGGCGAGGGTCGCCACCGTCGCCGTGAACAGATGCACCGTCGTCAGCGCCTGGCCGAGGGACGGACCGGCGAAGCCGAGATAGTCGCTCCGCACCAGCGGCAGGATGATCCCGGAATACGCCGGGAAGCCGAAGCCGATGAGCGCCAGGTAGGCCAGCCACAGCAACCCGAGGCCCCATGGCACGGGATCCCGCAGGGCCTGCCGCAGGCGACCCTGCCGCAGCGCGACGCCGAGGAGGAGCACCTCGACCAGTGCCGGAACCGCCAGGAAATGCGGCTTGAGCGCGAAGCCGGTGGCCGCGACCAGCGTGACCAGGGCGACCAGGCCAGGCCCGGTGCGCACCCCCTCCGCCCGTCGCTCCGCCAGGAACAGGTACGGCAGGGCGGCCGCGGCCATCAGGTGCTCCCGCTGGCCGAAATCATAGCCGGCGAGCAGGAGCGCCAGCGGCAGCAGCGCCAGCAGCATGGCGTCCTCGACCGGCCCCGTGCCGGGACGGCGCAGCCGCAGGCACAGCAGGAGAATGCCGGCGCAAAAGGCCAGCAGCAGCAGGTGCAGCGCCCGCACGGCCGAGAGCGGCGTCCAGGCGCCGAGCCACGCGGCCGGGAGGTTGAGCAGGAAGATGAGGGGCGGATTGACGTCGATGAGATGCGCGTACAGCGCCTCGCCCGCGACCATCCGCTCGGCGAAGCTGAGCACCGCCGCGACGTCCTGGTTCAGCGGCGGCGCCAGGACCACGGCGAGGAAGAAGATCGCCGGCAGCAGGGCGATGAGAATCCGGCCCGGCCTCGGCGTCAGATCTCCCACTGGAATCCATCGATGGTGATGGCCTGGCCGGTGATGAAGAAGGGCTCCGCCGTGGCCAGGAAGACAACCAGCTGCGCGACATCGGCCGGCGTGCCGAGGCGACCCAGCGTGATCTTCGCGGCCAGTTCCGGGCCGCGCGCCCTGGTCAGGCTGTTGCCGACCTCGGTTTCGATCACGCCGGGGCAGACCGCGTTGATGGCGATGGTCGGGCCCAGTTCCTTGGCCAGCGCGCGGGTCATCCCGATGATGCCGGCCTTGGCCGCGGCGTAGGAAAACTTCGAGACGGCGCTGGTGACGCCGCCGGTATGGGCATTCAGGGAGGACATCGAGACGATCCGCCCGCCGCCGCCGTCCAGCATCATCGGCGCGAAGGCCTGGATGTAGTTGAAGCAGGATTTCAGGTTCACCGCGATGGTGCGGTCGAAGGCGTCCTCCGTGATCTCCAGGATGCCGGCCGGGTTGCCGCGGCCGGCATTGTTCACCAGCACGTCGCAGCGGCCGAACCGCGCCTGCACGGCGGCGGCGACCTGCCGCGCGCGCGCATGGTCCGCGACATCCGCCTCCTCGATCAGCACGCTTCCGCCGAGTGCCTCGACCTCCGCCTGCGTGCGCTCCATCTCGGGCCGCAGCAGGTCGACGATGACGATGTCATGGCCGCACCCCGCCAGGGCGAGCACGCAGCCGCGGCCAATGCCGCGGGCGCCGCCGGTGACGACCGCGACCTTCCTTCTCTCTGACATCATTCGGTCTCCCGCTGTGGCATCCGGCGTGGCATGGATTTGCTGCAGGCGCTGCTGCGGCCGGTCTCTCCGCCAACCTGTCACGCTTCCGCCGCGCGATCAGCCCCGGGCGGGCTGGGCCGGGACATTTCTCCAGGACGGCGTTGCGGCTATACAGCATCTCGTTGGCGTCGTGCCTCGGCGCGGCCCGAAGGATGGGTGGCCGAGTGGTTTAAGGCAGCGGTCTTGAAAACCGCCGTGGGTGCAAGCCCACCGTGGGTTCGAATCCCACCCCATCCGCCAAAAAGCTCTGTGCCCGCTACCTTTATTTGGGCTGAGACTTGTGGTCCACAAACTGGTCCACAACCACAGTGTGGAGGGCTCCTCTTCGCGGCAGGTTCGGCAGCAACTAAGGGCTGGGGACAATACGTTCTCAGTTGCCCGATGTTGCTGCCTCAGCTCCGTCTCGCGTGATGCATTGCGCCGCTCGGCGCACGAGATCCACGAAGTTCCGCAGGACCGCTGAACGGCTTCCCCGGCGCGTCGCGAGGAGGAGCGGCAAGCTGGGCCGGTGGGCCGGGACGAGATCGCAATACGCAACGCCATCCATCTGCAGGCGGCGCATGGACGCCGGGACGAGGGCGACCCCGAACCCCGCCGCGACCAGCCCCAGTGTGGAGGTGATGCGGGGTGCCTCCTGTCCCACGCGGGGCGTGAAGCCCGCCCTCAGGCAGGCTGCCATGGTCGCCGCGAACATCGACGGGCCTTCCACCCGGGCGTAGGCGATGAAGCTCTCGCCGGCGAAGTCGCTCAGGGACCGGGGCTCCCCCCGGCCCTCCCGCGCCATGGGATGGGCTGCCGGCAGGGCCACGACCATGTGCTCCTCCATCAGCCGATGGACCGTGAGTTCGGCGAGCTCGGGGAGTTCTGCGCGTAGCAACGCCACGTCGAGCGACATCTCGCCCAATCCCCGGACGGCCTGACGGCTCAGGCACTCGTCGAGCGTGACGAGGACGCCGGGGAACGCCTCTCGGAAAGCCCTAATCACCTGAGGGACGAAGGGGTGGAAGGGCACGGTCGGGGAGACGCCGACGCGCAGTCTACCCTGCTCGCCCCGGGCCGCGCTCTTCGCCGCGCGCTCCGCCTGCTCGAGCCGGGCGAGGATCACTCGCGCCTCCTCGAACAGCACCTGCCCGCTCTCGGTCAGCTCGACCCCGCGCGGCTTCCGGCGGAAGAGCTGCAGCCCGAGCTGCTCCTCCATGGCCTTAATCTGCTGGCTGAGCGGCGGCTGCTGCATGCCCAGGCGCTCCGCGGCCCGGGTGACGTGCCCCTCCTCGGCCACGGTCACGAAGTAGCGGAGCTGCCTGAGGTCCAGTGCCATATGCGCAGCATATCGCTTTTGCCGCGACAGCCGCATAGCTCCGGGGCGGCCGGCTCTTCCATTCTTTGTGCCACCGGGCGCGGCACCGGCGACGGAGGAGGCCTGAGATGCGGATCGGACGGCGTTCAGTGCTGAAGTCACTCGCGGGCGGCGGTATGGCTTTGACCCTGCCGCGCGGTGTCCGGGGGCAGCCGTATCCCGCGGGGGAGATCCGCATCGTCGTCGGCTTCCCGGCGGGCGGCGCGCTCGACATCGCCGCGCGGCTGATCGCGCCCCCGCTCGCGGCACGCCTCGGCGTGCCCGTGCGGGTCGAGAACCGGGTGGGGGCGAGCGGCAATGACGCGACGCGGCAGGTGGTCCGATCCACCCCGGACGGAGGCACGCTGCTGCTCTGCGGGCCGGTGAACGCGATCAACGCCACACTGTTCTCCGATCTGGACTTCGACTTCGGGCGGGACATCGCGCCCGTGGCCGGCATCGCCCGCGTGCCGCTCATCGTGGAGGTGCACCCCTCGGTGCCGGTGCGCTCGATACCCGAGCTCGTCGCCTTTGCGCGGGCGAACCCGGGGCGGCTCCGGATCGCCTATGCCGGCACGGGCACGCCCCAGCATGTCGCGATCGAGCTGTTCCAGCACATGGCGGGCGTGCGCCTGACCCTCGTGCCCTATCCCGGCTCGGCGCAGGCGCTCTCCGACCTGCTGCGCGGCGGGGCCGATGCCATGTTCGACCCCGCGTCCTCTTCGATGTCGCACGTCCGGGCCGGGCGGCTGATCCCGCTCGCCACCACGGGGCCGTCCCGCGCCGAAGCCCTGCCCGATGTCCCGGCCCTTGCCGAGACGCTGCCGGGCTACGAGGGGGGCTCCTGGTACGGGCTCGGCGCGCCGCAGAACACACCCGCCGAGGCCATCGCGCGGCTGAACGCAGCGGTGAACGAGGCGCTCGCCGAGGGGGCGGTCCGGCGCGACCTCGCCGGGCTCGGCGCGACCGCGATGCCGGGATCGGCGGCCGACTTCGCCCGCTTCGTCGCCGCGGAGACCGCCCGCTACGCCGAGATCATCCGCCTCGCCGGCATCCGGGGGGGGTAAGACGCGAAGCCGCGGTCTCAACAACCTCGCCCTTGCGTAGCACCTCACACCAGCAGAAGCGATGGGCCGAGCCTTCTTATCTGCCTCATGCAGACGATGGCGCAGGCGAGCGTGGTGAAGGCGAGGTGGACATCCGCCCGGCGCTCGTGGCGAACAGCGATGCGGCGGAACTGGGCAAGCCAGGCCAGAGTGCGCTCGACTTTCCAGCGGTGCCCCCCGAGCCGCTCGCTACTGTCAATCCCGCGCCGGGCGATGCGCGGGATGATGCCCCGAGCGCGGCACTCGCGGCGGCAGCGGCGATGATCATAGGCTTTGTCGGCGTGGAGCTTGTTCGGGCGGCGACGCGGCCTGCCTCGGCGCCCTCGGACGGGCGGGATCGCATCCAAGGTAGGCGCAAGCATCCGACTGTCATGCCGGTTGGCCGGGCTCAGCGTCAGGCCGAGCGGCGTGCCTTCGGCATCGACGACCAGGTGCCGCTTGGTGCCAGCCTTGCCGCGGTCCGTCGGATTGGGCCCGGTCTCCGCACCCCCCCTTGGGGCCCGCACCGCGGCGCTGTCGAGCGAGGCCCGGTGCCAGTCCAGGCGGTCCGCCCCGCGCAATCGCTCCAGCAGCACCCGGTGCAGCGCCGCCCAGACCCCGACCGCATGCCATTCCACCAGCCGCCGCCAGCACGTCTTGCCGCTGCAGCCCATCTCCGCGGGCACGTCCCGCCACTGGATGCCGGTCCGCAGCACGAAGATGATGCCCGCCAAGGCGACCCGGTCCGGCACCCGCGGGCGGCAACCCTTCACCCGGGACGGATCGGGCGGCAAGAGCGGCTCAACCACCGCCCAGAGATCATCAGGAACAAAAGGCGCTGCCATCCGGCCTCAACGCCCCAGTTGGGGTTATGTCCCCAGTTCTAAAGGCCTAAGATGCCTAGTGCGCTGGATTACCTGCGGCTTCGGACAGTATTTTAACGCAATTGGAGGCGCGGATCTCAAGTACTGCCTTAGGGATTTCTAAAAAAGCTAAGTAACATGCTCGTGGACGCTGCGATTGGAGATGAACTTACCGCCCCAACTTAGCGCCAACGTCTCGAACTCACAGTATGCAGCCCGGTGGTCAACCTTGCCGCCAAGTGGCTCCGGCATACGCGCCGAATTTATTAGTTGCCAAGCCTCGTTCCAGTCCCTGATGAACACTGGGCCCATCCACATTTTGTAAAAATCTGCGTCTATTATTCCTTTCTTACATGATATTGCAACTAATTCGTAGTGATTAAGAAAATCCAAACATTCGTCCCTGCATGTATTGTTCTCAAGATTGGTATTTAGGACTGTCGCTTTAGTCTCTGGGTCTCGCCGATAGGATCGAAATGCCCGATACCGTTTTTGGTAATATTCCTTCGACTCGGTGCCTTCTATCAAATCGAGCGTTGCCTTAAGTCGTGCAACGCGTCTGTTCCAGTAGATAGCTACGCCTGCTACAAAAATGCCAACCGCGACTACGGCTGGTTGTACCCACCAAAAAGCCAATGGCGCCATGACAGATCTCCGTCGTAGCGCCATGGTATTGAAAGTTCGAAGAGATGCTAGCCTCAGTCGCGGTGCCCACTCCGGATCATACCTGCCTCCTCTTGTCCTGCATCACATCATATGCGTTTGTCGAGCGCGCAGGCAACGGCATCATCGCCCGATGCAGCCAAATCTGCCGCGGAGGCGTCTGTCGGAATGTGCGGGAAGGTGGAGAAGCCGTCGCACCGGCCGCCTCACCTCGCCAGTCCGCCGAGCCTTGGCATCGGCTCCACAAATCAGCCGCACTTGTCCTAG
>NZ_JBHMFT010000030.1:0-46561 GCF_051433195.1 Falsiroseomonas sp. E2-1-a20 | reverse complement strand
CCCCCCCCCCCCCCCCCCCCCCCCCCCCCCCCCCCCCCCCCCCCCCCCCCCCCCCCGGCCCACCCACCCACCCACCCCTTCAGCTCGCCTGAATCCCCGCCCCCCGGATCAGCCCCTGCCAAATGGTGCTGTCCGCCGCCAGCTGCGCCGCGAACTCCGCCTCGCTCGTCGGCCGCGGCGTCAGCCCGCGCTGCGCGAACGCCGCCACCACCTCCGGCTCCGCCAGCACCGCCCGGATCGCATCGCCCAGCACCGTGCGGATCGGCGCCGGCGTCGCCTTCGGCACCACGATCCCGTCCCAGTTCAGCACCTCGTACCCGTCCAGCCCCGTCTCGATCATCGTCGGCACGCTCGGCAGCCCCTCGGCGCGCGCCGTCGTGGTCACCGCCAGCGCCCGCAGCGTCCCCGCCGCGACATGCGTCGCCACGTTGCCCAGCGGCGAGAAGGAGAAATCCTGCTCCCCCGCCAGCAGCCCCAGCATCTGCGGCCCGCCGCCGCGGTACGGCACCGCGACCGTCCGGATGCCCGCCAGGTCGTCCAGCCGGATGCCGCACAGATGCCCCGGGGACCCGACGCCGCCGGTGCCATAGACCAGCGTCTCCGGCCGCGCCTTCGCCGCCGCCACGATATCCGCCACGCTCCGGTACGGCCGCGCCGCCTGCACCACCAGCACGTTGGTCGCGTTGAACACCAGCGACAGCGGCGCCAGGTCGTCGATCGGATGGAACGGCATCTGCCGCACCAGCGCCGGGTTCACCGCTAGCGTGCCGATATTGGCCGAGACCATCGTGCTGCCATCAGGCGCCGACCGCGCCGCCGCCTCCACCGCGATGTTGCCGCCCGCCCCCGCCCGGTTCTCCACCACCACCGGCTGCCCGAGCCGTGCCGCGAGCCGCGGCTGGATGATGCGAACCGCGGCATCCGAGGCACCACCCGGCGGAAATCCGAGCAGCAGCCGCACCGGCCGATCCGGCGCCCATCCCTGCGCCCGCGCGAGGCGGGGCGCGGCCAGCGGCGCGGCGGCAAGGGCGGCAAGCAGGTGGCGGCGGTTCATGGCGGCGGCTCCCGTCGATGGATGCCGCCCGCGCAAGCAACATCCGGACCACCCCTTGCCATCCACCCGCCCCGCCGCTTCAACCCGCGCCCCTCCCCCCTCCGGTGCCCCCTCCCATGCGCCCCACCATCGGAATCGACTTCGGCACCACCAACAGCGTGGTCGCCTCCCTGCAGCCGGATGGCCAGGTCCGCGTCCTGCGCCACGCGACCGACGACGTCTTCCGCAGTGTCCTGTGCTTCTGGAATGGCGCCGAGGGCCGCGTCCGCCACGCCGCCGGACCCGCCGCCATCGAGGCCTATCTCGACGACCCGCTCGACGCCCGCCTCATCATGTCGATGAAAAGCTACCTGGCACAGCGCAGCTTCGCCGAGACCCGTATCCTCGGCCAATCCTATGCGCTGGAGCCGCTGGTGGCGCTGTTCCTCCGCGCCCTGCTCGCCCCTTTCGCCGACGACCTCGCCGGCGCCCACGTCGTCGTCGGCCGCCCGGTGCGCTTCGTCGGCGGCAGCGCCGACGAGGCCCTCGGCGAGCGCCGCCTGCGCGCCGGCTTCGCCCTCGCCGGCCACGCGGAGGTGCAGGTGGCGCTGGAGCCCGCCGCCGCCGGCCACCGCTTCGCGGCCACGCTGGACCGCCCGGCGGTGGTGCTGGTGGCCGATTTCGGCGGCGGCACCAGCGACTTCTCCCTGCTCCGCTTCGACCCTGGCCCGCCGCGCCGCGTCACCGCCCTCGGCCAGGCCGGCGTCGGCGTCGCCGGCGACGCCTTCGACTACCGCATCATCGACCGCGTGATCTCCCCCCTGCTCGGCAAGGGCGGCAGCTACCGCGTCACCGGCACCGAGCTTCCCATCCCGCCCGCCTGGTATTCCAGTTTTGCGCGGTGGCACCTGCTGTCCCTGATGCGCGCGCCCAAGACGCTTCGCGACATCGAGGCCGTTTCCCGCACCGCCGACCACCCGGAACAGCTCCGCGCCCTGGTCGCCCTGGTGAAGGACGAGGCCGGCTACGCCCTGTACCGCGCCGTCTCCACCGCCAAGGCCGCCCTGTCCGCCGCCGAGACCACGGTGCTGGATTTCCGCCACGGCGATTTCGAGGTCGCGGCCGAGATCGCCCGCGCCGATTTCGAATTCTGGATCGCCCCCGAACTCGCCCAGATCCGCACCGCCGTCGACGCCGCCCTGGCCGACGCCGCACTGGCACCCGCCCAGGTGGACCGCGTCTTCCTCACCGGCGGGTCCTCGCTGGTCCCGGCGGTGCGGCGGATTTTCGCGGAGCGATTCGGGGAGGATCGGGTCGTGGCGGGCGGGGAGTTCGTGTCAGTGGCGGAGGGACTGGCGCTGATAGGTCGTGAGGCCGAAGCCAACGTGGCTCAGGGCGCGGAATAGGGCGCCGTTCGACGCAAGGCACCGCGGCGGAGAGTGGCTGCATTGAAGGCTTTCAAACTTCCAGGACCTGCATCGAGCTCCGTCCACTCAGCTGAGGACACCTTTGGGCGGGAAGCGCCCGGTCTCGCGCCCGGAGGGCGGCGCGGCACCTGCGCTTGCCGTCTGCGGACTACGCCGCGAACGAGGCCCCCCGCGGCAGGAACACGATGCTGGCGCGCAGACCGTCCCGGGCGAAATCGAGCGTCACCCGGGACTCGGCGCCCAGATCATGCGCCAGCGCGCGTTCCAGCAACCGTGTGCCGAAACCGCGGCGCACAGGCAGGCCGGCCAGCGGCGGCCCGCCCTGTTCGCGCCATTCCACGGCGGCAACGCCGTCCGCTGGCACCCGGCAGCCGACCTCGACACGCCCGCTGGGCACCGAAAGGGCGCCGTGCTTGGTGGCGTTGGTCGCCAATTCGTGCAGCGCCATGACCAGGGCCTGCACCTGTCCCGGCGCCAGAAGCGGCAGGTCGCTTCGGCACCCCACCCTGATGCGAGCCGCCTCTCCCTCCTCCGTCCCGTCGAGCCACGGGGCGAGGCCGGCCCGCACCACCTCCTCCAGCGCTGCCCCCTCCCAGGAGAAGGTGGTCAGCAGGTCGTGCGCCCGCGCCAGCGTCTGGAGCCGGCCGACGAAGGCGGCCGTGAACTCCTCCGCGCCGGCGCCAGCGGGACCCCGTGCGGTCTGCAGCGCCAGCGACTGCACGGTCGCAAGGGCATTCTTCGCGCGGTGGTTCAACTCCGCGACGACCAGCCTGAGGCGTCGCTCGCTCTCCTGCAAGGCGAGGTTGGCCTCCTGCGCGGCGCCGGCCCGCTCGGCGAGGGAGTGCTGCGCCGCCTCGATGGATGTCCGGAGCGCCTCGATCTCCTGGATGCCCGAGCGCGGCACGGCGGCGGCGCTGCCGCCCGTCGCTCCGTTCGCCGTCACCGCCTCCGCGTGCCGCGCGAGGGCGGCGAGCGGGCGCGTGACCCGCCGCGCCAGGACCAGGGTCAGCGCGGTGCCAAGCAGCAGCGCCGCGCCGCCGCCCAGCGCGAGGCGCCAGAGCGGCGCCTGCCAGCTGGCCCGGTAGGCGGCTGCAGGGGCGGCAACCACGACGGTCCAGTTCGGCGCGGCGCGGAGGCGGTGGAAGCCAAAGACAGCGTCCTCGCCGGCGATGGACGGTCCAGCGACGAGGCCGCTGTTCCGGCCGGCAGTCTCTGCGACGAACCAGGGAGGCGTCTGCAGCCCGACCTAGGCTGCATGGTCTTGCGAGCGGGCGACGACCACGTTGGCGCTGTCCACCAGCGTGACGAACTCTTCCGCCCCTACGCCCTGCGCCCGCAACAGGTCGGCGAGGCGTTCGGGTTCGATGCGCGCAGCCAGCACGAAGCGGACGTCCCCGTCGCGCTCGACCGGAACCGCGACGCCAACCACGGGCCGGCCCGCGACAGCCCCGATGACGACGTCGCTGACGAAGGGCGCCCGCGTGACTGCCGCGGTGCGGAAATCTGCTGCCGTGGTGCCCGTGGTGGGCGTGCCCGGCGGCAGGGCGGTATTGACGCGCTGCTGCATGCTGGCGGGATCCAGCAGGATCACATTGCTGTCGAGTCGGGCCGCGATGCGGCGCGCGAAGGCTTCGAAGGAGGGTAGGTCGGGGACGGGTCCGTCGAGACTCGCTGAGGCGGCGAGCGTCTCGATCGTTGCGACGTGCTTCTCGATCGTCGCATCCAGCGCGAGCGCGAGGGCGCGCGCCGTATCCTGCAGGCGCTTCTCGGACACCAAGCGAAAGCTCTGCACCGCCTGCAGCGCGACCGCAGTCGCGAGTCCCAAGGTGGGCAGCAGGAGGATGAGGGCGAGGGTAACGAGATAGGCAGGAAGTCGAAACGGCCGCCGTGCCGCCACAGGGGCGTTCTGAGCCATCTTACACTCCCGATCCGACTGGACAGGAAGCCGTACGACGGCCCATGTCACTCCGGTTTTATTCTAAACATTCTTTCGACCGCCGCGAAAGCCCAGGAGGAAAGACGGTCAGTGGAACGGCTACTTTACGACAGCTCACGGTGATTGCGGCTGCTCCGCGCCGTCAGGACTGGACTGGAAAGGACCGCTCCGGGTCGAAGCCGGCGCTCGCCAGCCGCGACCTCCCCCTCAATACAACCCCGCCGCCAGCCGCCCCGGCGCCGCCGCGTCATACGCCTCCGCGTCGAACGCCCCCTGCATCGCCGAGGCCAGGAACTGCCCCGCCGTCGGAACCCCCGCCGGCCGCGCCGTCTCGCCCCAGATGCGCGACCGCATCAGCGCCCGCGCGCATTGGAAGAACACCTCCTCCACCGCCACAAGCAGCACCGTCGCCGGCGCCCGTCCCTGCTGCGCCATCGCCGCGCACAGCGCCGGGTCGGCGCTGATCGTGGCCCGGCCACTCACCCGCAGCGTCTCCCCCACGCCGGGGATCAGGAACAGCAGCGCCACCTGCGGATCGCCGAGGATATCCCGCAGCGCGTCCAGCCGGTTGTTCCCCCGCCGGTCCGGCAGCGCCACCTCCGTGCCCGACAGCACGGAAACGAACCCCGGCGCATCCCCCCGTGGCGTTCCGTTCACCCGCCCATCCGCCCCGCGCGTCGACAGCACGCAGAACGGGCTGCGCGCGATGAAGTCGCGGCTCGGCACATCCAGGTCCCGACGCACCTTCTGCAGGGAAGCCGGCACCGCCGCCCCATACAGCGCCTCCAGCTGCGCCAGGCTCGTCACCGCATGCGCGTCCCGCATCCCGAAATCTCCTATCGCCGCAGCGACGGCGCCGGCTGCCCGTCCAGCACCACATTCACCACGGCCGGCTTGCCGCTGTCGAAGGCGCGTTGCAGCGCCGGCGCGAGCTCCCGCGCCGCCGTGACATTCTCGCCATGCCCGCCGAGCGCCGCCGCCACCAGGTCATACCGCGTTCCCGGTGCCAGCTCGCAGCCATGCGCGCGGTTGGCGCCGTAGTCCCGCACCTGGATCTGGAACTCGGCGTTCCAGCGGCTGTCATTGCCCACCACTGCCACGAAGGGCAGCCCGTGCCGCGCCGCGGTGTCCAGCTCCGCCATGTGGAAGCCGAAGCTGCCATCGCCCATCAGCGCGAGCGTCGGCGCAGCCCGCGCCGCCCGCGCCCCGATGGCGAAGGGGATGCCCACGCCGATCGCCCCCGCCACGCCGTTCACGATGCGCGTCCCCGCCCGCACCATCGCCATGCCCCACTGCCCGATCTCGCCGCCATCACAGACGAAGGTCGCATCCCGCGCCGCCACCGCCTCGTTCACCGCATGCCCGAGCGTCGCCGACCGGATCGGCCCCTCCGGCGCACCCGCCAGCGCCGCCCACTCCGCCGGCCGCCAGGCCACCGCCTCCCGCACCCGATCCGCCCAGCCGGCCTGCGCCGCGACCGGCCGCATCACGCTGGCCAGCGCCGCCACCGCTTCCGTCGCATCCGCCACCGCCGCCAGCACCAGCCGGTCGCCGACCAGCCTTTGCGCCCGCGCCACCACCGCGCCCTCCGGCTCCAGCACGATCCAGCGGCACCCCGCCGCCACCGCCGGAGCGCGCCCGAACTTCAGCGTGAAGTCCAGCGGCTTGCCGACCAGCACGATCAGGTCGGCCTCCGCCAGCACCTCCGGAAACGCCCCGAGCGACGGGTCGGCCAGCCCGCGCGGCGACTGCATCGGCACCACCGGCAGCCCGCTCGCCGCCTCCAGCGCCGCCATCCCCAGCATGCCGGCGGGTGTACACAGCGCCGGCGGCGCCACCAGCAACGGCCGCGCCGCCGCCGCCACCGCCTGCGCCACCACCAGCGCGCTCGGCGCCCCCAGCCGCATCGGCCGCCGCATGAACGCAGCAGCTTCCGGCGCCGGCGCCTCCTCCACCTCCGCCTCCAGCACATCCGTCGGCAGGCTGAGATGCACCGGCCCCGGCCGCCCGCCGAGCGCGATGGCAAAGGCCCGCGCCACATCCGCGGCCAGCCCCTGCGGAGTCTGCGCCGCCCAGGCCGCCTTGCTCACCGGCGCCGCCATCGCCGCCTGCGGCAGTTCCTGGAACGCGCCATTGCCGAGATCCGCCAGCGGCGCATGCCCCGACAGCAGCAGCACCGGCACTTCCCCGGCGAGTGCGGAGCACAGCGCCGCCGTGGCGTTCGCATGCCCCTGCCCGCCGGTCACCATGGTGACGCCCACCTGGCCGGTCAGCCGCGCCCAGGCATCCGCCATGTGCACCGCCGCCGCCTCGTGCCGCGTGTGCACCAGCTCGATGCCGGAGCCCACCAGCGCGTCGAACACCTCCATGATGTGGTTGCCCGACAGGGTGAAGATGCGTGTCACCCCCGCCGCCCGCAGCCCCTGCACCAGAACATCCGCGCCGCGCCGTGCCATGCCTCGTCCACTCCCGTTTGCTTGGCCCGGACAGGACCATGCAGCCGGCGTCGAGACAAGACACGGACGCCGGCATGGGGGGCTTCCCCGGAACTGCCCGCCGGGCTTCCCTGGCCGGCATGATCCCCCCGGAATACGTCGTCCTGCTGGCCGGCTGCTTCGTCGCCGCCTTTGCCTCCGGCATGGCCGGCTTCGCCTTCAACCTGATCGCGGCCGGCATCCTGTTCCACTGGCTGCCGCCGCAGCAGACGGCGCCGGTGCTGGTGGTCGGTTCGCTGCTGATCCAGCTCGGCACACTCGGCGCGGTGTGGCCGGCGATGCGTTGGCAGGTGCTGCGCCCCTACATCCTGGGCGGCCTGCTTGGCATCCCGGTCGGCGTCGTGGTGCTGGCCTGGTCGGAGCCCGGCGCCATCTCCGCCGGCGTCGGCCTGCTGCTGGTGGCCTATGCCAGCTGGTCGCTCACCGCCATGGCCCTGAGGCGCAGCCTGCCCGCGCTGCGCGCCGGCCCCGGCGCCGATGCCGGCATCGGCTTCGCCAGCGGCATCCTCGGTGGCATCGGTGGCTTTCCCGGCGCGCTGCCCACCATCTGGGCAGACCTCAAGGGCCTCCGCCCGGACGAGGCCCGCGCCATCTTCCAGCCCTTCATCGTGGTGATGCAGGCCGCCGCCGCCCTCGGCCTGCTGGCCGGTGGCTTCTTCGACCGCGACAGCGCGCGGATGCTGCTGGTCTCCCTGCCCGCGCTGCTGCTCGGCGCCTGGCTCGGCGTGAAGGCCTATCGCCGCATCTCCGCCAGGGGCTTCCGGCTGGTCCTGCTCACCCTGCTGCTGCTATCCGGCATTTCCCTGCTGTTCTGAGGCATCGCCATGCACCTCCTCCTGCTCCTCCTGCTCCTCGCCGCCCCCGCCGCGGCGCAACCCGCCCCACCACCCCCGGCGGAGGACTGCGGCTGCGGCGTCCCCACCTCCCCCCGCGGCCCACGCTGAGCTTGCAATTCCGCGCCGCGCCGCCACCTCGCCAGTCGCGGGCCTGCACCCGCCGTGGTACGCCGCCCCGGGCACCGCGCCTGATCGGACCACCAGGCACATGCCCTCCCCCTTCGTGCTCACCCCGCAGCAGCTCTCCCGCCTGATCGGCCTGCCCGACGGCCCCGTGCTGGTCGATGTCCGGGACCCTGGCGACCGGGCCGAGGACCCGCGCCTGCTGCCCGCCAGCCAGGTGCTGGACCACCAGGATGTCGCTGCCTGGGCGCCCGCCTTCCGCGACCGCGACGTCATCGTCATCTGCCAGAAGGGCCTGAAGCTGTCGGAGGGCGTAGCCGCCTGGCTGCGCCACGAAGGCTCCGTGGCGCAGGTGCTGGAAGGCGGCTTCGCCGCCTGGCGCGCCGCCCGCATGCCGCTGCTGGAACCCGCCGCCATCCCGCCGCGGGACCCCCAGGGCCGCACCGTCTGGGTCACCCGCGCCCGCCCCAAGGTGGACCGCATCGCCTGCCCCTGGCTGATCCGCCGCTTCGTCGACCCCTCCGCCATGTTCCTGTTCGTCGCCGCCTCCCAGGTCGAACTCGTCGCCGAACGCTTCAACGCCACCCCCTTCGACATCGAGGGCGTGTTCTGGACCCATCGCGGCGATGGCTGCACCTTCGACACGATGCTGGAGGAATTCGGCCTCCGCACGCCCACGCTCGAACGCCTGGCGATGATCATCCGCGGCGCCGAGACCTCCCGCGCCGACCTCGCCCCGCAATCCGCCGGCCTGCTCGCCGCCTCGCTTGGCCTGTCCCGCCTGCACCGCGACGACCTCGCCCAGCTCGAAGCCGGCCTCGCGCTGTACGACGCCTTCCACCTCTGGTGCCGCGACGCGACCGAGGAAGTCCACGACTGGCCCAACCAGGGCTACGCCTGAGCCAGGGGGTTTCCCCTCCCGCTCCCCGATGCCATCAAGGACCTTGAACAGGGCCGGCAGGATTCGGGAACCAGCATGGACGACCGGCCAACCACCCCCTTCCCCACACCCTTCCCCCCCCTGGGCGAGGCGTTCCGCGTCTGGCTCCGCATCGGCCTGCTGTCCTTCGGCGGCCCCGCAGCCCAGATCGCGCTGATGCACCGGGAGGTGGTCGAACAGCACCGCTGGGTCTCCGACGCCCGTTTCCTGCACGCGCTGAACTTCTGTATGCTGCTGCCGGGGCCGGAGGCGCAGCAGCTGGCCACCTATCTCGGCTGGCTGATGCATGGCGTGCGCGGCGGGCTGATGGCCGGCCTGCTGTTCATCCTGCCCGGCGCCGCCGTGATGCTGGCGCTGTCCATGCTCTACGTCACGCTCGGCACCGTGCCGCTGGTCGCCGCGCTGTTCTTCGGCCTGAAATGCGCCGTGCTGGTGGTGGTGGTGGAAGCCCTGCTGCGCGTCGCCAAGCGCGCCCTGCACGGCGCCGTGTCCTGGGCGCTGGCCGCGGCCGCCTTCCTCGCCCTGTATGCCTTCGACCTGCGCTTCCCCGTCGTCGTGCTCACCGCCGCCCTCATCGGCTACGCCCTGCCGCAGCACTTCACCGGCGGCGGCCATGGCGCCGCGAAGGACGGCCCGCCCGCGCTTCTGGACGCGCTGATCGCGCAGGACCCGGAGCGCATTCCCCGCATGGCCCGCATGGCCCGCCGCGCCGGCCTCGTCGCGCTGGTGCTCTGGGCCTGGCCGGTGGCGCTGCTCGCCGGCACCGTGCCCTGGGGCGACATCGCCTGGTTCTTCTCCGTCATGGCCGTCGTCACCTTCGGCGGCGCCTATGCCGTGCTCGCCTATGTCGCGCAGCAGGCGGTCGAGACCTATGGCTGGCTGACGGCGGCCGACATGCTGGCCGGCCTCGGCCTCGCCGAGACCACCCCGGGTCCGCTGATCCTGGTGCTGCAATTCGTGGGCTTCCTCGCCGGCTCCGCCCAGGGGCTCTGGGCCGGGGTGCTGGCCTCCCTGCTGGCGCTCTGGGTCACCTTCGCCCCCTGCTTCGCCTGGATCTTCCTCGGCGCCCCCTTCGTGGAGCGTCTGCACGCCGAACCCCGGCTCAAGGCGGCCCTGGCCGGCGTCACCGCCGCCGTGGTCGGCGTCATCGCCAACCTCGCCTTGTGGTTCGCCCTGCGCGTCCTGTTCGCCCGCGTCGAGACCACCAACCTCGGCCCGCTCCGCCTCGACCTGCCGGTGGCCGAGACCCTGCAACCGGACGCCATGCTGCTCAGCATGCTCGCCGCCGCCTGCCTGTTCGCGGCGAAACTCGGCCTGCTCCGCACCCTCGCCGTCACGGCCCTCGCCGGCTTCCTGATGCGCGCGCTGCTGGGATAGAGCGTGATCGCCGCAGGCTGGAACGGCCGGAGGCGTGAACCACGCGAACAGACAAAGGGCTGGCGTCCGGCTTAAACACTATGACAATCAGTCCACACTAGGCTGCGGCCCTCAACCTCCGAGGGTCGAGACCATGCCACTGCCTACGCCCCGCCTCCTGCCGGGGCTGAAGCCGCGCCTGATCCTGCTGGCCCTCATGCCGGCCGTTCTCGCGGTGACCCTGGTCGCCGGCAGCGGCATCATGGATGCCCTGCAGCGGGAAGCGGCGCGCGCGGAACAGGCGCTGGATCGCGCCGAGCGACAGGCGGCGCTGCGCCTCGCCGGCCAGGAAAACCGCATGCTCGGCCATGCCAGCACCATCGCCCAACGCAGCGACCTGGCCGCCGCGGTGCGCACCGGCGACGCCGCGGCCTTGCAGGCCCTGCTGGTGCCGTCGCTGGCCGCGCTGCGCGCGGTGGACCCGGTCGTGGACGTGCTGGAAGTCACCGATCAGCAGGGCCGCATCCTGATGCGCGGCCACAATCCCGGGCAGGCGGGCGATGACAAATCCGGGCTCGCCGACGTCGCGCGCGCCCTCCAGGGCTCGGCCTTGTCCGGCCTCACCCTCTCGCCCGGCAGCGGCCACCTGGCGATGGGCGCCGTGGTCCCGCTCCGCCAGGGCGGCCCCGACACAGCCGTGGTCGGCACCCTGCGCGTCGCCAGCCGCATCGGCCCCCCGGCCGCCACCGAACTCGCCCAGGTCGCGAACACGGATGTGCTGCTGTTCAGCGGCGACCGGCTGACCGGCGCCACCCTGCCGAACCTCGCCGCCGGCGATCTCGCGCCGCTGCTGGCACCGACCCCACCAAGCCTCGCGACCCTCGGCCCCCATGGCCGGTTCAACCTGCGCACCATCCCGCTGACAGGTCTGGACCGGCAGCCGGCCGGCCGCGTGGTGGTGGCGGACAACACCGCGGCGGCGGCGGCGGCGCAGCGGGCGCAACTGCTCCGGGATCTCGGCATCGGCGCCCTGGTGCTGCTGCTGACCGTGCCGCTCGTTCTCTTCGCCGCCCGCTCCCTCGCCGTGCCGCTGGCCGGCCTGGCGGAGGCGATGCGGCGGATGTCGGGCGGCGACCTGCTCGTGGCGGTACCCGGCCAGGGCCGCACCGACGAGATCGGCGCCATGGCCGCGGCGCTCGAGGTGTTCCGTGCCCATGCCGAACAGACGCGGCAACTGGAAAGCGCCGCCGCCGCCGAACGGACGCGGCGCGAACATCAGGCGAAGGAGATGGAACGCCAGACCCGCGATTTCGGCGGCGCGCTGTCCGGCGTCATGCGCGGCCTGTCCGCGGCAGCGAACCGCATGGGCGTCGCCTCCCGCGACATGGCCGCGACCGCGGAACAGACCGAACAGCGGGCGCGGCAGACCGCGGCGCATGCCGATTCCTCGGTCACCGACCTCGGCTCGGTCGCCGCGGCGGTGGAGGAACTCACCGCCAGCGTCGGCGAGATCGCGCGCCAGGCCGGCGGCGCCGCCAGCGCCGCGCACAGCCTGGCCGGCCGGGCGGAACGCGCCGACGCCACCATGGTGAAGCTGGCCGAGGCCGCCGCCACCATCAGCGACGTCGCCCGCCTGATCGGCGACATCGCCGGCCAGACCAACCTCCTGGCGCTCAACGCGACCATCGAGGCCGCCCGCGCCGGCGAAGCCGGCAAGGGCTTCGCCGTGGTGGCGAACGAGGTGAAGGCCCTGGCGGCGCAGACCGCCAAGGCCACCGGCGAGATCAGCGGCCAGATCCAGGCGATCCAGGCCGCCGCCGGCGAGGCGGTGGACACGGTGCGCGGCATGGCGAACGAGGTGCAGGACATGGGCGCCACAGCCGCCGCCATCGCCGCCGCCGTCGAACAGCAGGGCGCCGCGACGCGCGACATCGCCGGCAACGTCAGCACGGTGCTCGACACCTCCCGCCGCACCGTCGCCGCGATGGAGGAAGCCGCCGCCGCGGCCCGCCAGGCGCGGGAGTCCAGCACCTCGGTCCAGGACGCCGCCAACGAGGTCAGCGCCGAAACCGCGACGCTGGACGCGGAGGTCGACGCTTTCATGGCGGCGCTGCGCGACACCACCGGCGACCGCCGCCAGTACGAACGGGTGCCGGGCGACGGCCGCCGCCTGCGCCTGCACCCGCCCGGCGGCCAGCCCTTCGCCGGCCAGTTGCGCGACGTCTCGCTCGGTGGCGTCGCCCTGGAAGCCGAGGGATCCATGCCGCCGGGCCTGCGGAGCGGCCTCGGCCTGCAACTGGAACTGCAGGCGGGCGTCATCGTCGAGGCTCGCATCGCGCGGTTGGACTGGCCGACCCTCGGCCTGGTGGTGCGGCAGGAGGCGGCGAATACCCGCCACCTGCAGCACCTGCTGGACCAGCTCGCCACCCGCAAGGCCGCCGCGTGACCCCACCCGCCCGCCGCGTCAGCCGGCGGGGCCCAGCGCCTCGGCCGCCAGGATACCGAGCAGCCGCCCGGCCCGCGCGCCGGGCGCGAACACCGCCAGCGCGCCCTCCGGGTATTCGGCCTGCGCCAGCCCGCGCCCGAGCACCATCCCCATCGGCACGATGTGCCCCACCAGCACATCCGTGCGCCCCGGCGCGGAGGGCCGGCCGCTGCGTTCCCGCAGCCAGGCGATGTTGGCCGCCAGCATCGCGGGGTCCGGCGTGTAGTCATCCGCCGTCAACCGCGGCTCCACCACCGCCCGCGCGCCGAAGGCCAGCTCCGCCGTATCCCGCGCCCGGAACACCGGGCTGGCCAGCACCTCCCCCAGCGGCACGCCCAGCGCCGCCATCGCCCGGCCAAGCGCCCGCGCCTGCGCCCGTCCCGCATCGCTCAGGTTGCGCTGCGCCGCCCGGTCCGACAGGTCGCCCCGGTCCACCTGCCTCCGATCCGTGATGGCATGCCGCAACACCACCACCACGCCACCCTCCCGCAGCGCCCGGATCAGCGCCGCCGCCTCCGCGCCCTGTGCCGTCGCCGCCTCGGCCTGCCCAGCCCCGAGCCCCGCCAGCGCCAGGCCGGCCAGCCCGCGCCGCGTCCACCCCACGCTCAACCGCCGCCCACAACCGCGACCGCGCTGTAGGGATTGATCCGGGTCGTGCCGCGAACCAGCCGCACCTCCCGACGCAGCCAGATTCCCGTCGCCAGATCCCACCACAGCGTCTCCACCCGGTAATGCCGGTTCGTGAACATGCCATCGACGGCCCGGCTGAACACCAGCGCCGCATGCGGCCGCCCGGCCACCGGCACCGCCTCCTCCCGCAGCAGGCGCCAGCTTTCCTGCCACATCCCGTCGCTGGCCGCGACGGTCAGCCGCGCCTCCCGCCCCGTCGCCGCCGGCCAGAACGGCGCCAGCGCCTCCCGGAAGGCTGCCTCATGCGGCGAAGGCAGGGTCAGGAAGTTCAGCAGCCGCCGCTCCACGCCACCGCGCACCCCGACCAGGCAGACCAGGGGGTCCGCCGGATCGGCGCCCCGGAACCCCAGCGCCGTGCCATCGTCGTAGCGCACCTGCGCGCCCGCCGAAGGGCAGCGAAAGCCCCTTGGCGACGACGGCCCGACTGGCCCCGGCACCGCCGGCCGCACCACCCCCGCCATCCCGGCAGGTGCCTCGGCCGGCGCCTCGGCGGGCGGCGGCGCCTGGACCAGCGGCCGCCCCGGCGCCGCGGCGCGCAGCACCACCGGCTCCAGCAGGCTGCTGTTCTCCCACGGCGTCTGCCGCCCCGCGGTTGCCTGCCGCACCTCGCTCCGCACCCGCCGCAGCGTGATCTGCAGGTCGACGCCCGGCTGCTCGATATGGCGCAGCAGCGCCGCGGTGAAGGGGCTGTTCCCCGTGCGCCCATCCTCCGCCACCGCCCCTGGCGAGGTGGAAAACGCGATCAGCGTGCCGACATCCTGCGCCTGCACCGGCGCCAGCCCGCGCCCCAGGCTGCGCGTGCCGCCCAGCCCGCGCATCTGCACCGCCAGCGGATTGTCCCGGCAGGCATCGAGGATGACGATCCGCGTCCGCGCCCGGTCCATCTGCCGCAGCACGGTATCCAGCCCGACCAGCTCGAACGCCACCTCCCGCGCATCCGCCAGCCGCGCATCCGTCGGCACCAGCCAGTTCTCGCCGCCGAGTTGCAGCCCGTGCCCGGCGAAGAACAGCAGCGCGATATCCGCCCCCTCCGCCGCGCGCCCGAAGCGGCCGAGCGCCTGTTCCAGCCGCGCCCGCGTCGCATCCGTCACCAGGTCGACGCTGAAGCCGAGCCGCCGCAGCGCCGCCGCCATCCCGCTCGCGTCGTGCGCCGGGTTCTCCAGCCGCGCCGCCGCGGCATAGCTGCCATTGCCCACCACCAGCGCCACCCGCTGCGCCAGCGCCGGCTGGACCGCGCCGAGGACCATCGCCAGCACCAGCACGGCCAGAACCCTTCGCCCCATCGCCCTGCTCCCGCCTTTTTCCGGCGAGGCTACAGGCGAGGCACCCGCTCAGCCCAAGGTAAACGCCTCATGTACCGCCGTCTTGATGCCGCCCCCCACCACCGGGCCGCCGCCGGCCACGTAGATGAAGTCGCCGATCGTCACCGCCCCCATGCCATGCCGCGGCGTCGGCATCGGCGCATGGTGCTGCCAGGTGTCGCCCACGGGGTCGTAGCTCTCCATCTGGCCATGCACCTTGCCGGTCAGCGTGCGGCCCTCGAACCAGCCGGATTCCCCGCCCATGGCGAAGAACCGCCCGCGATACAGCACCAGCCCGTGGCCTGACCGCGGCGTGGGCAGCGGCGCACGCTCCACCCAGGTGTCCTGCGCCGGCAGGTACACGTGGTGCAGGCCGGTGTTGTATTCGAAGGTGTTGAAGCGCCCGCCGATGATGTGGATGACCCCGTTGTGCGCCAGCACGCCCGCATGGTCGCGCGCGCCCGGCAGCGCCTTGCGCATCTCCCATGTGTCGGCCTGCGGATCGTACACCTCGTGCCACCCCACCGAGGCGCGCTCCCGCTCCGGCTCCGACGCGCCGCCGATGTGGTGGATCCTGCCGTCGATCACCGCCAGCGCGCCCGCCCCGCGCGGCCGCGGCATCGGCGCCAGCCGCTCCCAGCGGTCGCCGGCCACGTCATAGGCGAAGGCCAGCGTATCCGCCCCGCGGTTCTGGTTGCTGAACCCGCCGAAGGCGTACACGCGCCCCGCCGCCGCCACCACGCCCACATGATTCGCCCCACGCGGCAGCCGCGCCGCCTCCCGCCAGCTGTCGGATGTCGGGTCATAGATGTGGTGCCAGGTGTTGTTCACCTGCTGCTCGGCATAGCCGCCGACGACATGCAGCCTGCCGTCCCACTCCGCCGCCCAGGCCATCTCCGTGCGCGGCAGCGGCAGCGGCGCCCGCTGCACCCAGCGCCCGGGCGCGCCCGCCGGGGCCGGGCTGTCCACGAAGCGCTGCGCGTACTGCGCCGGCGTCAACTGCACCGGCCCGCTGCCGCGCAGCGGCGCCATCCGGTCCTGCGGGATCGCCAGCCCATGATGCGGCGCCGGCGCCGCCGGCTGCGCCCGCGCCGCCCCGGCCCCACCCAGCAATGCCATGGCACCGCCCAGCATCATCCTGCGATCCATCCCGACCTCCATCCCGCGTCGGGCGAAGCATAATCAGGTCCATGGCCGCGCGAAGCCCAATTCCAGCCCGGGATTTCGATGCCATCCTGCATCAATCCGACGAACCCCCGGCGGTGGGCGGCGTTGATTCCATCGAGACGACCCGACCCCAGGAGACACCGCCCATGATCCGCGCCACCCGAATGGCCGCCCTCGCCGCCCCGCTGGCCCTGCTCGCCGCCTGCTCCGACCCGAACGACCGCAACCAGCGCGCGCTGGCCGGCGGCGCGCTCGGCGCCGGCGCCGGCGCCCTGGTCGGCTCCGTCACCGGCAGTGCCGGCCGCGGCGCGCTGATCGGCGGCGCCCTCGGCGCCGTCGGCGGCGCCCTCACCCCGGCCCCGGCGCCCGAGCGCATCCCGCCCGACCCCTACGTCGCCGCCCCGGTCGATCCCGCCTATGGCGGCTGGTACGACCAGTACGGCCGCTGGCACCAGGGCCCGCCCCCCGCTGGCTACCGCCCCAACTACCGCTGACCCTCAAAGCCCTCTCCCCCCAAGGGGGGGAGAGGGTTGGGTGAGGGGGGGCCGTGGAAGTAAACAGGCCCCCTCACGCCACCCCCCGCGCCGGCAGCGCCTCGAAGCACAACCCCCGCGCCAGCAGCCCCGTCACCAGCTCCTCGAAGATCCCGGCGAACGGCTCCCGCCGGCTGCGCACGCCCCAATGCATCACCAGCACCTCCCCCGGCGCGATATTCGCCAGGTTGCGCCGCAGCAGCGCCGCGTTCGGATGCGCCCCGCTGTCCAGCTCATCCCCGAGGAAGCCGTTCCGCGTCCAGCCCTGGTGCCGCAGCCCGCAGGCCGCCGCCAGCGCCACCGCATTGCGCGTGGTGATCCCGCCCGGCGCCCGCCACAGCGGCAGCACCCGTGCCTCGGGGGAAAACCGCCGCAGCGCATCCACCGGCCGCTGCAACTCCGCGCACATCCCCGCCTGGTCCAGCACCACCTGTCCCTGCCCGCGCCGCGACCGGAAGGTGGTCCGCCCCGGCCCCGGATCGCCGGCAAAATACCAGTGCCGCCAGGTATGCGAGGCGAAGCTGTGCCCCTCCGCCACCCGCGCCCGCCAGAACGGCGCCCAGCTGTCGGACAGGCTGGTGTCGCCACGGAAGGTCGGCTCATCCGCGATGAACAGCGTTGCCGTCACCGCATGGCGCCGCAGCACCGCCGCGATCGCCTCCGCCTCCCGGCTCCAGCCGGTATCGATCGTCAGGTACACCGGCCCGCGGCACCCAGGCGGTGCCACCTGCGCCAAAGCCGGGCTGGCCAGCAGCCCAGCCCCCGCCGCCAGCAGCCCCCGCCGCCTCACGGCGCGCGCCGCAGCGCCGCCGGCAGCACCGGCCTGGGCGGAATCGGCGCCGGCACCAGCCCCGCCGGCACCGGCGGCGCCGCGGCCGGCCGCCCCGGCATCGGCGCGAACAGCGGCCGCGTGCCCGACATCGCCCCCATCCCCGCCAGCGCGAAATCGGCGCCCTGCGCCAGGGATTTGAAGAAGATGCCATGCGGCGAACGCCCGACCCGCGCCGTCTCCCAGGTCTCCCCCGCCGGGTCGAGCACGGCAATGCTGCGGCTCCAGCGCAGCGTCATCCAGACGCGGCCCTGCGGGTCGAAGCTCAGGCAATCCGGCCCGCCCGGGATGTTCCACACCCGGCGCACCGCCAGCGTCTCCGGGTCGATCTCCGCCACCCGGCTGTCCACCCGGCTGGTGGCGTACAGCGCCCGCCCGTTCGGCGCCGGGTAGATGGTGTGCGCCCCGCGCCCGAGCGTGAAGGCCGGCTTCACCTCCCGCGTCGCCGGGTCCAGCGTCACGAAATGCGTGCTGCCCATGATGCCCATGATCAGCCGGCCGCGATGCCAGATGATCCCCGCCGGCTCCGGCCCCACCGGCTGCACCCAGGCCTGCGTCATGTCCGTCAGGTCGAAGGCCGCGACGGCCCCGTCGCCCTGGATCGTCACATAGACCATCCGGCTGTCCGGGCTGAACGCCACATGGCTCGGCTTATCGCCCGGCCGGAAGCGCTGCACCAGCTCCAGCGTCCGCGCATCCAGCACGTCCACCTGGCCACGGCGCAGGCTCGCGATCACCAGGAAGCGGCCATCCGGGCTGAATTCCAGGTGGTAGGGGTTCGAGATCGCCGCCCGGCGCTGCACCTCGCCGGTCGCCGGGTCCAGGAACAGCACCTCGTTCCCGCCCGAATCCGCCACCACCAGCTGCGATCCATCCGGCGTCAGCACCAGGTGATGCGGCTCCCGCAGCACCGGGATGCGCAGCTTCTCCGCCCGCGTCGCCGCATCGAGCACCGAGATCGACGCATCCGCCGAATTCAGCACATAGACCAGGTCCGCCCGCACCGGCGCGGCCCCGCACAGCAGCGCGACAAGAACGGGAAGGCAGCGCCAGGCCAAGGGGGAATATCCGGCTAAGGGATGGTCCCGCAAATTCGCCGCTGGACCTGCGAAAGTCCAGCGACCCGCCGGCATCATTCGGCCGGCTGGAACACCATCGCGACACCGTTCATGCAGTACCGCTCCCCGGTGGGCGCCGGCCCATCCGGGAACACGTGCCCGAGGTGCCCGCCGCACTGCGCGCAATGCACCTCCGTCCGCGTCATGAAGAAGCTGCGGTCGGTGGTGGTGGCGATGCCGCCGGGCAGCGGCTTGAAGAAGCTCGGCCAGCCGGTGCCACTTTCGAACTTCGTGGCATTGTCGAACAGCTCATGCCCGCAGGCGGCGCAGGCGAAGGTGCCCGGCCGCTTCTCGGTCAGCAGCCGGCTCGTCCCCGGCCGCTCCGTGCCATGCTGGCGCAGCACCTTGAAGGCCTCCGGCGAAAGCTCGGCCCGCCACTCCGCCTCCGACTTCTGCACCGGGTAGGTGTCGGCGGGCTTGTCCTTGCTGAACAGCGACATCTCTCTTGCTCCTCAGGCTGCCTGTGCCTTCAGGCGGGCGGCGAACTGCTTGCGGAACTTGGCGACCTTCGGCGCCACCACCACGCGGCAATAGCCCGACCACGGGTTGCGCGCGAAGTAGTCCTGGTGCTCGGCCTCGCCCGGCCAGTACTCGGTCGCCGGCACCAGCTCCGTCACCAGCCGGCCGCCCCAGATGCCGGCGGCCTCGATCTCCGCCATCACCGCCTTGGCGGTCTCCGCCTGCTCGGGCGAATGCGTCATGATGATGCTGCGATACTGCGGCCCCACATCGTTGCCCTGGCGGTCCTTGGTCGTCGGGTCGTGCAGCGTGAAGAACATCCGCAGCAGGTCGGCGTAGCTCAGCACCTCCGGGTCGAAGTCGACGCGCACCACCTCGGCATGCCCGGTCTGCTTGCCGCAGACCTGCTCATAGGTCGGGTTCGGCACATGCCCGCCGGCATAGCCGCTTTCCACCCGCGTCACGCCGTGGACGTGCCGCAGCGCGCCCTCGATGCACCAGAAGCAGCCGCCACCCAGCGTCGCGGTCTCGGTCGTCATGGTCGTGTCTCTCCGGCTTTGGGACGGTATGTGGGGGCTTCGCCGGCCAAATGGAGGGGGTTCCGCTGCGCCGCCGGCACGGGCACCCTGCACCGCATGACCCAGACCGACCCCCGCCTCGCCGACTCCGTCGCCTATGCCGAGGCCCATGAATCCCCCTTCCCGCGCGACCTGCTGGCGCATCTCGAATCCGGCCATTTCGACCCGCCGCCGCACAACGCCGTGCTCGGCCCGGTCTTCCCGCGCGGCGCCCCCAACGGCCTGGTCCTGCATCGCGGCCAGCGCGTCGCCGCATGGGGCGACACGCGCCAGGCGGACATGACCTTCAGCGCCGCCAAATCCTACCTCTCCCTCCTCGCCGGCATTGCCCATGCCGATGGCCTGCTGCCCGACCTGGACGAGCCGGTCCGCGCCCGCGTGCGCGACGGCGGCTTCGAATCCGACCAGAACAGCGAGATCACCTGGCGCCACCTGCTGACCAACACCTCCGAATGGGAGGGCGAGTTGTTCGGCAAGTCCGACCGCATCGACCGCGGTCGCGACCTGGCGCGGGAGGCCGCCGCGCGGAAGGGCATGGACCGCCCCCTCGCCCGCCCCGGCACCTACTGGGAATACAACGACGTCCGCGTGAACCGCCTGTCGCTGTCCCTGCTGCACCTGTTCCGCCGCCCGCTGCCGGAGGTGTTCGCGGAGCGCATCCTGGACCCGATCGGCGGCAGCCGCGACTGGGTCTGGTATCCCTACGACAATGCCTGGGTCGAGATCGACGGCCGCCGCCTGCCCTCCGTCCCCGGTGGCACCCATTGGGGCGCCGGCCTGCGCATCCACGCCGAGGACCAGGCCCGCATCGGCCAGCTCGTCCTGCAGAACGGCGCTTGGGAGGGAAGGCAGGTCGTCCCCGCCGAGTGGATCCGCCAATCCCTCGCCCCCTGCCCGCTCAACCCCTCCTACGGCTTCCTCTGGTGGCTGAACGGCGCCAACCGCTGGCCCGGCGCCCCGGCTGATTCCGTCTTCGCCATGGGCGCCGGCGGCAACGTCACCTGGATCTGGCCCGCCGGCCAGGTCGTCGCCGTGCTGCGCTGGGTGGACCCGGAAGCGGTCGGACCCTTCTGCGCCAAGGTGGCGGCGGCGCTGGGCTGAGGCCAACCCCCACCGGCGCGCCGCCCCCCGCCCCGCCATCCTGCCGCCACAAGAAACGCCCGAGGACCCCTCCATGCGCCGCCGCCACATCCTGGCCGCCCTCGCCGCCCCCGCTTTGGTCCCCGCCGCGGCGCGCGCCCAGGGCACCTACCCCACCCGCAGCATCACCCTCGTCGTCCCCTGGGCGCCCGGCGGCTCCAACGACGTCGTCGCCCGCCTCGCAGCCCCCCTGCTCGGCGAGCGGCTCGGCCAGTCCGTGGTGGTCGAGAACCGCGCCGGCGGCGGCGGCTCCATCGGCATGGGCCAGGTCGTCCGCGCCCGGCCGGATGGCTACACGCTGCTGGTCTCCTCCGCCTCGAACCACGTCTTCCACGCCCTGGTCTCGCCCGACCTCGGCTACGACGTGCGCGAAGCCCTGCCCGGCATCGCCATGATGGTGGACGTGCCCAACGTCCTCGCCGTGAACCCCGCGCTCGGCGTCTCCAGCGTCCCCGAACTGCTGGCCAAGATCCGCGCGACGTCGGGCGGCCTGTCCTTCGGCTCCTCCGGCATCGCCAGCTCCAACCACCTGGCCGGGGAGCTGTTCCGCATGATGACCAAGGTGGACCTGACCCACGTGCCCTATCGCGGCGGCGGCCCGGTGGCGACGGATCTCTCCGCCGGCGTCATCCCGATGGCCTTCATGAACCTGCCCACCGTCATCGGCCCCGCCGATGCCGGCCGCATCCGCATCATCGGCGTCGGCACGGAGGAACGCGTGCGCTTCCGCCCGGACATCCCGACCATCGCCGAACAGGGCCTGCCCGGCTATTCGGTCCGCAGCTGGACCGGCCTGTTCGCCCCGCGCGGCACCCCGCGCCCGATCATCGACCGCCTGGCGGAGGCGATGCGCCAGGCGCTCGACAACGCCACCGTCAAGACCCGCCTGACCGACCTCGCCAGCGAGCCGATCTGGATGGCACCCGACGCCACCGATGCCTTCGTCCGCGCCGAGTTCGACCGCTGGGGGCCCGTGGTGCGCGCCGCCAACGTCACCACCGGCTGAACGGCTTGCACGTCTGGCCGAAGGCCGGCTTGCACCAATCCCGTTTCGCCTTCAGATATCGACGACCAGCGGAGGACAGTTGGACATGAGGGACGGCACCGGTTTCGTCGAGCTTGCGCGCATCTGGCGCGGCCCGCTGGTGGAAAGCGTGCATCGCGGCACCGTCGTGGTGGCCGATTTCGAGGGCCGGCTGGTCGGCAGCTGGGGCGATGCCGGGCTGACGACCTTCCCGCGCTCCTCGCTCAAGCCGTTCCAGGCGATGGCGCTGGTCGAAAGCGGCGCCGCGGACGCCTTCGGCCTGACCGACGAGCACATCGCCCTGGCCTGCGCCTCGCACAGCGCGGAGCCGTTCCAGGTCGCCCTGGTGAATGACTGGCTCGGCCGCCTGGGCCTCGACGAATCCGCCCTGGTCTGCGCCCCGGCCCTGCCGCGCGGCGAGGCCGACATGGGCAACGCCTTCGCCGGCGGTGGCCCGCGCCGCATCTACCACAACTGCTCCGGCAAGCATTGCGGCTTCCTGACGGTCGCGAAGCACATGGGCGCCGGCCTGGACTACGCCGACCCGTCGCACCCGGCGCAGAAGCTGTATCTCTCGATCCTGTCCGAATACCTCGGCCAGGACGCGGCCAAGCTGCCGATGGGCCGCGACCAGTGCGGCCTGCCCGCCGTGGCGCTGCCGATGCGCAGCCTCGCCCGCGCCGCCGCCCGCCTCGCGCTGGGCTATTCCGGCGACGCCAACCGCCGCGCCGCCGCCCGCCGCATCCTTGGCGCCATGGCCGCGCACCCCGACCACCTGCAGGGCACGGACACCGCCACCGCCCGCGTGGTCCGCGCCACGAACGGCCGCGTCGTGCTGAAGGGCGGCGCGGAGGGTTTCCTGATGGCGATGGTCCCGGAACGGGGCTTCGGCATCTGCATCAAGACCGCCGATGGTTCGCCGCGCGCCAACTTCGCCGTCCTCGCCCGCGTCCTCGGCCACTACGGCGTGCTGGAGACGGAGCAGGCCGAGGCCCTCATCCCCGAGCTCTGCCCCCCGATCACCGACAGCACCGGCGCCCTGGTCGGCGGCACCGAGATCGTCTTCGAAAAGCCCGTCCCCACCACCCCCACCAAGGCCAGCCTCGGCTTCTGGTTCGGCGGCGTGAAGGAAGCCTTCTTCTGAAAAAGCACTCTCCCCCCAACGGGGGGAGAGGGTTGGGTGAGGGGGGGCCCTCCCCGTCATTTCGGCGCCCCCCGAAGCATCACACCCCCCAGCGCGCTACACCGGCCCCCATGATCGCCGTCATCTTCGAAGTCTGGCCCGCCAACGGCGAACGCCAGCCCTACCTCGACCTCGCCGCCGCGCTCCGTCCGGAGCTCGAGACCCTCGACGGCTTCCTCTCCATCGAGCGCTTCCAGTCCTTCGCCGACCCGGACAAGCTCCTCTCCCTGTCCTTCTGGCGCGACGAGGCCGCCATCCAGGCCTGGCGCCAGCGCGAGACCCACCGCGCCAGCCAGGCCAGGGGCCGCGCCGGCGTCTTCCAGGACTACCGCCTGCGCGTCGCCGGTGTGCTGCGCGACTACGGGATGCAGGACCGCGCCCAGGCCCCCGCCGACAGCCGCGCCACCCACGGCTGAACTCAGCCGGTCGCGAAGATCGCCTTCCTCGCCGCCAGCCGGAAGATCCGCGTCGGCCGCTCCACCCCCACCAGCCGGTGCACGATCAGGATCACGCTGCGCCCCGCCGTCGCCTCGTCCAAGGTCTCCAGGAAGGCGCGCTCCGTCTCGGGGTCCAGCCCCGCCGCCGGCTCGTCCAGGATCAGCACCGGCGCCTCCGACAGCAGCGCGCGGGCCAGCACCAGCCGCCGCGCCTGCCCGCCGGAAAAGCGCACCCCCGCCTCGCCGCAGCGCGTCGCCAGCCCATCCGGCAGCGCCCGCACCACCTCCCCGATGCCAGCCCGGTCCAGCGCCTGCCACAGCGCCGCTTCCTCCGCCTCCGGCCGGCCGATCCGCAGATTGGCCTCGATGCTGTCGTCGAACAGCCGCGCATCCTGCGTCAGGCAGGCGATCCGCCCGCGCACCGCATCCGCCGGCAGCGTCGCCAGATCGACCCCGCCGAGCGTGATCCGCCCCGCCTGCGGCGCCGCCAGCTTCAGCAGCAGCGAGGCGAGCGTGGATTTCCCGATCCCCGAAGGCCCGAGCAGCGCGATCCGCGCCCCCTCCGGCACCTCCAGGTCCAGCCCATCGAACACCGGCGCCCGGTCCGCCGCCCACTTGAAGTGCAGCCCCTCGATCCGGATCGCGTGCCCGCGCGGCGTCGCCACCGGCGCCTGCGGTTCCGCCACCGGCGGCGCCTGGTCCGCCGCCTCGAACAGCCGCCGCGCGCTCGCCCCCGCCGCCGCCAGCGCCGCCCCGGCCCGCGGCATCAGCCCCAGCGCCTCGCCCGCCGCCGTGGCCAGGAACAGCCCGAGCACCGCCGCCGCGACCCCGGCCTGCCCGGACGCCAACCCATAGCCCAGCGCGCCGAGCATCGCCGCCTGGCTCAGCAGCGCCCCCGCCGCGCCGCCCCAGGCGCCGCGCCGCGCCAGCGCCCGCTGCGCCGAGGCCAGCGCCGAGCCCTCCTGCGCCACCCGCGCCGAGGCCCGTGCCTCCGCCCCCGCCGCCAGCGTATCCTCGATGCCCGTGAGCGGATCGACCACCGCCGCCCGCAGCGCCCCCTGGCTTTCCGCCACGCGCTGCCCGGCGGACGCCGCGCCCGGCGCCAGAATCGGCGGCAGCAGCAGCGCCGCGGCCAGCGGCAGCGCCACCAGCGCCGCCAACGCCGGGTCGATCGCCCCAAGCACCAGCGCGATCGCCAGCACCGCCGCCACCCCCGCCACCCCCGGCACCACCGCGCCGAGATAAACCCGGTCCAGCGCATCGATATCCGACACCAGCCGCCCGAGCAGATCCCCCGCCCGCCGGAAGCCGAGCCCCGCCGGCAGCCGCTCCGCCAGCCGCCGGAAGAACCAGATCCGCGTATCCGCCAGCGCCCGGAAGGTCGCCGCATGCGTCACCAGGCGTTCCAGGTAGCGGAACAGCGGCCGCAGCAGCACCACCGGCCGCAGCCAGATCAGCGCCGCCGCGCCACCCGCGAAAAGGGTGCCTTGCGCCACCCCCTCCGCCACGCCCCGCCCCGCCAACCCGAGCAACGCCAGCCCCGCCAGCGCCGCCGCCACGGCCATCGCCGCCCCCGCCGCCAGCCACCAATATCGCCCGCGCCAAAGCCCCAGGACCCGCAGCAAATCCCGCGCCATCCCAAAGCCCTCTCCCCCTTCAGGGGGTTTGACGCATTGCGTCAAAGGTTGGGTGAGGGGGCCGGCGCCGACCTCCCTCATTCCCCCGCCAGCCTTCCCGCCACGCCCTGCTGCCCCACGGCCCGCCCGGCCTCGATCTCCAGCACCCGCCCCAGCGCCCGCTGCGCCGCCCGGCTATGGCTCGCGATGATCGCGGTCCGCCCCGAACACAGCCGCCGCAGGCTGTCCAGCACCTCCGCCTCCGTCCCCGGGTCCAGATGCGCCGTCGGCTCGTCCAGCAGCACCAGCGGCGCATCCCGCAGGAAAGCCCGCGCGATCGCCACCCGCTGCGCCTGCCCACCGGACAGCCCGAAGCCGCCCTCGCCCACCAGCGTATCCAGCCCCTGCGGCAGGCCCTTCGCGAAATCCACCACCCGCGCCGCCACCGCCGCCGCCTCGACCTCCGCCGCCGAGGCCCCCGGCCGCGCCAGCGCGATGTTCTCCCGGATGCTGGCGCGGAACAGATGCGCCCGCTGCCCGACATAGGACGACAGCCGCCGCAACTCCGCCGGCGCCAGCCTGGTCGCATCCCGCCCGTTCAGCGAGATCCGCCCGCCATCCGGCCGCCGGAACCCCATCAGCAGCCGCAGCACGGAGGATTTCCCCGCCCCCGACTGCCCCGCCAGCACCAGCGTCTCCCCCGCCATCACCCGGAAGCTCAGCCCATCCAGCGCGGGCGCGCGGGTCGGGTCGTAGCTGAGGCGCACATCCTGGAACGCCACCGTCAGCCTGCGCGGCATTTCCTCCAGCACCAACCCGCCCGCCGGCTCCGCCTCCAGCAGCGGCGCCAGTTCCGCCGCCGCGCCGCGCGCCGAAAGCCGCTCGTGATAGGCCTGGGAGAAGGCCCGCAGCGGCGTGAACAGCGCCGGCACCAGCAACAGGCAAAAAATCGCACCCGCCGGGTCGGGATGGTTGGCGCCCAATATAGCCCCGTGCCGGATCGCCAGGCACGCGATCGCCCCCGCCGCCAGCGCCTCCATCGACGCCGAGGACAGGAACGCCACCCGCAGCACCCGCATGGTCCGCGCCCGCAGGTCCTGCGCCGCCACGCCCAGCGCCTCGGCTTCCGCCTCCTGCCGCCGGAACAGCACCAGCGTCGGCAGCCCGCGCATCCGGTCCAGGAACCGCCCCGAAAGCTGGTCGAGCGCCGCGAATTGCCGCCGGCTGGCCTGCGCGGCGCCGATCCCGGTCAGCGCCATCGCCACCGGTACCAGCAGCGCCGCGACCAGCAAAATCGCCCCGCTCGTCGCATCCACCGTGAAGGCCGCCAGCACCACCAGCGCCGGCCCGATCATCGCCAGCATCGCCGCCGGCAGCCAGCGCGTGAGAAACCCCTCCAGCGCCTCGATCCGGTCCACCACCAGCGCCGCGCGCTCGCCCACCGGCCGCTGGTCCCCGGCGCCGCCGGCCAGCAGCCGTTCGAACGCCGCGCCGCGCAGCCGGGCCTTCGCCGCCTCCCCCGCCGCGATCAGCGCGCGTTCCTGCGCAACGCCAAGCCCCGCCGAGACCAGCGCCAGCGCCGCCACCGCCGCCAGGCTGCCCCAGCCGGCCTCGCCATATCCCAGAAGCCGCGCGATCAGCGTCGCGATCAGCCAGGCCTGCGCGATGCCGATGGCGACCTGCGCCGCGCCCAGCCCCACGGGCAGGCCCAGCCGCCGGCGTGCCGCCCGCGCCTCGCGCTGCAGCAGCGCGGACGCCGCATCCCCCCCTTGTCTCGCCCTTGGCATGTCACCTCGTAAGATACGCCAGCCGCACGCTTTGGTCACCCCGCCGTGACCAATGGACTTGCCCTGTGGCGCGAAATCCCCACCCTGCCCTCACCGCCGCCGGAGACCGCCGCATGCTGCCCACCCATGGTCGCTACGCCTACACGCCCTGGCGCGGCCGCACGCCCTATGCCTGGCCCAACGGCGCGCGGCTCGCCGTCTATCTCGGCGTCAACCTGGAACACTTCGCCTTCGGCGAGGGCCTCGGCGCCGAACTGGCCGCCGGCGGGCCTCAGCCGGATGTCCTGAACTTCGCCTGGCGCGACTACGGCAACCGCATCGGCGCCTGGCGCCTGCTGGACCTGCTGGACGAACTCTCGCTCCCCGCCACCGTCCTGCTGAACAGCGCGATGTATGACTACGCGCCGGCGCTAATCGCCGCCCACCGCGCCCGCGGCGACGAGATGGCCGGCCACGGCCGCACCAATTCCGAACGCCAGTCCATCCTGCCCGAATCGGCCGAGGCCGCCCTCATCGCCGAATCGACCGCCGCGATCCTGCGCGCGGAGGGCACCGCCCCGCGCGGCTGGCTCAGCCCCTGGATCGCCGAAAGCCGCACCACGCCGGACCTGCTGGCCGAGTCCGGCTACCGCTACTCCATGAACTGGTGCGCCGACGACGCCCCGATCTGGATGACCACCCGCGCCGGCCCCCTGCTCGCCATGCCCTACCCGCAGGAGGTCAACGACATCCCCGCCATCGTCGGCCGCAAGGACTCGTCCGAGCTGTTCGCCAACACCATCCTGGACGATTTCCACGAACGCCTGCACCAGGTGGCGGACGGCCTGCCGCAGGTCATGGGGATCGCGCTGCACCCCTACATCATCGGCCAGCCGCACCGCCTGCGCCACCTGCGCCGGGCGCTCACCGAGATCGCCCGGCACCGCGACGCCATCTGGATCACCACCGCCGGCGCCATCTTCGACCACGTCGCCACCCTGCCCCCCGGCACCATCCCCGGCTCGGAGTTTTGCGAATGACCCGCCTCCTCGCCCTCGCACTGCTGCTGGTGGTCTCGGCCTGCAGCACTGCGCCCACCGCGCCGCCGCCCGCCACCGTCGCCCAGGTCGACCTCGCCCGCTACGCCGGCACCTGGTTCGAGATCGCCCGCTTCCCGAACAGCTTCCAGGACGCCCCCGGCCAGGTCTGCATCGCCACCACCGCCACCTACGCCGCGCGCCCGGATGGCCAGATCGCCGTCACCAACCGCTGCGAGGACGCTGCCGGCCGGCCCAACATCGCCACCGGCAGCGCCTACGCCGTGGCGGGCACCGGCAATGCGAAGCTGCGCGTCAGCTTCTTCTGGCCCTTCTACGGCGACTACTGGGTACTCGGCCTCGACCCCGACTACCGCTGGGCCCTGGTCGGCGCCCCCAACCGCGACTACCTCTGGATCCTGTCCCGCACCCGCACGATGACGGAAGCGGACACCGCCGCCGCCACGGCGATCGCAGCGCGCGAGGGTTTCGACATCACGCGCCTGCGCCGCACGCCTCAGCCCAGCTCGAACGTCGCCACGCCGTAAAGCTGCCCGGCCCGGATCTCCGGCGCCGGCCCGGTGTACATCCGCGCCGTCTCGAACACCGGCCGCAGCCCGACCCGCTCCGCCAGCCGCACCGCCTCCCGGTGCGGCTCCGGCACGTCGAGGAACACCGGCCCGCCCGGCACCCGCGCCAGCAGCCCCGCCAGCAGCGCCTCCGCCACCGCCGGCGACGCCGCCACCAGCGGCCCCACCTTATGTCCCTCCCGCGCCGGCCGGATCACGCCGAACCCGTCCACCACACCCGAAGTCACATGCGCCAGCGCCACATGCCCCGGCGCCGTCAGCCAAGCGCGCAGAAAGGCCTCCCGCGCCGCCGGAAACACGCCGCGGTCCAAGCCCGCCAACGCCGCGAAGGGCACCTCCCCCGCCGCCACCAGCCCCGCCGCCGGCACCGCCAGCGCGGCGGGCACGCCGCCGAACCGGATGTTGTTCCACGCCAGCACGAACCCCGATTTCCGGTAGTTGTCCTGCTGCGCCACCACCCCATCCAGCCCGACCAGCCGCCCGGCCAGCCGCGCCATCGCCGCCCGCCACACCGCCATCCCATGCCCCTGCCCGCGCCGGTCCGGCCGCGCGATGTAGAAGCCGATGAAGCCGAAATCCGCGCCGTAGCGCGTCGCCGAAATCACCGAGGACAGCGCGCCCTCCTGCTCCACCGCCAGGAACAGCCCCGCATCCTGCGCCAGGAAACACGGCAAATCGGACAGCCCCGGATTCCACCCCTCCGCCGCCGCCCACTCCACCGCCGTCGCCGCCCGCGCCGCATCCAGCGTGACGATCCTCATCTCAGTGCATCACGTCCCCGCCATTCGGCGACAGCGTCGCACCCACGAAGAAATCCCCGCCCGGCGAGGACGCCAGCAGCAGCGCCGCATGCGCGATCTCCTCCGGCTGCCCGACCCGCCCCAGCGGCAGCTTCGCCCCCGTCCGCTCCGCCCACCCCTCGCCGAGCTGCGCCGTCAGGTCGCTCACCACCGGCCCCGGCGCGATCGCGTTCACCAATATGCCCTTCGGCGCCCCCTCATGGGCCAGCGCCCGCGTGAAGCCGATCAGCGCCGCCTTCGCCATGCAGTACGGCACGATGTTCGCCGCCCCCTTCAGCCCGAGCTGACTCGCCGTGGTGATGATCCGCCCGCGCCCGCGCGCCGCCATCCCCTCCCACACCGCCTGCGCCGCGAAGAAGCTCGCCTTCACATGCACGTCCATGACCCGGTCGAACATCGCCTCCGTCACCGCCTCGATCGGCCCGCGCAGGTTCAGCCCGGCATTGTTCACCAGCACGTCGCACGGCCCCAGCGCCGCCTCCGCCCCCACGATGAAGTTTCGCAAACCCGGCAGGTCGCCCACGTCGAGGTCCACCGCATGCACCCGCCGCCCCATCGCGGTGATCTGCGCCGAGACCTCCGCCGCACCCGC
The DNA here is from genome assembly GCF_051433195.1 of Falsiroseomonas sp. E2-1-a20. Taxonomy (NCBI): domain Bacteria; kingdom Pseudomonadati; phylum Pseudomonadota; class Alphaproteobacteria; order Acetobacterales; family Roseomonadaceae; genus Falsiroseomonas; species Falsiroseomonas sp. E2-1-a20. The sequence continues at coordinate 17,070 of NZ_JBHMFT010000030.1, read as the reverse complement.
CTCGTCGTGCAGATGGCAGAAGGCAATATCCGCCCCTTCCCCGGCGAACAGCAGCGCGATGGCGCGCCCGATCCCGCGGCTGCCGCCGGTGATGATCGCCACCTGCCCCGCCAACGCACTGGTCATGCCAACAGCCTCCGCATCGCCGCGCCAAATGCATCGCGGATCGCCCCGGCGACCGATACCCCATGCCCGCTCCCACCGCCGCCGGCAAGACACCGCCCAGGCGCCGCCCCGCGCCCCTTGCGGCGACCCGATTCCAGGCGATGCTGCCGCACCCATCGAAAGCTGCCGCATGCCCGACACGCACGCCAACATCACCCTCGCCGAGATGCAGGCTCGCGTGCACCAGGGCGTCCCCCTCGCCGCCGCCTGGGAGATCGAGGTCCTGTCCTTCGGCGCCGGCCTCGCCCTGCTGCGCCTGCCCTTCCGCGCCGACCTGCTGCGCCCCGGCGGCACCGTCTCCGGCCCCGCCCTCATGGGCCTCGCCGACGTCGCCATGTGGGTCGCGCTGCTCTCGCTCAGCGATGGCCAGGACGAGAGCCTGACGGCCAGCCTCGCCATCACCTTCCTCCGCCCGCCGCCGCCCCGCCCCGTCCTGGCCGAGGCCTGCGTCATCAAGCGCGGCCGCAGCCTGTCCTACGGCGAGATCACGCTCCGCGCGGAGGGTGCCGCCGAGCCCTGCGCCCACGTCACCACAAGCTGGGCCGCCAGGCCCCTACCAAGATGACAACCCCTTCACATTACACGCCCGCAATCCCATATCCTGTCCAACGGAACTGGAGGAACGCAAGATGCGGGCGCGCGACCTGATGACCCCCGACCCGATCAGCTTTCCACCGGAAACCCCGATCCAGGTCGTCGCCCGTGCCTTCGCCGAGCGCGGCATCTCCGGCGCCCCGGTCGTCGATGCCGAGGGCCGCCTGGTCGGCATGGTGACGGAGGGCGACCTGCTGCGCCGCCTCGCCGCGCCGGCGGACAAGCCCGAATCCTGGATCGCCACCCTGCTGGCCCCCGCCGCCAGGCAGGCCGACCGCTTCGCCCGCACCCATGGCCGCACCGCCGCCGACGTCATGACCCGCGGCGCCGTCTCGGCCGAGGAAGACATGCCGATCGAGAAGCTGGCGCAGGCCATGGAGCAGCGGAACATCCGCCGCATCCCCGTGGTGCGCGGCGACAGGCTGGTGGGAATCGTCTCCCGCGCCGACCTGATCCGCGCGCTTCTGCAACCGGCCGAGGATCTCGCCGCCGACGCACCGGATGAACGCATCCGCCGCGACCTGGTCGCCGCCATGAAGACCCAGCCCTGGATCGATGCCTTCTACATCTTCCCCGAGGTCAAGGACGGCGTCGTCTATTTCCACGGCTTCTGCCGCAACGAGTCCGTCCGGCGCGCCCTGCACGTCCTGGCGGAGACCCTGCCGGGCGTCCGCGACGTGAAGGTGATGGTGGAACGCCCGCCGCTGCCCGTCATCGGCGCCTGATCCGCGCCGGACGGGCGAAGAACACGCTCCGGCGAGTCAAAAGGTATTCGGCGCTTTCGCCTTGAAGTCGCCGAAAATCGAGACCAGGATTTTCAATTGAGGCCCGGGCCCCTCTGGCGGCGCACCCCCGGCATTCCGCGATGTCGGGCCTCCAACCTGAAACCGCCGCGCCCCCGCGCGGCGCGAAGGAAAAAAGGTGGGTGTCATGGATGGCTCTGGCTTCAGCGTGTCGGATGGATCGCTCAAGGGTCGGCTCGCCGAACGCCTGCGGGAATTGGACCTCCAGATCACGGCCGAGCGCCTGCGCGCCACGCCGGACGAGGCGCTGATCCGCCGCCTCAGCCGGGAAAAGCTGCTGGCCCGCGACCGTGTCGCCGCCCTCGGCGGCTGCGCCATGCCCCGCTGGGCCCGGGACTCTCCTAATCCCTAAACACGACGCCCGGTGAACAGCACCGCCGCCAGCATCGCCACCACCGCCAGCACCACCCCGGCGAGCTTCGCCCAGCCGAGCGGCTCGCCCAGGATCAGCACCGAAAGCAGCACCGCCGCCACCGGCACCATCGCTGTCAGGCAGGCGGTGCGCGTCGCGCCCATCAACTCCCCGGCCCGCGCATACAGCGTCGTCGCGATGGCGGTGGACATCACCCCCTGTCCCACCGCCTGCAGCATGTTCGACTGCCAGGGCATGTCCGGCACCACGCCGCCGCCCAGCAGCAGCCAGGGCGGCAGCAGCACCGCCGCCGACAGCACGCTCATCGCCGCATTGCCCGCCAGGGCCGGTATCCGCCAGCGCCGCAGCAGCAGCGTGAACGCCGCCCACACCGTGCCCGCAGCCACCAGGATGATGTCGCCGCGCCAGGCCCCCGGATGCGCCCCGCCGATGCCGTCCCAGCCGATCAGCAGCACGCCGCAGGCAATGAATCCCAGCGCCACCGCCCGCCCGCGCGTCGGCCGCTCCCCCAGCAGCGGCACCGCCAGCACCGCGCCCATCACCGCCGCGGTGATCGGCGCGATGGTCCCGCCATGGCTCGCCGGCGCATAGACCAGGCCCCAGCCGAACAGCAGCGCATTCAGCGCGCCCCCCGTCGCCACCAGCCCCATCAGCTTCGGCAGCCCGATCCCGGCCAGCACGTGCCGCGCCCGCCAGGCAAACGGCGCCAGCACCAGCGCCGCCGCGCCGTAGCGCAGCGTCGCAAGATCCAGCGGCGAATACCCCGCAACCGTCCCGCTGCGCGCCACCACCGCCTGGCCACCCCAGGTGATCGCCGCGACGAGACCGAACAGCAGCCCGATGACCAGGTTGCGGGAAGCCGGCGTCAAGCGCGCGGCAATGCGGAGGTGCGGATCACGGACCGCAGCCTACCCGGTCCGGCTGGGCTTTCCCAGGCACGCTGTCAAACCGGACTTCGCCCGGCACGCTGTCAGGCCGCGTGAACCTCGTTCACATCCTGCCCGAAGCGGTCGAAGCCGACGCCGTAGCAATGGATGGAGATCGCCGTGCGGCAGGACAGGTTGGCCAGCCGGTGGATCAGTGTCGGATCGGCCGGCCCATGGCTGCCCTCCCCCGGCCGCAGCAACTGCGTGGCCCGCGGCTGCGGCACATCCCCCGCCGCCGCCGCCGGGGTGTAGTACGTCTCCGTCAGCACGCCCTGATGCACGCCCAGCGCGCACCAGGTCCGGTGCCCATGCACCGGCGACATCTGCCCCGGCCGCCAGACCAGCGCCACAACCGCATAGCCCTCCCCGGCCCGCAGCAGGTGCCGCACATACCGGTCCGGACAGCACGGGCAATCCAGCCCCGCCAGCAACCCTGGGTCCGCCGCAAACGCCTGGATCGCCCCCGCCACCGCCCCCGGCCGCTTCGCATCCGGCTGCCGCACCGCGGCATCGATGCCGGCGAGCATGGTCTCCAGCTTCGGGCGGGCGCGCATGTAGGTCATCGGCGGGTTCTTCCTCGATGACCGAAAGACTACACTCTGATTTTTCTCTCCTGCAAGCAGGAAGTAGATCGCGATTCTCCAAACACCCTCCTCCGCAGCGTGTTCATCCCACAACATCCCGCGCCGCCCGCCGCACCGCAGCGACGAAGCGCTGCACCACCGCCGAGCCATCGCTCCGCCGCGTCGCCAGGTTCAGCAGCGCGTGCGGCCGGTCGGACGGATCGAGCGCCCGGTAGATCACGCCTTCCATCGTCATCCGCTGCAGGGAGGAGGGAACGCAGGAAATCCCAAGCCCTGCCGCCACCATGCTCAGGGTCGAGGTGATCCGCGGTGCCAATTGCGTCGAGGCGCCGATCGATCCGACCAGCGGATCGAAGCCTGCCCCCCTGCAGGCGGCGATCGTCGCATCATACATGCCGGTTCCCGGCGGCCCGTAGAGGATGAAGCTCTCCTGCGCCAGGCGCCGCAGCGGGATCGGCGCCTCCGCCCGCGCCAGCGCATGCGTGTCCGGCAGCGCCACCACCATCGGCTCCGCCAGAAGTGGCGTCACCAGCAGATCCTCGGCGCCCGCCGCCGCCGTCCGAATGAAGGCGACGTCCAACTGATTGCCGCGCAGCCGCCCGATCTGCTCGTTGCTGAGGCATTCCTCCAGCGTCAGCACGACCATCGGATTGGCGTCGCGGAAGGCGCGGACGCTGCGCGGCACCAGCGGGTGGAACGGCGCGGTGGAGGTCACCCCGATGCAGAGCCGGCCCTGCTCGCCCCGCGCGGCCCGGCGCGCATTCTCCATCGCCCGGTCCATCTGCGTCAGCGTCATCCGCGCCTGCTCCAGGAAGGCCCGGCCTGCATCGGTCAGTTCGACGCCGCGCGCCTTGCGCCGGAACAGCAGCACGTCGAGTTCCCGCTCCATCGCCTTGATCTGCAGGCTCAGCGGCGGCTGCTGCAGGCCGAGCCGCTCGGCCGCGCGGGTGATGTGCCCTTCCTCCGCGACCGCCACGAAGTAGCGGAGGTGCCTGAGTTCCACTGCCATATCTCCCGCATATGGATTTCGCGTCGAACATATCATGGCTCGCCGGGCCAGCCGGGCCTACTGATGCGCGGCGCGCGTCATCCGCCCCTCGTCAAGGAGCACCCCGATGCAGCTTCCCCGCCGCCAGGTCCTGCGCTGGTCCGCCGCCGCCCTGCCGCTCGCAGCAGCGGCGCAGCCGTTTGCCAGAGCGGCGCAGCCGCCCGCGCCCGGACCCCAGGCCTACCCCTCCCGTCCGGTGCGGGTCATCGTGCCCTTCGCGCCCGGAGGTCCGAACGACCTGGCCGCCCGGATCATAGCCCAGAAGCTGTCGGACCAGCTCGGCAAGCCCTTCCACGTCGACAACATCGGCGGCGCCGGCGGCAACATCGGCATGGGCCAGGCTGCCCGCGCCGCGCCGGATGGCCACACGCTTCTTGTCGCCGCGCCCAACCTCGTCATCAACCCCAGCCTGTTCGGCCAGGTCCCCTACGATGTCGCGCGCGACTTCGCCCCGGTGACCATCGCCGTCGCGGCGCCCACGCTGCTCGCCGTGCATCCCTCCCTCCCGGTCCGGGACGTCGCCGGCCTCATCGCGCTGATCCGCGCCAATCCGCGCACCCACAGCTATGCCTCCCCCGGCATCGGCACGCCGCCGCATCTGGTGGGGGAGATGTTTCGCCTCTCGCTCGGCCTCGACCTGGTCCATGCTCCGTTCACCAGCGGCGGCCTCGCCATCGGCTCCGCGGTCGCCGGCCACACCCCGGTCTCCTTCGGCGCGCTGCCGCCCGCCGTGCCGCATGTCCGGGATGGCCGCCTGCGCGCGCTTGCCATCACCAGCGGCCGCCGCGCGGAGGCGCTGCCCGGCATCCCCACCATGGCGGAGGCCGGCCACCCCGATGTCGCCGCCGACATCTGGACCGCCGTGCTGGTACCCACCGGCACGCCGGACGCGATCGTCACGCTGCTGCATGCCGAGATCGGGAAGCTGCTCGCCCTGCCGGATGTGCAGGCGCGCCTCGCAGGCCTCGGCTTCGACAGGCTCGCCCTGCCGCCGGCCGAAAGCGCCGCGCAGTTCCAGGCCGAGGGCACGAAATGGGCCCGGTTGATCCGTGACGCCGGCATCCGCGCGCAATAGGCTGCGCCGCATGCCGGACCAACCCGAGGCGATCACCGAACAGGGCCGCCGCGTCGCCACCCACTGGTCGCGCCTGGCCGTGACGCCGGAGGGTGCGCGCCGTGCGCTCGAGGCGCGCGGCATCGACCCGGCCGCGGCCAGGCCGGAGGATCTGCACGCCGTCGACATGATCCACATGGGCGGCCTCACCGCCACCGATACGCTGGCGGAGCTTGCCGGCATCGGTCCCGGCCAGCTTGTGCTCGATGCCGGCAGCGGCGTCGGCGGTCCGGCCCGCCGCCTCGCCAGCCGCTTCGGCGCCCGCGTCACCGGCGTCGAACTCAGCGAGACGCTGCACCGGACCGCCATCGACCTCACCCGCCTCGTCGGACTTGAGGAGAAGGTCCGCCTGTTGCAGGGCAGCATCCTGTCGCTGCCCTTCGACGACGCAAGCTTCGACGCGGTGATCCTGCAGCACGTCGCCATGCAGATCTCCGAGAAGGGCCGGCTTTTCAGCGAGCTTGCACGGGTGATCCGGCCCGGTGGCTGCCTCGCCCTGCACGAGATCTTCGCCGGTTCCCCTTCCTCCGGCCCGGGTGAGCTTCACTACCCGCTGCCCTGGGCGACCGACCCCGGCATGTCCGCGCTCGAAACCCTGCCCGAATGCCGGTCCCGCCTCGCAGCCCTCGGCCTCGCCCCCGGGGACTTCCTGGACCAGAGCGAGGCCGGCCGGCGCTTCCACGCCGCCAGCATCGCCGCCTATGACCGTGCCGAGGGGCCGGGTTCGCTGGGCCTCAGCGCCCAGGCCATGCAGGCGCGCCGCGCCGCCTCCGTCGCCACGGAGCGCAACCTCGCCGAAGGCCTGCTTCGGGTCGGCATGATGGTGGCGCGGCGATAGGTCACCCGCCGAGCCTTTCCAGCACCGCATCCCCCATCGCCGCCGTCCCCAGCACCACCTCCCCCGGCAGCGCGATATCCGCCGTCCGCGCCCCCGCCCCCAGCGCCGCGCCCACCGCCGCCTCCACCTCCCGCGCCGCATCCTCCGCCCCGGCACTCCAGCGCAGCAGCAGCGCGACGGACAGGATCGCCGCCAGCGGGTTCGCCACGCCCTTCCCCGCGATATCCGGCGCCGAGCCATGCACCGGCTCATACAGCGCCCGCCGCCGCCCATCCGGCGCCGGCGCGGACAGCGAGGCACTCGGCAGCAGCCCCAGGCTGCCCGCCAGCGCCGCCGCGCCATCGGACAGCAGGTCGCCGAACAGGTTGTCCGTCAGCACCACGTCGAAGCGCTGCGGATCGCGCCCGAGCATCAGCGCGCAGGTATCGGCCAGCATGTGGTCCAGCGTGATGTCGCGGAACTCGTCCTGGTGCAGCGCCGTCACCACCTCCCGCCACAGCGCGCCCGCCTCCATCACATTCGCCTTGTCCACGCTGGTCAGCCGCCCCCGCCGGCCACGCGCCAGCGCGAAGGCGAAGCGCGCGGCGCGGATGATCTGGTCCTCGGTGTAGACATGCGTGTTGACGCCGCGCCGGGCGCCATCCGCATGCCGCTCGATCCCGCGCGGCTCGCCGTAATAGACGCCGCCCGAAAGCTCCCGCACGAACACCAGGTCGACCCCCGCCAGGATGCGCGGCTTGAACGGGGAGACCTCGTCCAATGCCCGTTCCGCCCGCACCGGCCGCAGATTCGCGAACAGCCCGAGCCGCCGCCGCAGCGCCAGCAGGCTGCCCCGCGCCCGTTCCTCCGGGGAGACAGCCCCGCGCCCCAGGCTGTCCGCCGCCCCGAACAACACCGCATCGGTCCGCGCCAGCACCGCCTCGGTCTCCGCCGGCAGCAGCCGCCCGGTCGCCCGCCACACGGCATTGCCGTAGGGCATCTCCTCGATCACCAGGTCCAGCCCGTGCCGTGCCTGCATGTGCCGCAGCACCCGCAGCGCCTGGCCCGTCACCTCCGGCCCGATGCCATCGCCCCCGAGCGCCAGGATATGCACGGGTCGGGTCTCGGTCATGGCAGGCTTCCTCGGGTCTTGGCGTGCCCTGAATCCGGCCCGAACCGCAACTGGTCAAGCCGCCGAAACGCCCCCTTGCTTAACCCCGCCGCGCGCCCGCATTCTCCGCCCCCGGAACAGCCGGCCGGAAAGGCGCGGCAGATAAGGGAGGGGACCCGATGACGACCTTGATCACCCGCCGCCTGGCGCTCGCCGCCGCGGCCGGCGCACTGGCCAGCCCGCACGTCGCGCGCGCCCAGACGCAGTACAAATCAGAATACAAGCTTTCCGTCGTCGGCAACCGCACCATCCCGCTGGCCGATGGCGCCTTCAAATGGGCCGAGCTCGTCACCGAGCGCTCCGGCGGCCGCATCAACGTCAAGGTCTATCCCGGCAGCCAGCTCGTCGGCGGCGACCAGACCCGCGAACTCGTCGCCATGCGCCAGGGCGTCATCGACTTCGCCGTGTTCTCCACCATCAACATCTCGCCGCAGATCCGCGAGATGAACCTGTTCTCCCTGCCCTTCCTGCTGCAGGACAGCCGCGGCTTCGACGCCATCGTCAAGGGCCCGATCGGGGCGGAGCTGTTCCGCACCCTGGAATCCCGCGACGTGCAGCCGCTCGCCTGGGGCGAGAACGGCTTTCGCGAAATCTCCAACAGCAAGCGCGCCATCCGCACGCCGGAGGATCTGCGCGGCATGAAGATCCGCTTCGCCGCCGGCGCCATCTTCTCCGAGATCTACACCGCCCTCGGCGCCAACCCGGTGCAGATGTCCTTCGCCGACCTTCAGCCCGCGCTCTCCACCGGCGCCGTCGATGGCCAGGAGAACCCGGTCAACCTGTTCCTCGGCTTCCGCATGGACACGCTGGCGCAGCGCCACCTCACCATCTGGAACTACGTGGCGGACGCCGGCATCTTCCTGCTGACCAAGCCGGTGCTCGCCAGCTTCTCGCCGGCCGACCGCGAGCTGGTCCGCGCCTGCGCCCAGGAAGCCGCGGACATCCAGATCGCCGCCAGCCGGAAGGGCCTCGGCGCCGGCGGCGACCGCTCCTCGCTCGATGAACTGGCGCGCCGCAACGTCACCGTCACCATCCTGTCGGACGCCGAGAAGCAGGCCTTCGCCCGCGCCACCCGCGGCGTCTACGACAAATACGCCCAGACCGTCGGCGCCGACCTCGTCCGCCGCGCCGAAGCCGCCATCGGCACCGCCCGCGCCTGAAGCATCAAGCCCTCTCCCCCTTGGGGGAGAGGGTTGGGTGAGGGGGACCCACAACCACCCCACGCTCCGCATCCCGGGACCGCCCCATGACCGAACACGCCGACATCCAGGCCCCCGGCCTGCAACTGGGGGAGGCGCCGCCGCGCATCCCGGTGACGATCGAGGGCGCCATCGGCGCCGCCATCATGGGCGCCCTCGCCCTCATCACCTTCGCCAACGTCGTGGTCCGCTACTTCACCAACGTCTCCTTCGCCTTCACCGAGGAATACTCGGTCGCCCTGATGGTGGTGATGGCCTTCGTCGGCGCCGCCGCCGCCTTCGGCAACGACCGCCACATCCGCATGACCTTCTTCACGGAGAAGCTGCCGCTCCGCACCGCCCGCCTCGTCGAGCAGTTCGTCCTGCTGGTCAGCCTCGGCATCTTCGCCGCCATCGCCTGGCTCGGCGCCTGGTACACCTGGGACGAATACCGCTTCGAGGTGCTGTCCCCCGGCCTCGGCGTGCCGTCCTGGTATTACACCGTCTGGATGCCGCTGCTGTCGGCCGTGATCTGCCTGCGCATCGCCGGCCGCATGTGGCGCGTGGCGCGGGCCTGATCCGATGGTCCTCGAAGGCTCGCTCATCCTGCTCGGCGTCTTCTTCCTGCTGCTGTTCATGGGCGTGCCGATCGGCGTCTCGCTCGGCCTGGCGGGCTTCCTGGTCATCGCGGTGGAGGGTCTCGGCGTCATGGCCCTGCCCACCAACATCTGGACCGGCATCGCCAAATACCCGCTGCTGGCGCTGCCGATGTTCGTGCTCGCCGGCATGGTGTTCGAACGCGCCGGCGTCGCCGCGCGCCTGGTCGTCTTCGCCCAGGCCCTGGTCGGGCCGCGCCGCGGTGCGCTGGCCATCGTCGCCGTGCTGGTCTGCCTGGTGCTCGGCGGCATCAGCGGATCGGGTGCGGCGGATTCCGCCGCCGTCGCCGCGGTGATGCTGCCGGCGATGATCAAGCAGGGCTACCCGCGCGCCTATTCCGCCAGCCTGATCGCCGCCGCCGGTTCCACCGCCGTGCTGATCCCGCCCTCCATCCCCTTCATCGTCTATGCCGTGCTGGTGCCGGGCGTGTCCGTGCCCGCGCTGTTCCTCGGCGGCGTCATCCCTGGCCTGCTCGCCGGCCTGGCGCTGCTGGTGCCCGCCATCATCCTGGCCCGCCTGCACGGCTTCGGCCTGCCCCCGGCCGACGAGGTCCGCCCGCCGCTCTGGGGCTCCTTCAAGGACGCCATCTGGGGCCTGCTCGCGCCCATCGTCATCCTGGGCGGCCTCCGCTCCGGCGCCTTTACCCCGACGGAGGCCGCCGTCGTCGCCGTCTTCTACGGCCTGTTCGTCGGCCTGTTCATCTACCGCGTCCTGAGCATCCGGGACCTCTACGCCGTGCTGCGCGACAGCGCCGAGATCTCCGCCGTGGTGCTGATGATCGTGGCGCTGGCCAGCATCTTCGCCCACGCCGGCAGCACCGTCGGCGCCTTCGACGCGCTGGCCCGGACGCTCGTCGGCATCACCGGCAACGAGACGCTGATGCTGCTGATGATCACCGCGCTGGTCCTCGTCGCCGGCATGCTGATCGACGCCATCTCCATCTTCCTGGTCTTCCTGCCCATCCTGCTGCCGATCGCGCGCGCCTTCGACTGGGACCTGACCTGGTTCGGCATCCTGCTGACCATGAACGTCGCCATCGGCGCCTTCACGCCACCCATGGCGGTGAACCTCATGGTCACCTGCAAGGTCGCCGGCGCCTCGATGGAATCGACCATCCCCTGGGTGATCTGGTTCGTCCTGGCGATGCTCTGCGCCCTGCTGCTGGTCGCCTTCTTCCCGGAACTCGCGCTGTTCCTGCCGCGCCTGTTCGGCGACCTGTAGCGATCCTCAGCCCGCCGCCCGCAGGCGCCTGTCATGCAGCGCCGACAGCTCCGCCCGCCGGCGCTCGAGATCCGGCTTCGCCCAGTCCGCCGCCAGGCCGAGGGCCCGGTCGAACAGGCGCAGCCCGAGGCCGGGACGCCCGCGCCGGGCGCAATGCGTGGCCAGGTTGGCGAGATAGACCGGGGATCGGCCGCGATCCGGCCGCTCGAAGCGCGGCGGCGGAATCCGCCCACCCTCAGGAACCCGAGGACCAGCGGCTGCAGCAGGTCCATCTCCGCCAGCGCCATCGACACGGGATGGTCTCCGCGCGGCAGCCACACCATCCGCGCATCGGGAAAGGCCGGCAGCACCTCGCGGTCGACATACATCTGGTCCTCGCGCATCAGCGGATCATAGATCACGACCATCGTGCCGCTGCCGCGTGGCGCATCCGCCAGGTGGATGTGGCGCAGTGGCACCCTGCCGCGCCACTCCAGGCCCCGGGACCCCGGCAGGTCCGGATGGATCGACACCATCGGCGACAGCGCCAGCGCCGAGGCGTCCAGCGTCCCGGCATACATCAGCGCCGCGAAAGCCCCCATGCTGACCCCGTAGATCACCACGCGACCATAGCCCGCGGCCGTCGACGCCACGGCGGCGCGGAACGCCTCCGGCACCAGGTCCTGGTACCAAAGCTCCGCCCGCTTCTGCACCGTCACCAGGTCGAAGCCCGATTTCAGCAGGAAGTGCTGGCCGAAGCCGGGCTCGTCCGGATCATTGTGGTACATCTCAGCGAAGGTCACCACCAGCACGTCGCCGCTACGGGCGGCGGCGCGGTGATGGCGGATGACGGAGTGGCCGTTGTCCAGCAGCAGCGTGGTCATGCGGTGCATCGCGGACACCCCCGGCCAGGTCCTGCTACAGGCTCATGTCCAGCGCCGGCTTCGCATCCGCCGGCAGCGGGCTCTCATACGGCTTGCCGCCCGTCCGCTTCGCATGGTCCGCCTTGGCCTCCGCGATGATCGAGGGATTCTTCAGCGCATCCACCGCCGTCCCCGCCATCACCTTCGCCACATGCACCATGCCCTTGTGCGCCGCCGGCAGCTTGCCCTGGCCCGTCAACTGCCAGCTATGCCCCGGCGTGCCGATCGCATAGGTCGCCCCCCGCGCCTGCACCGTCGGCACCTTCCAGGACACGTCGCCGACATCCGTGCTGCCGATCATCGGCACGCCTTTTGCCCCGTCCGGCACCACCTGCTCGCACAGCACCTCGCCCTCGCGTGGCTCCACGCCCACGCGCCGCCAGGCGGACAGCACATCCTCCGCCGTCATCGTCGCCTGGAACTCGGCGGCCTTCGCCCGGTCCGCATCATCCCATTCCGGCGCCCCCAGCCGCGCCAGGTTGGCGTGCATCGCGCGCTCGAGCGGCGTGTTCCCCATCAGGTTCGACACGGCGGAGACCACCCGCGTCGTCACGCTGCATTCCGTCATCAGCGCCGCGCCATCCGCGATCTTCCGCACCCGCACCACCAGTGCGTTCAGCTCGGTCACGTTGCGGGCGCGGATCAGGTAGCGCACCTTCGCCGTCGGCTGCACCACGTTCGGCGCGATGCCACCCGCATCCAGATACGCATAATGCACCCGCGCGTCGGAGGGCATGTGCTCGCGCATGTAGTTCACGCCGACATTCATCAGCTCCACCGCATCCAGCGCGGACCGCCCGAGATGCGGCGCCGCCGCGGCATGGCTCGCCCGCCCGACGAAGGAAAAGTCGATGCGCGTATTCGCCAGCGAAATCGCGTCATCCACCCCAGCGAAGGCCGCCGGGTGCCAGGTGATGGCGATGTCCACATCGTCGAAGGCGCCGTCGCGCACCATGAACCCCTTGGCCGCGCCGCCTTCCTCCGCCGGGCAGCCATAATACCGCACGCGGCCGGGCAGCCCGTTCGCCTTCAGCCAGTCCTTCACCGCCGCCGCCGCCATCAGGCTCGCCGAGCCCAGCAGGTTGTGGCCGCAGCCATGCCCGCGCGTCTCCCCCGGCACCGGCCGCGGCTCCGCCACGCCCGCTTCCTGCGACAGCCCCGGCAGCGCGTCATACTCGCCGAGGATCGCGATCACCGGCCCGCCCTCCCCGGCCTCCCCCATCACCGCCGTCGGGATGCCGGCGACATTGGTGGTCACCTTGAAACCCTCGGCCTCCAGCATCGCCTTGTGCTCGGCGCTGCTGCGATGCTCGTCGTAGCAGAGCTCCGGCATCCCCCAGATCCTGTCCGCCAGCGCGACATAGGGCTCCCGCCGCCCATCGATGAGCTGCCAGATCTGTTCCGCATTCTGCATCTTCGACATCCCTTGCGTCATGCCGCCAGTATCGGGCCGAGCCCTGTACGCACGCAACCGCCCCACCTGCTATGGCCCCACCTGCTATGATATGTTGCCAAACCGGCCCGAAAGGCGAGCGCCATGCCCGAACTCAACCTGCCCACCCTGGTGCTCCTGGTCGTCCTGGTGCTCGCCGTCATCACCGTGGCGCAGGGCGTCCGCACCATCCCGCAGGGCCAGGTCTGGACGGTGGAGCGCTTCGGCGCCTTCACCCGGCTGCTGTCACCCGGCCTCAACCTCATCATCCCCTACGTCGACCGCATCGGCCACCGGTTGAACGTGCAGGAGGTGGTGCTGGACATCCCGGAGCAGTCCGTCATCACCAAGGACAACGCCACGGTCGCGGTGGACGGCATCGTCTACTACCGCGTCATGGACCCGGCGAAGGCCGCCTACGCGGTGCAGGACCTGACCCAGGCGCTGGTCGCCATGGCGATGACCAACATCCGCGCCGTGATCGGCGAGATGGACCTCGACCAGACCCTGTCCTCCCGCGACCGCATCAACACCTCCCTCCTCACCATCCTGGATGGCGCGACGGACCCCTGGGGCGCCAAGGTCAGCCGCGTCGAGATCCGCAAGATCGAACCGCCCGAGACCCTGATCCGCGCCATGAACCTGCAGATGACGGCGGAACGCGAACGCCGCGCCGCCGTCGCCAAGGCGGAAGGCGACAAGCAATCCCTGGTGCTCCAGGCCGAGGGCCGCCGCGACGCCGCGCTGCGCGACGCCGAGGCGCGGGAGGCCCTCGCCCAGGCCGAGGCCAACGCCACCCGCATGGTGGCCGAAGCCGCCGCCGGCGCCGGCGCCGACGCCCTGCGCTACTTCATCGCCCAGCAATACGTGAAGGCGTTCGAGGCGATGGCCGCCAACCCCTCCTCCCGCCTGGTCATCGTGCCGATGGAAAGCGCGGCGCTGGCCGGCGGCATCACCCAGGCCATGGAACTGCTGCGCGGCACCCAGCCCACGCCAGGCACCCCGCCGCCACCCGCCCCCGGCGGCGGCCTTATCCCGGGAGGCAGCCCGTGGAACCGGGCCTGATCTGGATCCTCGCCGGGCTGCTGGCGCTCGGCGCGGAACTCGTCCTGCCGGGCGTCTACCTGGTCTGGGCCGGGCTCGCCGCCATCGGCACCGGGCTTGTGATCCTGGTGGCAGGTCCCGCTTTCGCCTGGGACGTCGCCCTGTTCCTGGTGCTGCTGGCCGCCGGCGTCGCCCTGTCCCTGCGCCACCGCCGCGGCGGCCCCACCCGCCGTGTCAACGCCCCCGAAGCCGGCCTCGCCGGCCGCCGCGCCACCATCCTCCCCACCCCCGATGGCGCGCTCCGCGTGCGGCTCGGCGACAGCGAATGGCCCGCCCGCCTGCCACGCGGCGTGCCCGGCGTCGTCCCCGGCACCGCCGTGCGGGTGGAGGCGGTGGATGGCCTGGTGCTGGTCGTCCGTCCGATCGAAACCGAGGCCCAATCCGCCGCCCCTCCCTGACCCAACCAAGCTTTCACTTGGCGGCACGTTGCCAAGCGCCCGCATCGCCGCCATCTTGCGGCGCACCATAACGGCACCGCGATTTCGCCCGCGGCGCCGCACCCCCGCCTGCGAGGAAGCATGCCATGACCGTCACGGCCAACGGGTCCGTCACCTTCACCCTGGACGGCTCCAATCGCAGTACCAGCCTGCCCATCCTCAAGGGCGTGCTCGGCCCGGATGTCGTCGACATCCGCAAGCTCTACGCCGATCTCGGCGTCTTCACCTTCGACCCGGGCTATGGCGAGACCGCCAGCTGCGAAAGCCAGATCACCTACATCGACGGTGATGAGGGCGTGCTGCTGTACCGCGGCTACCCGATCGACCAGCTGGCGGAGAAGTCCGACTTCATCGAGGTCTGCTACCTGCTGATGAACGGCAACCTGCCAAACGCCAAGGAACTCGCGGAATTCCGCAAGGGCGTCACCTACCACACCATGGTGCATGAGCAGATCCGGCGCTTCTACGACGGCTTCCGCCGCGACGCGCACCCGATGGCGATCATGTGCGGCGTGGTCGGCGCGCTCGCCGCCTTCTACCACGACAACCTCGACATCAACGACGCCCACCAGCGCGAGATCGCCGCCTTCCGGCTGATCGCCAAGGTGCCGACCATCGCGGCGATGGCCTACAAGTACAGCCTCGGCCAGCCCTTCGTGTACCCGCGCAACGACCTGTCCTACGCCGCCAACTTCCTGCACATGCTGAACAGCGTCCCGGCCGAGCCCTACAACGTCTCGCCGACGCTCGCCAAGGCGATGGACCGCATCCTGGTCCTGCATGCGGACCACGAGCAGAACGCCTCCACCTCCACGGTGCGCCTGGCCGGCTCCACCGGCGCCAACCCCTTCGCCTGCATCGCCGCCGGCATCGCCGCCCTCTGGGGCCCGGCGCATGGCGGCGCGAACGAGGCGGTGCTGAAGATGCTGGCCGAGATCGGCCACGTCGACAACATCCCCGCCTTCATCGAGAAGGTGAAGGACAAGAACTCCGGCGTGAAGCTGATGGGCTTCGGGCACCGCGTGTACAAGAACTTCGACCCGCGCGCGAAGATCATGCAGGAATCCTGCCATGAGGTCCTGTCCGAGCTCGGCATCAAGGACGAGCCGCTGCTGGACATGGCGATGGCGCTCGAGAAGGTGGCGCTGGAGGACGATTACTTCGTCTCCCGCAAGCTCTACCCGAACGTGGATTTCTATTCCGGCATCATCCTCAAGGCGATGGGCATCCCCACCAGCATGTTCACGGTGATCTTCGCCGTGGCCCGCACCGTCGGCTGGGTCAGCCAGTGGAAGGAAATGGTCGAGGACCCGGCGCAGCGCATCGGCCGCCCGCGCCAGATCTACACCGGCCCGGCGCAGCGCGACTACGTCGCGGTCCCCGAGCGCGGCTGAAGCATGGCCCCGATCCCGGATCCACCCGCCATCGGGGTGGGTCCGGGCCCAGCCAGGACCGTCCCACCACCTCCAGCGCCTGCCAGCCCCGCCCTGCGGGGCTTTTTTTTCGCCGCGGCGCCGCGGACGCAGCCGCCGCCGGTCCGGTCGTTGCGGAATCGATAAATCCACAGCCGGCAATTGCGGCGCCTCGCCAAGCAATTGAAACCCTGTGGAAAATTCCGCCCGCGCAATTGTCCGCCAACTTCGCGCCCCGCGCTCAAAGCACCGCCCCCCTGCGTTGCCGCGCTGCAAAGGCATCCGTTCTGCAACCCGGAGTCGCAAATTCTTAAGATTCCCGGGGATTTCGCCTTGAACTCGCAAGCAGTTCAGGGAATCTATCTACGTAGGGTTGATATTCACAGGGGACAGAAACCAAATGAGCGAAACTCTCCGCCTGGGCTCCGGCAAGGAGCTTGATGAACTCGTGCGCACACGCCTGCGGTGCTGTCCGCAGCGGCCACCCGGCATCACCCGCACACCGAAGCAGCCCGGCACCTGGCTGCGCGGACGCCCGGGCGAGCCCTCGCTCGTCGCCCAGCCCTTCCTCAAGCTGCCGGGCACCAACACCTACCGCACCATCCCGGACGGCCTCTGGCTGCATTTCAGCCCGGACCCGCTGGACCGCTACGCCGACATCCTGTGCATCGAGGCCTGCGGCACCATCGCCAACCTGCAGGACAAGCGGGCCCGCTTCGCCCCCTCCACCTGCTCGCTGCTGGTGGTCTGCCCGGTCCGCTGGATGCTGGACCGCGTCGACCCCGAGGACAGCACCCCCCGCTGGCGCCTGATCCACCTGCTGCGGCAGGCACCGGTCGAACCCCTGGTCCTGCCGGTGCGCGACGTGCGGGTGCTGTATGGCCTCAAGTCCCGCCACTACCTCGGCTTCGCGAAGTCGCAGATGCCGCAGCCGCACGAATACTTCTGCCCGATGGACGCGCTGACCGCGAAGGACGGGCACGAGGCACCGGAACTCCAGGGCCTGATCGGCCGCGCCAGCGCCGCCGCCAACTTCATGACCCCTCCCTGATCGCCGACCGCACCCCGGCGGTGGGGGGGGGGGGGGGGGGGGGGGGAAGAAAAAGGAGGAGGTTTGCGAAAAGGGGGGAAG
>NZ_JBHMFT010000029.1:0-49011 GCF_051433195.1 Falsiroseomonas sp. E2-1-a20 | reverse complement strand
CTTTCACCGAACTCGCCAAAAGCTCCTCCGCCGTAAGGCCGAGGAGCTTTTTGCGTTCCCGCCCGCCGGCAGCATTGAGGCCAGGTGGCCAATCAACTGTCGGGTCCCACGATCTTGCGCCCGTAGCCGTTGCGGCTGTTCCTGGTGATGTCCTCGCCTGCCACGCGGTGGTCCATCTCCGGGGTTCAGCGCCCGCTCCGCCAGCGCCTTCTTCAACTGGTCCAGCAGGCCGCCCCGGCCAAAGGCAGTGCTGGCACTGGCGCCGAACAGCAACCGGTCCGGGACTGACCTGCCCCCCGCTGGTCCCGCGTTCATTGTGAGAGCCCGTGGGGATTGTAGACGAAATCCTGTGCTGGTTGGAGCGGCCGGGCGGCGGAGCCGTCGAGGTAGCGCAGCCGCCCGGCCACGTCCGCATGGCACCGGCGCACTGCATCCGGGGGCAGCCCGCCATGGCCAAGGCGATATGGGGTATCCGCCGTCCACCATCCATCGCACCTGGCGGCCCTTTGGGCTGCAGCCGCACCGCAGCGAGGCCTTCAAGCTAAAAAGCCACCCGCTGTTCGTCGAGAAAGTGCGCGACATCGTCGGCCTCTCCATGACCCGGCCCGAGCGGGCCCTGGTGCTCCGCGTGGATGAAAAGTCGCAGATCCAGGCGCTGGACCGCACCCGGCCAATGTTGCCGATGCGCCTGGTCCAGGTCGAGCGCCGCACCCACGATGGCACCCGCCACGGCACTACATCGCCGTTCACCGCGGTGGACATGGCCACCGGCGCTGTGATCGGCCGTTGCTATCCGAGGCACCGCTCCAGCGAGTTCCGCAAGTTCCTAGATCAAGTCGAGGCCAATATCCCGGCCGACCTGGACGTTCACCAGGCCGGCCCACGATTGGCGGGGCAAGCGCCCGCGTTGGCACGTCTCGCCGCTATCCATCGCTTCTGCCAGCACACCCTCCAGATCGGAGGAACTACAGAAGCAGGACACTGGCAGGCTGCGGAAATTAGGCTGATCGGAATGGCTGTGACCCACTTCGCGGTGGTGGTTGGCAGCGGCGGGTTGAATGATGCGTAGGTCGGATGGGCAGGCGGGGTCGATTGACAGCTATCTGAGCCCGGAAGCGCCGGTGCCGGTCCCCTCCACGGGCGATCCATGCACTGGTGAACGCGGCGATGGCGCGGCTCTCGGGTGATTTCGAAAAGCGCGACGTCATCGGCGGGCGAGATTCGATCACGTCAGGAAAGCTGCCAGGCGCTGCTGCTGCAGGCCTTCTGATCAGGCTGGTCTGGACGGCGGCTGGAGCTTTACGACGAGTGTTGCGGCTAAATCCTGATCCGCCTGCCGAAGCTGCTGGCGGCGCCTGCATGATCGCCGCCAGGGGCCAGGCACCGTGGTTTCCGGGGGTTTGGTGCCGGAAACTGGGCGCCACGGCCCGCCCCGAGCTATGCTCTGGCTGCGACCGCAAGGGAAATCAGGCCCGTAGCCGGGAATTTCCGCAGCCCGGTAGGGTGCCTCTGCCGTTGCGACGCGGTCCTGGATCCTTGAGGGGGTCGGCTTGCGCTTGAGATCTGGGGACTGGCCAGGCATCGCAAGGGCGCGGGCCGGTCGCTGGCCGCTGCAGGTTCCTGAGCGGATGTTGCGCTATGCGCGGCCAATGCCTATAGGGCGCCACCACCTGCGGAGAGGTGGCAGAGTGGTCGATCGCGTCGGTCTCGAAAACCGAAGTAGGTGCAAGCCTACCGTGGGTTCGAATCCCACCCTCTCCGCCAGTGCCCGTCCGGCACGCTCCCGTTCTGTCCGCTAAATCTTTCATATTCAACGGCTTGCCGATTTCTGGTCCGTTCCGAACCCGGCTTCCGGTTCGGCCGAGCACGGTTCCAGCCACTAAAGGCACGGGGCATCCGGTGGGGCATAATTCGGCCGATCAGCGCGATGCCCCACCGCCGCGACCTGCCGCCCGACGCGGTACCCTACCAACTCCCCGAACGGCCTTGCCGTGCGCGGCCCGCAAGCCCGTCCGTACCCCGCCTGCCGGGCCAACGATCTCAGACAGCCCGTCCGGACCCGTCAGCGCAAGGCGCTCGCCCCGGTACCCGAGCAAGGATTCCTGATCGCTCCCGCCAGCGCCGTTATGCGGACATGGCAGAAGACGACTTCACGGAAGCACTCCGAAGGCAGGTGGAAAGGCAGGTCGTCTACGCGCCCGGCCTGAAGGGCGTCCTGGGGGACGACAAGGAAAACGAGGAGCAGGAGGTCGCCTGCCTAATCCTTAATCACCTCGGCAACTCCGGGTACGCACTGGTCTCCGAACCCGGCGGCAAGGGAACCCCGCCGGACGTGGCGGCGATTCTCCCCGGCGGCGTCCAGGTCGGCATCGAGGTGACCGAACTGGTCGATGGCGCGATGCGGGCCAAGCACGCCCATCGCCGGGAGGCCGAGAGGGCGCTCGGCCTCGACCCGCAAGAAGCGTTCCTGGCCGAGCACCGCGCGTTCCTCACAGCGCGAGAGGCCGCTGCCACGGCGTGCCAAGAGGGTCGCGATCCCGCCGATGCGTTCGAGGAAACCCTCAGGGCGCGGCATCCCACACCCGATCACGTCGGCCATGATGTCTTCGCCGACTGGAACGACGAGCGGCTGGCGCGCGAGTTGGAGCGGATCATCCGGACGAAGGACAGCAAGCTCCGCGTCGCCGACCAAACTGGGTATGCCGAGATACTGCTCGCGATCTTCACCGACGAGGCGGCGATCACCGCAGAAGCGATGGTCCGGGCAGCGGCGAACGTGGCCTACCGGCCGACGAACATCGGCCGTGTCGCCCTGGTCGCCGGATACAACCCCGCGACCGGCGATTGGCCGGTCATCGTCTGGTAGTGACCGGCGAAGGGGGCATCTCCGTTCACGGATGCGAGAGATTGTGCCGCAGGTTCGGCTGCGGATGCGTCCAGAAACGTCCGGTTTACTCCGGCAGAGTTCGAAACAAGTCTGAATTATAGCCGTGGCGACGTCAGCCATAGCTCATGTATCTGCTTGTTCTGCCGCTTGCAGGAGAGAAGATCATGCTGACGAACGTGGAATGCAGGAGCGCCGAGCCGAAGGATAAACCGTATAAGATTTACGCCGAGACCGGCTTGTATTTGCTAGTGAATCCGAACGGCTCAAAGCTATTCCGGATGAAGTACATGTATGATGGGAAGGCCCGCACGTACTCAATAGGTAATTACGGCACCGGAGAGAACGAGATCACCCTGGCCAAGGCCCGGCAGGAGCGTGACGAAGCCAAGAAGCTCTTGAAGGAAGGACGTGACCCGACGCTGGTGCGGCGCCTGAACCGCATCCAGACGACCACGGACCAGTCCACGATCTTCCAGGAGGTCACCCAGGCGTGGCTGAAGAAGAACAGCTCGGGCTGGACCCCCAAGCACTCGGCGGACGTCGCCTCCAGCTTCCGAACGGATGTCTTTCCCGCCATCGGCAGGCTGCCATTGGCCGAAATCAACAGCGTTATGGTAATGAAGCTAGTGCTGGAGCCGATCGAGAAGCGCACGAACTTCGAGACCGCTCATCGCACTCGCCAACGAATGTCTGCGGTGTTCCGGTATTCTGCTGCCCTGGGTCTCGTTCCGAGGGAGCATGATCCGGCCGGTCGGCACCTGCTCGAGGTAATGCAGCCAGTCCCGCCGAAGAGGCCGCAGCCCGCCATCACGGAACTCGAGCCGCTTCGCGAGATGCTGCGAAAGGCCGAAGAGTACCCGTGCCACCCGACAACCAAGCTGGCGACGCGCTTCCTCGCGCTGACGGCCGTCCGCGTCGCGACGATGTCGGGCGCGCGCTGGGAGCAGTTCGTCGGTCTCGACGGCCCGTTACCCGTCTGGGAAATCCCGGCCGAGCAGATGAAGGGCGAAACCGGACACAAGCTGCCCTTCACGGTGCCCCTTTGTCGACAGGCGGTCGAGGTCATCGAGGCCGCCCGGCGCATTAACGGCCAGTTCCCCTGGGTATTCCCCAACGACATCCGCCCGCAGAAGGGGCCGATCTCGAACAACACGGTGATCTTCCACCTGTATCGTGTGGGCTACCGCGGGAAGCACACGGCGCACGGCTTCCGCGCCTCCTTCTCCACCATCATGAACGAGCGGCAGTCGTCCATGCGCCACATCATCGACTTCGCCCTCGCGCACGTCCCGAAGGACGAGGTGGAGGCGGCGTACAACCGGGCGAGATACCTCGAAGACCGCCGCAGGCTCCACCAGGAGTACGCGGATCTCCTGCTCGAAGGATTCCCCTCGGCCTTCGAGCTCCTCGACGGGCCAAAACGGTGACCGGCGGCGGAGGCGAAGTCCTGGCGAGTCCGCCTATGGCCTTCCTCGACCTCGAGGCGTCGTCCCTCCACCACGACAGCTTCCCCATCGAGATCGGGTGGGTGTTCGAGGACGGCTCGGGCGAGTCCTTACTGATCAGGCCGGAGCCGGGATGGAAAGACCCGTCGTCCGACGCGCAAGCTCTGTGCCCGCGATCCGGACGAGACGGAGATCCGCGGTGCCGAGGCGACCCTCGCCGTCCGGTCCGAGGCCGGATGGCTCGCGGTCGCCGAGAGCGACTACTGGGCGGCTGGAGCGCCGATGACGCTGCTGCCGGTCCGCCCACTCGCCTTCCCGACAATCGGGTTCGAAGAGGCCGCGCGGGGCTTCGAGGCAATCAGGGCGGACCGGCTTTTGGGGATCGGCGGGTGACGCCCGCCGTCAGGTCTCTCCGGCGCGGTTCGCGGCCCGCATCCACGTCGGAGCCGTTAAGCGCCAGGCCACCCGCCGCTCGCCTGTCTCGTCCGCCACCAGCCCCTCGGCCTCGCCCGCGCAGAGGCGCGCCAGTGCCAAGCCGAACAACCGGCACGTCTCGGCGGTCCGGCGCGGAGCCTCGGCTGCCGCGTCCTGCAAGGCGACTTCGACGGTTATGCGCGTCACGCGGCCTGGCGGCGGCCGCGTCGTCTCCGGCACGGCCTAGTGGGCCAGCAGCACCTGCAGCAGCTTCAGCGCCTCGGCGTCGGGAAGCTCGACGTCGTAGACGCCACCGTGCCAGCGCAAAACGCTTCCCTTGTGGTGGTGGCCCTCGGGCTGGACGCTGACGTCCACCCGCTGCCCCGTCGTCGTCGTGACGCCAGTGTAGGCCAACCGAAAGTCAGGCGGCATCGCCGCGCCCGTCTGGCAACGTCGCCGCGTCGGCCCGCCGCCCGAGGGCGACGATGCGGTGTCTATCCTGCGCGAAGCGCCTCGCGATGGCGGCCCCGAAGCCAGCCGTCGCACCGGTAATGAGGACAATCACGGCCCACCTCCCCATCCCCGAGCCAGCCAGGCCGCTACTGGCAAGCGAGCAGGCTAGGTCAGGCTCCCCTGCATCGGGAACCCGGGGTGGCTCGTGCTAAGGTGAGCTATATCCTCCCGCCCGGCACACCGCCTTGGACAGCCGTCCCTGCAAGGTTATCCACATCGACATGGACGCCTTCTAGGCGTCGGTTGAGCAGAGCGCGACGACCCCTCGCTGCGGGGGCGACCGGGGGCCGTCGGTGGCTCGCGCGAGCGGGGCGTCGTGGCGGCCGCCAGCTAGGAGGCGCGCAGGCACGCTGAGCTGACGGTGGGCGTCCGCAGCCTTGCCCGCTCGAAAAGCGAAGTCCCTCAACAAGCCGGTTTCAAGCGCGGCTCATCGCGCGAATGACTGATCGACAAAGCAACCGCTACGTTACAAACTGGCTGTTGTGGCGATTAAACCACGTAAGCCCAGGTGTCCCCGATAGGATACTCTGAGACGCGCGAGGCGGGGTCAGGTTGAGGGCAGTGTTGATACTTGCTGGCGAGCAGACACTGGTACTAGCCGGAACGCTCGGCGTTGGCCCGCCGGGTCCGATCTGATGCTTCGCAAATGGCTGATCCCGATAATTGTTCATTGATGAGGTGGACGCCTTCGGCGACCGTGCAGCGTACGGAGATCAGAATCGCGACTACAGCGTGCAGGTTCTGAACGCGATGCTGGAGCTCCTCGATGGCGCCCAATCGCGCGAAGGCGTCGTTGTGGTCGCCGCGGCTAACCGGCCGGACGCCATCGACCCGGCTCTGCTCCGTCCCGGCAGGCTCGACCGTATCGTCGCAATCGGACTGCCCAACACGGAGGCGCTGATCGGCATCCTGCGCCACCACCTGGGCGACGACCTGAAGGAGGTGGACGTGTCGTGGCTCGCGCGGGCCTGTGTTGGGCTGAGCGGCGCGCATGTCGAGCAAGCCGTGCGCGGCATGCGCCGTCGCGCGCGGCGCGCGGACCGCCGCCCCACGCTGGCCGACCTCGAAGGAACGCCGGACGAGGGCTTTCTTCTTCCGAATTGCTGCAGATTTCAGACCTGTCCTCCTCCCTGTTCAAGCCCGTGGCGCTCGACGGCAATTTCGGCATGGGCGCCAAGGCCGCGTCGCTGACATCGAACCGGCTTGGCCTGCGCTATCGGTCCTGCCGCCTCGGCCGCGTCTCGCAGATCGTGCTCGGCGAGCGCGGCGGAGTGTACGGCCGCCTGATGCTGCCCGACGCGGATGGCAATCCAGCCGAGGTCCTGGACGTGACCGACAGTTGCGCCGCCGAGGGTCGCCACTCGCTGGCCGAGGACTGGACCGAGGTGCTGCTGCTCGGCAATGCAGCCCACCAGGACACCGCCGTGGACCCCTATTCCGGCGACCCGGTGGTGGCACGGGACTGGGTGGTGCAGACGCTCGGCCGCCGCTTCGTCCGAATCCCGGACGGGATCAGCCTGATCATCGAGCCTGCCGCGAGCGGCCTGGCGGAGACGCGTCCCTTCACCTCGGCCTTCGGCCCCGACACCTTCGACCGCACGGAGGCGGTCACGACGGAAGGCGGCATCGTCATCCACTATGCCTACCGAGCCGAGGCCTCGGCCAGGCCGCGCGGCCCGGTGGACAGCGTCGGCATGGGCCTCGTCGTCTACAATGGCGAGGTCTACTCGCTGCTGGAAGGGCGGCGCTGGGCGCTACAGGCGCCGACCTATGGCTTCACCTTCGCCGCCCGCTTCTGCACCGTGATGGTGGAACTGCCGCACAGCTTCGGCGCCCGGCCCGACCAGTATCGCCAGTTCCTGCGGTTCGTCGACGGTGACCAGCATCAGATCGAGCTGGCCGATTTCGGTGACCTCGTGCGGCGAAACATCCCGGCCTGGCTGAAGCTGATCATCGACTCCTTGCTCCCCGACGAGGGCGAGTACCTGGAGGAAATCAAGCGCGAGCTGCAGGAGTTGCTGCAGGCCCTGGGCGTGGAGGATGCCGGTCGCGCCAGGCCGCTGCCGCAGCCCCCGGCCGAAGCCGCGGATGCGCAGACGCCACAGGCCAACGCCGCCGCGCCCCTGCCGCGTAAGCCGCCGCTGCCCAACCCGCCCGAGATCATCATGATCGAGGACGAGGCCGACATCATCGACAAGGGCCTGGGAGGGCGAGCCGCGCGGTATTATCGCGAGGCACGCCAGATCTTCGTGAATGCGCGCTACGTCGCCTTCGCCCGCATGTCGACCCAGCTTCAGGAGGAGTTCGCGCCCTTCGCGGAACGCGCGCAGGTCGAGCGTCTCGCCAAGCAGACCGCGGAATGGGCCATCGTGCAGCGGCTTACCCGGACCCTCGTCCATAGCCTGGCCAAGGGCAAGGCCGGCTGGGGGCCCGATGAGGTCAGGGGCGTGCAGTCGCCCGAGACCCTGAGCCTCGTGGTGGACGACATCGATCCGCTGCTCGGCCCGGCACGTCGCCGCATGGGCTCGCTGCTGGGCCTGGAGACCGAGACCGAGGGCGGCGGCAGCGCCTACTGGGTGGACCCGATGGCGCAACGTGCCGCCGGGGAGCTGGCGGACGCGGAGGCTCATCTGCAGCGCGCCATGGCCGCAAATCTGCCCCGCCTCGGCCCGTATTATCGCCAGATCGGCGCCATCATGATGCGGCAACGCAACTACGCCGCCGCCCGGGCCTGGCTCGAGAAGGGGCTGGCGGTGGACAGCCAGGATCCGTGGTGCCGGTACGAGTATGCCGGCCTGCTGCTGGCGGAGAACGACCTGGACGGCGCGGCGCGCGCTGCCGACGAGGCCATGGCCTGTGCCAGCGATAACCCCGCGCCGTTCCTGCGGCGCCGCGCCGAGGTCGAGATCCGGCGCGGCAACCTGCAGGCGGCCGAAGCGCTCCTGAACGTGGCCGCGGAAACGGATCCGCTCAGCCCCTGGGCGCATTACGATCTGGCCGCCCTGCATATCCAGCAGAACAACCCGGATAAGGCCGCGGCCGCCGTCGATACGGCAATGGCCCGCAGCCCCGTGCCCTCGGGCGCACTGCTCCGTCGCCGGGCTGAGGTCGATCGCCGCCAGGGAAACGTGGCCGCGGCGCGCAGCCGGCTGCATCAGGCGCTGGCGCTCGACCCGTCCGACCCCTGGTCCCGGCTGGACCTTGCGAACATTCACAGCGCCGAGGGCAAGCATCAGGCGGCACTGGAGCAGATCGACCAGGCGCTGGAAGCTGCCCCGAGCAGCCCGCACCACTTCTATCGCCTGCGTAGCGACATCGAGTTGCAGCGCGGCAACCGTGTCGCGGCCATGGCCGCCGCCCGGCGCGCCATCGAGGCCGACCCCGGCGACGCTTGGTGCCAGTACCAGGTGTCGAATGTGCTGCTCGCGGCTGGCGACCTGGATGGGGCGGACCAGGCTGCGCAGGAAGCAATCCGGCTAGCCCGGGTGCCGTCGGTGCACTTCTACCGCCGCCGTGCCGAGATCGAGGCCCGCCGGCGCAACTACACGGCCGGGCTGGAGATCCTCAAACAGGCGCTGGCGATCGATCCCAAGGACCCTTGGGTCTTGCTGGAGCTCTCGTCCCAACGCATGGCCGTGGGCGACCTGGTTGGCGCCGAGGAGGCCGTGGCCACAGCCCTGGCGGGCCCGCTTATCAACCCCGTGCATTTCCTGCGCCGGCGATCCGAGATTGCGTTCCGCCGCAACGACCTCGCCGCCGCGGCGGACTGGCTGAACAGGGCGGTGGTCGCCGACCCGACCGACCCGTGGTGCCGGATGGAGGCCGCAAGCCAGCTGATGGTCCAGGGCGCCAACGACGAGGCGCTGGCCAAGGTCCAGGAGGCGATGGCCCTGCGGCCGGAGCCGTCGCCGGTGTTCCTGCGCCGGGCCGCTGAAATCGAAATCCGCCGCGGCAATTTCGACATCGCGCGCGACTACCTGACGCAGGCCATGGCGGCCGCGCCCGAGGACCCGCAGCCCTGGTTGGACCTGTCCAACCTGCTCGCCGGCCGCGGCGACCGGACCGGGGCCCAGGCGGCCGCGGAAAAGGCCATGGAGCTGACCACCGAGGCGCGCGAGCGCATGCTGTCCGCGGCGTAAGCGCACGCTTCCGCGTTCCGTCACGATACCTGCCGGTGCCTGTGCCCGGCGCGTCGAGGCGACTGCGCTACTCGGACTCGTGCAGCAGCGGGCGCTGGTGCTGCCTGGCCGGGCGTGAAGGCCGGTCAGGATCTCCTTGGCGGAGTGGGTTGCGGTGCGGCGCTCTGCAACGTCGCGGGCTCCGCCATCGGTGTGGAGGAACTGCGCGGCGCCGTCAGGCCGCGCCGAGCAAAAGTCCCGGCTTTTCGTCCCCGAAGGCATCGGGACGATGGCGCGGGCTGGCCAATGTCAAACGATATCCGGAACCGGGCCCCCTGTTGTTCCGACTCCCGATGGCCGTGACTCGCGACGGGGAGTCCCCGACGCGGGGATGATGTCATTCAAACTGGAGAGCATCGGAGGCTCGGGCGAGAGCGGCAGCGGCGTGGCGGCGGCATGGATCAGGCCGGTGGCGGCAGATTTCCGCAGGCCGCCTGGACGTGCGCCCAACGTCTTGCATCCAGCGCCAGCGTCCGGACATGGACCAGGTCTCTGTGGCAACTTCACCCCAAGCCGGGTCGGTTCTCAGCGGCGATCCGGCCGGCGGACCCGGCGGACCCGGCGGACCATCTGGGGCACTGCATTCCGGCGCCGGGTACGCAGGAAGTAGGGGTTCAGGTCGGGTCGGCTCATGGCCGGCGTGCTCCGGAGACCAGCCCTGATCGCATGCCCCGGAGACGCGGATGAGACCCGACTCAGCGACGGCATCGGCTTTCCCGCCGGAATTGTCCTGCCGATGCCGGAACTGTCCAGGATGGTCGTCAGCCAGGGCTGGCGCGCGTGCATGGTTGCGCATTAGGAGGGAGGCAGCCATGCCCTTGCCTGCACTGCCGACCCACTTCGACAGGCTCACGACGTTCAGCGTCGTTCGCACGAACGACCCGGCGGAGCTCGATGGCCGTTCGCGCGTCAGCGATCGTCTTGCGGGATCAGGCCGTGCCTACCGATATCAGCTCCGTGACCGCTCGCTCTGGCGCATGCGCTTTGACGAGCCGATCTTCAGCCTCGCGACACGCAGCGCGGGTGCCATCGTCGCGAGCCACGGTGAAAGCCGCTTCGCGACGGAAGTGTCGATCGAGGGCGATGGCGACCTTTTCTGCTTCGCCACGCTGCTGCACGGCGACGTGACGCTGATCGGGCAGGGGCAGGCGGCAACCGGCACCGCATCGCGCGGCCTCGTCTTCCGTCCCGGCCAGGACACGCGCCTGGTGACCAGCGACGACAGCCTGCGCACCAATGTCTTCATCAAGGTCGCCGAGGTCGAGCATGCGCTGGAACACATGCTCGACGCCCGCCTCCGCAAGCCGCTCGAGTTCCGGCCCAGCCTGGCCTGGAGCGATGGGCTCGCGGGAAGCCTGAAGTTCCAGCTCGATCTGATGATGCGGGAATTCGAGCGGCCCGACGGCATCGCCGACAACGTCGTCGCCCTGGCCTCGACGACCGACCTGCTTGTCGCGCTGATCCTGCGCGGCGCCCCGCACAGCCATTCCGATCATTTGCATCTTGGCGCCGATGGCGCTGCGCCCGCCTATGTCCAGCGCGCCGAGGAATTCATGCGCGTGCACGGCGCCGACCCGCTGCGTATTCCCGACATCGCGGTCGCGGCAGGATGCAGCGTTCGGACCCTGGGTGCCGTGTTCAAGCGGTTCCGTGGCCGCACGCCGCTGGCGGCGCTGCACGCCATTCGGCTGGAGCAGGTGCATGCCGAACTGTGTCGCGGCACGGCCGATATCCCGGTCGGGACCGTCGCGCGCCGATACGGTTTCACCAACGCGTCCCGGTTTGCCAGCGCATTTCGTCGCCGTTTCGGCGAAACGCCGCTGGACGCAGTGCGGCGCGCTTCCAGGCCATGACCTGCTGCGTCCCGGTGGACCGCCAGGGCGCGTGGAAGCCGGGAAATGCAGGATGCTGCGGAGTTTGAGAGGACGCGGCCATCCTGCAGGTGGCGTGCGGGCACCTGCGCGAATGGCACTTTCGGCACGAAGCCAGGGACCGCGCGGATTCCGCGGTCAATCGAGAGGGTCCGGCGCCGGATTGGAAGGCACAGATATCCGCCAGCAGCCGCACCTGCCATGAACGGGCTGCGCGTCTCGTATCAAAGAGGATCAGGGTTGGCCCATAATGGTACTTTAAGTTGGTAAAGCATAGTGGTGTGTGCAAATCGGTTGACGATTTCCCGTGGCTCTGGGCGTGTCTGCCGAAGTGTTCAAAACGGTCCAGCGGGGCGGTCCAAGGAGCAGGTCCGTACTTTTAGGTTTGCGAAGGGCTACCATTCGCGCACAATCAGTGTTCATCCGTTTTGGATCGCTGCCATGCTGCTTCCCGCGCTTCACCCACATGCTGCCCGGCGGACGATGTTCCACACCACCCATGTCAGCGATCCGGCCGAGCTCGATCACCGGTCCAGGGTGAGCAGTCGCCTTCCGGGCTCGAGCCGGCACCTCCGCTACGAGCTCCGGGACCGCGCTCTGCTGCGAATGCATTTCGGCGAGCCCATCTTCGGCGTCGCCATCCGCTCCGCCGGGGCCATCATGGCCAGCTACGGTGAGAGTTGCTTTGAGACAGCCGTCTCCGTCGAGGGTGAGGACGATGAGTTCTTCGGCTTCCGGATGCCGTCGAAGGGCACGCTGACGCTGATCCGGCGCGGTGATCGCACCACGGTGACGGCATCCGGCGGGCTCGTCTATCGGCTCGGCCCCGACACGCGTCTGGTGACCAGCGACGAGAGCGTCCGAACCAATGTCTTCGTCAAGGCGATCCAAATCGAGGAGGCGCTGGAGCAGATGCTGGACAGCCGCCTGCGCCAGCCCATCGAGTTCCGCGCTTCGGTGGGATGGGATGGCGGCCTGGCGGTCAGCCTCAAGGCCCAGCTCGACTTCGTCGTCCACGAGTTTGGGCGGCTGGACGGCGTGGCCGGGAACCCGGTGGCGCTTGCCGCAACCACCGACCACCTGCTGGCGCTGATCCTGCGTGCCGTGCCGCACAACTACACGGATCAGTTGGACGTCGGACAGGGAGCGGCGGTATCCGCCTATGTCCGGCGCGCGGAGGACTTCATGCGCGAGCGCGCCGCCCACCCGGTTCGCATCGCCGAGGTCGCAGCGGCGGCGGGATGCAGCGTGCGAACGCTGAACGCCGTATTCAGGACCTTCCGCGGGCTGACGCCGCTTGCCGTGTTGCACGGGTTCCGGTTGGAGGCGGCCCACGCGGAGCTGCGCCGCAACAGGGGCGCCGTGCCTGTCGGGCTGGTCGCAAAGCGATACGGCTTCACCAATCCCGGCCGCTTTGTGGCGGCATTCCGCCGCCAATTTGGCAAGACGCCGGCTGAGGTCGACCGAACGGCATCAAGCCAATAGGGAACTCGCGCTCTTTGCGCGCTCGCCTCGGCGCGGTCACGGGTTCCGGCATGTGGTGGTACGGTTCATGAGCGCTGCAGCTCGATCGCCCAGGCCTTGCAGATGAACTCTTCAGGTTCGAGGCCGCGGAGGCACCTGAGCCTGCAGCCGAAGTTGTAGGCCGCGGGGAAGTCGTTGACGTGCGCCGGAGTTGCTCGCCATTACCGGCACGGCACATCCGCTGGGCGCAGAATTGCACTTGCGACAACGCCCGCGTCATCGCCCGGCGCATCACCACTGAGCCGCTGGCCAATGCGGTTACCACCGCCCTGTCTGGCTTCTCCTCCATGCCGCGCAGCCGCCGCTCGGCGAGATCGTTGTCGATCGAGAGCTGCCGTACTCGGTATCGCTGGCCACGCCTTCCATCGGTTCAGCACGTATTGCAGTGCCGAGCGTCGACTTGCCGGACAACCAGCGCTGCTGCGTCAGCATCCAGTCGCGCAGGTCGTCGAACAGCGGCCTGCTGCGGGCCTTCGCCGAACGCTGACGCAGGCTCGTGCCCTGCCTCGTGCGCGCAGGTGTGCGGCGGGTGATCGTCGGCGGCGGACCTGCACAGCTTTTCGCCGGGTTCGGGAATGCGATGGGGCGCGCGGCAGGCGTGCCGAAGGAACGCGGGCGGCGTGACCGCGCCCAATGCCGGCCTTCGCCTTTACGCCGCCCTTATGGCCCGAGCCGGCAATCCGAATGGCGCCTTTGCGCCCACCGGGCGGATGATCACCCTGACCCGGGCGCCCTTCGCCCGGGAGGGAGCCACCATGATTGATGTCCTTCTCCCCGCCCTCGGCCTCGGCGGCTTCGCGCTGATGGGCCTCTACGCCCGCGCCTGCGCCAGGGTCTGACGCCGCCATGCTGGACCTTGTCCTGGGCGGCGCCGTCGCGGCGGGCCTGCTCGGCTACCTCGTCTGGGCGCTGCTGCGGCCGGAGGATCTGTGATGACCCTCATCGGCTGGGCGCAGATCGCTTTCCTCCTTTCCCTCGTCCTCGTCACCTCCGTGCCGCTGGGCCGCACCGTCGCGGCCGTGGCCGAGGGGCGCGTGCGCTTCCTGCGGCCTCTCGAAGCCGTGCTGTACCGCGTCGCCGGCGTGGACCCGGCGCAGGGCATGGGCTGGCAGCGCTATGTGCTGGCGATGCTGGCGCTGAACGCGGCGGGCTTCCTGCTGCTGTATGCGCTGCTGCGCGTCCAGGGCTGGCTGCCGCTGAACCCGGCGGGCCTGCCGGGCCTCTCGCCCTGGCTCGCCTTCAACACCGCCATCAGCTTCGTCACCAATACCAACTGGCAGGCCTATGGCGGTGAGACGGCCATGTCGCACCTCAGCCAGATGGCCGGGCTGGCGGTCCAGAATTTCCTCTCGGCCGCCACCGGCATTGCGCTGGCGCTTGCGCTGACGCGCGCGCTGGCGGCGGGCGGCGTGCAGGCGCTGGGGAATTTCTGGGCGGACCTGGTCCGCATCACGCTGTACCTGCTGTTGCCGCTGGCCTTGCTGCTGGGGCTGCTGCTGGTGGCGCAGGGCGTGCCGCAGACGCTCTCGGCGGGCGCCATGCTGGAGGGTGGCGAGGTGCTGCGGCTCGGACCCGCCGCCTTCCAGGTGGCGATCAAGCAGCTCGGCACCAATGGCGGCGGGTTCTTCGGCGTGAACTCGGCACACCCTTTCGAGAACCCGACGGCCATCACCAACCTCGCGCAACTCTGGGCCATCCTCGCCATTCCCTTCGCGCTGACGCTCACCTTCGGGCGGATGGTGGGCGACATGCGCCAGGGCTGGGCGCTGTTCGCCGTGATGATGATCTTCGTCGTCGCCGGCACCGCCCTGACCTACGCCGCCGAGGCCGCGGGCAACCCGCTGCACATCGCCGCGGGCCTCAACGCTGGCGATGGCAACATGGAGGGCAAGGAGGTGCGGCACGGCATGGCCATGTCGGCGCTTTGGGCCGTCGCCACCACCGGCGCCTCCAACGGCAGCGTGAACGCCATGCATGACAGCTTCACGCCGCTGGGCGGCGTGGTCCCGATGTTCCTGATCCAGCTGGGCGAGGTGCTGCCCGGCGGCGTCGGCTCGGGGCTGTATGGCATGCTGGTCTTCGTGCTGCTGGCGGTGTTCATCGCGGGGCTGATGGTCGGGCGCACGCCGGAATATCTCGGCAAGAAGATCCAGGCGCGGGAGGTGAAGCTCGCCATGCTGGCGGTGCTGGTGGTGCCGCTTTGCGTGCTGGGATTCAGCGCAATGGCGGCCGTGCTGCCGGTGGCGCTGGCCAGCGTGCAGGATGCCGGGCCGCACGGGCTGTCGGAAATCCTCTACGCCTATTCCTCGGCGGCGGGGAACAACGGCTCGGCCTTTGCAGGCTTCGGGGCGGACACGCCCTACATGAACACCACGCTGGGCCTCGCCATGCTGCTCGGCCGCTACGCCATCATCGTGCCGGTGCTGGCGATCGCGGGCAGCCTGGCGGCCAAGCCGCGCGCGCCTGACTCCGCCGGCAGCTTCCCCACGCATGGGCCGCTGTTCGTCGGCTTGCTCTGCGGCGTGATCCTGATCCTGGGCGGGCTGCAATTCCTGCCCGCGCTCTTCCTCGGTCCCATCGCGGAGCACTTCGCGCTGATGGCCGGCCAGACCTTCTGAGGCACCTGACATGACCACCATGACCGAGGCGCCGGCGAGGCCGATCCTGGCCCGCGCCCTGCGCGACGCGGTGCTGAAGCTCAACCCCGCGCATCTCATCCGCAACCCGGTGATCTTCGTGACGGAGGTGGTCTCCATCCTCGTCACGCTGCTGGCGGTGCTGGCGGCCTGGCGTGGCGAGGCCTGGGGCTTCCAGGCCGGCATCGCGGCCTGGCTGTGGCTGACGGTGCTGTTCGCGACCTTCGCGGAGGCCATCGCCGAGGGCCGCGGCCGGGCGCGCGCCGAAAGCCTGCGCCGCGCCCGCGGCGAGGCCCGCGCCAGGCTGCTCGCCCGCGCCGGCGACCGCACGCAATGGCAGGACCGCGCGGCGGCCGAACTGCGGGAGGGTGACCTGATCCTCGTCGAGGCCGGCGACCTCATCCCCGCCGATGGCGAGGCGGTGGAAGGCATCGCCAGCGTGAACGAGGCGGCCGTGACCGGCGAAAGCGCGCCCGTCATCCGCGAATCCGGCGGCGACCGCAGCGCGGTCACGGGCGGCACCACGCTGGTCTCGGACTGGCTGGTGGTGCGCGTCACCGCCGCGCCCGGCAACAGCTTCATGGACCGGATGATCGCGCTGGTCGAAGGCGCCTCCCGCCAGAAGACGCCCAATGAGATCGCGCTCGACATCCTGCTGGCGGGCATGACGATCGTCTTCCTCATCGCGGTGGCGACCATCGTGGGGCTGGCCAGCTTCGACGCCACGCCGCCCTCGGTGCCGGTGCTGGCGGCCCTCCTGGTCACGCTGATCCCGACCACCATCGGCGGGCTGCTGTCCGCCATCGGCATCGCGGGCATGGATCGGCTGGTGCGGTTCAACGTCGTCGCCACCTCCGGCCGCGCGGTGGAGGCGGCGGGCGACGTGGACGTGCTGCTGCTGGACAAGACCGGCACCATCACGCTCGGCAACCGCCAGGCCGCCAGCTTCATCCCGGCCCCCGGCGTCACCGAGCGTGAGCTGGCGGAGGCCGCCGTCCTGGCATCCCTGGCCGACGAGACGCCGGAGGGCCGCTCCATCCTGGTGCTGGCGCGCGAGAAGCACGGCGTGGCGGCGGAGGCGGTGCCGGACGGCGCCACCATCATCCCCTTCACCGCGCAGACCCGCGTCTCGGGCCTCGACCTGCCCGGGCGTGGCCGCTTCCGCAAGGCGGCGGCCGACCGCATGGCGGCCGAGACCCCGCCCGCCCTGGCGGAGGCCGTGGCGCGGATCGCCCGTGCCGGCGCGACGCCGCTGGTGGTGGCCCGCGACGGCCAGGTGCTGGGCGCCATCGCGCTGAAGGACGTGATCAAGCCCGGCATCCGCGCGCGCTTCGACGCGTTGCGCCGCATGGGCATCCGCACCGTCATGGTCACCGGCGACAACCGGCTGACCGCCGCCGCCATCGCGGCGGAAGCGGGCGTGGACGACTTCCTCGCGGAGGCCACGCCCGAGGACAAGCTCAGCTATATCCGCCGCGCCCAGGCGGAGGGGCGCCTGGTCGCCATGGCCGGCGACGGCACCAATGACGCGCCGGCGCTCGCCCAGGCGGATGTCGGGCTGGCCATGCAGACCGGCACCCAGGCGGCGCGCGAGGCCGGCAACATGGTGGACCTCGACAGCGACCCCACGAAGCTGATCGAGGTGGTGGAGATCGGCAAGCAGCTGCTGATTACCCGCGGCGCGCTGACCACCTTCTCCATCGCCAACGACGTGGCGAAATATTTTGCGATCCTGCCCGCCATCTTCGTGGCCCAGTATCCGGGGCTGGCGGCGCTGAACGTCATGGGCCTCGCCAGCCCTGAATCCGCCATCCTCTCGGCCGTCATCTTCAACGCGCTGATCATCGTGGCGCTGGTGCCGCTGGCGCTGCGCGGCGTGGGGCGTTCGGGGCTGGGGGCGGCGGCGCTGCTGCGGCGGAACCTGCTGGTCTATGGGCTGGGGGGGCTCATCGCGCCCTTCCTCGGCATCAAGGCCATCGACCTGTGTCTCACCCTGCTGGGGATCGTCTGAACCATGTGGAACCTGCTTCGACCCGCCCTGGTGATGTTGGGCGGCTTCACCCTGCTGCTTGGACTGATCGTGCCGCTGGGCTTCACCGGCGTGGCCCAGGCGCTGTTCCCGCAGGGCGCGAACGGCAGCCTGATCGTGCGGGAGGGGCGCGTGGTCGGCTCCGACCTCATCGCCCGGCGCATGGAGGGCGCCGCGTGGTTCCAGCCGCGCGCCTCGGGCAGCGACACGGGCGCCGCGCCGAGCAACCTCGGCGCCACCAGCGCCGCGCTGCTGGCGGCGGTGCGCGCCCGGGCCGAGGGCCAGCGCGACGTGCCGGCCGATGCGGCGACGGCCTCGGGCTCCGGCCTCGACCCGCATATCAGCCCGGCGAACGCCGCGCGCCAGGTGGCCCGCGTGGCCGAGGCACGCGGCCTGCCGCCCGCGCAGATGCAGGCGCTGGTGGACCGCTACACGGAAGGCCGCCTGCTGGGCCTGCTGGGCGAACCCCGCGTGAATGTGCTGCGCCTGAACCTCGCCTTGGGTGCGCCGTGACGGGCGGCTAGAACGGCTCCATGCCCAACCCCCGCGACCCGGACCGCCCGGACCCCGACGCGCTGCTGGCCCTGGCGACGCGGGCGGGGCGGGGGCGCCTGAAGGTGTTCCTGGGCGCCGCCCCGGGCGTGGGCAAGACGCACGAAATGCTGGCCGAGGCCCGCCGCCGCCTGGCGGGCGGCGCCGAGGTACTGGCCGGCATCATCGAGACCCATGGGAGAGCCGAGACCACCGCCCAGATCGGCGACCTGCCCATCCTGCCGCGCGCCCGCCTGGAACACCGCGGCCAGGTGCTGGAGGAGTTCGACCTCGACACCGCGCTCGCCCGCCGCCCCGACATCCTGCTGCTGGACGAACTCGCCCACAGCAACGCCCCCGGCAGCCGCCACCCCAAACGCTGGCAGGATGTGGAGGAGCTGCGCGACGCGGGCATCGAGGTCTGGACCACCATGAACGTCCAGCACCTGGAGAGCCTGTCGGACGCGGTGGCGCGCATCGCCGGGATCCGCGTGGCGGAGACGGTGCCCGACGCCGTGCTGGCCGGCGCCGACGCGGTGGAGCTGATCGACATCCCGCCCGCCGAGCTGCTGGAGCGTATGCGCCAGGGCAGGATCTACCGCCCCGACCAGGCGGCGCGCGCCATGCGCGGCTTCTTCCGCGAGGGCAACCTGGCGGCGCTGCGCGAAATGGCGCTGCGCCGCACCGCCGAACGCGTGGATGCCGACGTCACCGGCTACATGCGCGCCAACGCCATCGCCGGGCCATGGCCCGCCGGGGATCGCGTGCTGGCTCTGGTCGGCGCCGACGCCTCGGCCGAGACGGTGGTGCGCCAGGGCCGCCGCGTCGCCGATGCGCTGCGCGCGCCGCTGGTGGTGCTGCATGTGGAACGCCCCGGTACGCTGGACGCGACGGACCCCGCGCCCATCCTGCGCCTCGCCGAGGAGCTGGGTGCCGAGGTGGAGACGGTGGTGGCGACCGACCTGCCTGCCGCCATCCTGGCCCAGGCGCGGGCGCGCAACGCCTCGCACATCGTCATCGGCCGGGGGCGGCCGGGGTTCTGGCGGCGTTGGCTGGGGCGGACGCTTTCGGCAACGCTCGCACGCCGCGCCACCGACTTCACGCTGCACATCGTGCCCGGGCCGGCCGGCAAGGCGCGCGCGGTGCCCGCTGCCCCGGCCGTAGTTCCGCCCTGGCTCGGGTGGTGCGCCGTGCCGGCCACCATCGCCCTGGTGGTGACGCTGGGCTACGGCGCGGAGGGGCTGCTGCCCGAGCGTACGCTGGGCATGGTGTTCCTGGCCGTGGTCGTGGCGTTGGCGGCCCTGCTGGGGCCGTGGCACGCGGCGGCGGGGGCGGCGCTGGGCTTCCTCAGCTGGAACTTCTTCTTCCTGGAGCCGCGCTACACCTTCGAACTGCTCGACGGTGCGGATTTGGTGGGCCTTGGCGCCTTCGCCGCGGTGGCGCTGCTGCTGGCCGGCACCACGGGGCGCTTGGGACGCTCGGTGCGCACGGCGCGGGCGCGCATGCTGGCGCTGCGCCGGCTGGTGGAGTTCAGCCGTCGCCTGGGTGGGCCGGGCGGGCTGCCGGACCTGCTGCCGGCGGTGGCCGAGGAAGCCACGCGGGTGGCCGGCGCCCCCAGCGCGGTGGTCATGCCGCTGGAGCCACTGCTGCCGGGTGCCCCACCCGAGCCGGTGGTCCGCGCCGCCATGCCGGTGACGACGGAGCTGGACGAGACGGCCATGGCCGCCGCGCGCTGGGCGCTGGCGCAGGGGCGCCCCGCCGGCCGCGACACGGACACCCTGCCCACGGCGGCCTGGCAGTTCCGCCCCATGCGCACCGCGCGCGGCGTGGTGGGCCTGGTGGGCGTGAAGCTGGATGACAGGGCGGAGCCGCTGGCCGGCGAAACGGACAAGGCCCTGACCGCCCTGCTGGACCAGGCGGCGGTCGCCATCGAGCGCGCGCAACTCATGGAGCGCGAGGCCCGCGGCGCCGCCCGGGCCGAGACCGAGCAGTTGCGCATCGCGCTGCTGACCTCGCTCGGCCATGATCTCCGCACGCCGCTGACCTCCATCCGCGGCGCGCTCGGCACGCTGCGCGCCTCGGGCGAGGCGCTGCCCGCGGACACCCGCGCCGACCTGCTGCTGGCGGCCGAGGAGGAGACGGCGCGCCTTTCGCGCTACCTCTCGAACATCCTCGACATGGTGCGCATCGAGCACGGCCAGGTGGAGCCGCGGCGGGAGGCGGTGAACATTCCGGAGGCGCTGGAGGTGGCGGTCGGGCGGGCGCGGCGCGCGACGGGGCGCGAGATCATCGTGACGACCGGGGAACGGCTGGCGGAACCGCGGCTGGACCCGGCCCTGTTGGACCAGATCCTGGGCAACCTGCTGGACAACGCGCTCAAGTTCTCGGAAGCGCCGGTGCGCGTCGCGGCGCGCCGCGAGGGGCCTGACGTGGCGATCGCGGTGGAGGATGACGGGCCGGGCATCCCGGCCGAGGATCTGCACCGCGTCTTCGATCCGTTCTTCCGGGTGACGCGCACCGATCGCGTGGCCGCCGGCACGGGCCTCGGCCTCGCCATCTGCCGCGGGCTGGCGCACGCGATGGGCGGCCGGATCGCCGCGGAAAGCCCCATCAGCCCAGCAGGCCGCGGCACCCGAATCACGCTGCGCTTTCCTGCATGACCGCGAGGGACGCCGCGCGGATCCTGGTCGTGGATGACGAACCGCAGATCCATCGCTTCCTGAAGCCGGCGCTCGAGGCGGCGGGCCTCGCGGTACTGCGCGCGGATACGGCCACCGAGGCGCTGCGCCTGATCGCGACGCAGTCGCCGGCGCTGGTTCTGCTCGACCTTGGCCTGCCCGACATGGATGGGCAGGAGGTCTTGGTGCGGCTGCGCGCCTTCAGCCTGGTGCCGGTCATCATCGTCTCCGCACGGGAGCGCGAGATGGAGAAGGTGCAGGCGCTGGATGCCGGCGCCGATGACTATGTGGAAAAGCCGTTCGCCCTGGCGGAACTGCTCGCCCGCATCCGGGCCGCGCTGCGGCGCGTGGCGCCCGCGGGGGCGAAGGCAGAGACGCTGCTGCGCTTCGGCCCGCTCGAGGTGGACCTTGCACGCCGCACCGCGCGACTGGATGGGCAGGAGCCGCTGCGCCTGACGCCACGGGAGTGGGAGTTGCTGGCGGCGTTGGCAAGGGCGGGCGATGGCCGCGTCGTGACGCAGCGCCACCTGCTGGCCACCGTCTGGGGCGCGGCCCATCTGGAAGACACACAATATCTGCGCGTCTACATTGCCCAGCTGCGCCAGAAGCTGGGCGAGGCAGCCTTCCTCATCCGCACGGAACCAGGCGTGGGGTATCGGTTTGGCGAGGATCG
Source organism: Falsiroseomonas sp. E2-1-a20 (assembly GCF_051433195.1). Lineage (NCBI taxonomy): Bacteria > Pseudomonadati > Pseudomonadota > Alphaproteobacteria > Acetobacterales > Roseomonadaceae > Falsiroseomonas > Falsiroseomonas sp. E2-1-a20. Next base: position 27,632 of record NZ_JBHMFT010000029.1, on the reverse strand, counting down.
GTGACGTCCTCCGAGGGCGGCGCTCCCGCCCGCGTCACGGCACCCGCCGCTTCGCCGCTCCCGCCGACGGCACCGCCGCTGCCAGGTCGAGTGTCGTCGCCGGGATGTCTCGCGCCATGCAGGCGGCAGGCAACGGCAACGGCACGGTCAAGCGGGCGCTCGGCGCGGCGAAGGCGGCCGTGAGTTGGGCGTGGAACAACGGCGAGCTGGAGCGGCCGGTGCCGTTCCTGAAGGTGCCGGAGGGCGCGGGGCGGGAGTGCATGCTGTCCGTGGCGGAGGTGGCCCGCCTCTGGTCCGGGGACATGCCGGACCACGTGCGGGTGTTCCTCGCCCTGCTGATCCGAACGGCGGCGCGGCCTGAGGCGGCGCTCCAGCTGGCCCCGTTCCAGTGCGACCTGGATCGCGGAACCATCAACCCGAACCCGCCGGGCCGCGTGCAGACCAGGCAGCGGCGGGGCGCCGGAGGCGCGGTTCCGGGCAATGCTGCGGGAGCGCATGAAACCCTTTTGCCTGCACCACCTCGACCCCGCCCCGGCGATCGCGCGGTGCCGGAGGCCGAGGGGCTGCGGCTGATGCCGGGGCTGTGCTGCAAGCTGAACGGGCGCGGGCAGCCGCTTTACGTGCGGGTGACGCCGGGCCGCGTCGGAAAGGTACGGGTCCGCCAGCAGGGGGTGTCGCATCGCGGGCGGTTTTGGGTATCCTGCGCCGGCAAACATGGCGCCCTGGCCAAGCCAGGCCGGGCAACGCTGGATAACAGGGAGACGACTTCAATGCCTTCACGCCGGCAAACCCTTGCCCTTGGCCTCGCGGGGCTCTGCGCGCCTGCCATCCTGTCCTCCGGCGCGCTGGCGCAGGCCTGGCGCCCGAGCCGGCCGGTGCGGCTGATCGTGCCCTTCGCGCCCGGCGGTTCGAACGACATCGTGGCCCGCATCATCTCCGAGCCGGTGGGCCAGATCCTGGGCCAGAGCGTGGTGATCGAGAACCGCTCCGGCGCCGGCAGCGTCATCGGCAGCGACGCCGCGGCACGCTCCCCGGCGGATGGGTACACGCTGCTGATCAACAGCGCGCATGCCACGGTGCCGGCGATCGTCGCCCGCATGCCCTACAACGCGGTGACGGATTTCGAAGGCGTCGCGGTGGCCGGCTTCTCGCCGCACACGCTGGTGGTCAATCCGGGCGTCGAGGCGCGGACGGCGGCGGAACTGGTGGCGCTGCTGCGGGCCAATCCGGGCCGCTACAACTTCGCCACGGCCGGCATCGGGTCGGGCGTGCACCTGGCGGGGCTGGTGCTGCTCAACCGGATGAACATCCAGGCCGAGATGGTGCACTACCGGGGCGGCGGACCGGGCGTGGCCGCGCTGGTCTCAGGCGAGGCGCAGTTCGGGACGCCGACGATGGCGTCCTCGCTCGGGCAGATCCGCGGCAACGGGGTGCGGGTGCTGGCGGTGCTCTCGGAGCAGCGCAGCCCTGCCCTGCCAGACACGCCCTCGGCCACCGAGGCCGGTATTCCGGGCGTGGTGCATGAGGAATTCTTCCCGATCACGACGCCGAAGGGCACGCCGCCGGAAATCGTCGCCGCCCTCGGTGTCGCCTTCCGCCAGGGAATCCAGCAGAGCGCCGCGCGGCTGAACGAGCTGGCCGGCGTGACGCCGCGCGAGGGCTTCGACACCCCGGCGAAGGTGATGACGCTCGTCCGCGAGGGGGTCGAGAGCTACACGCGCATCCTGCGCGCGGCGGGTGTGCAGGCGGAATAGGGCGAATGGTTGCGGCGCGGCGGTTCGGCCGCCGCGCCGTCGAGGCACCGCAAGAAGCGCCGTCCCGCCATTGGCCCCGCCGACCAGCCAATGCGCCAGCGCGCACTCCTTGGCTGAGGGGGCATCCACCACGAAGGCCATGCCGCGGTTGGAGTCCAGCAGCCCGCGCGCTGTCGCCGCGATGCCGTCGGGGCCGTTGAAGCACAACTCGAACGACCCGGTCGCGGCGACTGTAGATGCCGCCAGCGTCGCCAGCACCGCGACGCCGACCTTGGCCGCGCTCTGCCGGAATGCCGTGGTGCCAGCGCGGTCGGTGCCGCGCGCGCTTGGTCAAAGGATGGCGCCGTCCCGCGCGACCAACCGGCCGCGGAAGAACACCAGGCGGCGCGGCGGGTGCTGGCCGATGGCCTCGCCGACGGTTTCGGCCGGGATGGTGAGGAAGCTCGCGTCCTTCCCCTCCGCGACGCCGTGGCCGGCAATGCCCAGCACCCCGGCACCCACCGACGAGCACATGGCCAGCAGCCGCTCCAGCAGCGGGTCGTGGCGTACATCCAGGCGCCAGCCGATGATCGCCGCGCGCACCAGCATGTCGCCGTTTCCATACGGGCTCCAGGTGTCACGCACATCGTCATTGCCGCAGAAGACGCGCACGCCTGCCTCGGCGAGCGCGAAGAGCGGCGGCAGGGTCGCGCCGCCGGCACCGTGGCTCGCCAGCGCCACGCCGGTGCTGGCCATCAGCTCCGCCGCGGCCTTCTGCTTGCTCTCGGCCACGCCGCCAAGCCCGAAGCCGTGGCTGATCGTCACCATCCCCTGCATGCCATGAGCCTTTGTGCGGGCGCAGACTTCCTGCACGCCGTGGAGGCCAAGTTCGCCGGGCTCGTGCAGGTGGATGTCGATGCCGACGCCCTGCCGCTCGGCGATGCCGAAGATGGTGTCGAGCTGGCCGCGCGCGTCGCGGTCCACCTCGGAGGGATCTATGCCGCCCATCAGGTCGGCGCCGGCCCGGACGGCATCCTCAAGCAGTTCGGCGACACCGGGCGCACGCATCACGCCCGCCTGCGGAAAGGCGACGATCTGGACGGAGGCGAGATGCGCATGCGCCTCCCGTGCCGCCAGCACCCCTTCCAATGCGCTCAACTTGAAGGCCGGCGTGATGTCCACATGGGTGCGGATATGACCGGTGCCCTGAGCGATGCAGCGGCGTATCAGCGCGCCCGCGCGTGCGGCGGTGGAGAGCGGCAGGGCGGGCAGCGTCTCCTGGTCGGTCTCGATCCGGCTCATGCGGGAGGGCTGCGCGCGGTGCGGCATCCACGGCAGGCCAAACAGCGTCTTGGCGATTACCAAGTACCCGTGGGTCTGGTTTCCGACGTCAGTCCAAACGTGTTGTCCGCAGCCGGAGAGCATTCCCCACCACGCTCACCGACGACAGCGCCATCGCCGCCGCCGCAATGATGGGCGACAGAAGAATGCCGAACATCGGGTACAGCACCCCCGCTGCGATCGGCACGCCGGCCGCATTGTAGGCAAAGGCGAAGAACAGGTTCTGCCGGATGTTGCCCATCACGGCCTCCGACAGCCGCCGTGCCCGCACAATCCCCATCAGGTCGCCCCCGAGCAGCGTGATGCCTGCGCTCTCGATCGCCACGGCTGTACCGGTGCCCATGGCGATGCCGACCTCGGCCGCCGCCAGCGCAGGCGCGTCGTTCACGCCGTCACCCGCCATCGCAACGCGGCGCCCCTCGGCCTTCAGCTTTTCGATGATGCGCTGCTTGTCCTCGGGCAGGACTTCTGCCTCGACCTCGGTGATGCCAAGGCGCCGCGCTACGGCCTCGGCCGTCGTACGGTTATCGCCAGTCAGCATCACCACACGCACGCCTTCCTTCGCGAGACCTGCGAGGGCAGCCGCCGTTGTCTCTTTCACTGGATCGGCCACGGCGACGATCCCGAAGGCGCGACCATCCACCGCCACGAAGAAGACGGTGGCGCCATCGCCACGCAGGCGCTCGGCTTCGGCGGATAGCGCGCCGACGTCCACCTTGGCCTCATCCATCAGCCGGGCGTTGCCGACCGCCACCTGGCGTCCCTCGACCGTGCCGGTCACGCCACGACCAATAGGTGCGTCAAAGCCCTCGACCACCGGCACGGCGAGGCCGCGCTTCGCGGCCGCCCGCACCACGGCTTCGGCGAGGGGATGCTGGCTCGGTCGTTCCAAGCCCGCTGCCAGCCGCAGCACCTCCTCCTCGGTTGCACCTGCTGCCGGGACAACCGCGACCACGTCTGGCCGGCCCTGGGTGAGCGTGCCCGTCTTGTCCACGACCAGAGTGTCGATGCGCTCCATGCGTTCCAGCGCCTCGGCGTTCTTGATGAGCACGCCGGCCTGCGCGCCCCGGCCCACGCCCACCATGATGGACATCGGCGTGGCCAGCCCCAGCGCACAGGGGCAGGCGATGATCAGCACCGTCACCGCGGCGATCAGCGCGAAGGTGAGGCGCGGCTCCGGCCCCCAAATCGCCCAGACTGCGAAGGCGAGAAGCGCGATGCCCACCACCACGGGCACGAACCAGCCGCTAACCTGGTCGGCCAGACGCTGGATCGGCGCGCGCGAGCGCTGCGCGCCCGCCACCATGCGGACGATCTGCGCCAACACCGTGTCCTGGCCAACGCGATCGGCGCGCATGACGAAACTGCCCTGGCCGTTCAGCGTGCCGCCTACGACCTGATCGCCCACTGTCTTGGTGACCGGGACCGCCTCACCCGTCACCAAGCTTTCATCGACGTTGGACGCGCCCTCCAGCACTGCGCCATCGAGCGGCACCTTGTCACCGGGACGGACGCGCAGCCGATCGCCGACCACGATGGCGGCCAGCGGCACCTCCTGATCCGAACCATCGTCGCGCAACCGACGCGCCTGCGCCGGCGCAAGGTCGAGCAGCGCCCGGATGGCGCCGCCCGTCTGTTCGCGCGCCCGCAATTCGAGCAGCTGGCCGAGCAGCACCAGCACCACGATCACGGCCGCCGCTTCGAAATAGACAGCCACTGAACCATCCGCGGCACGGAAGGCCGCGGGGAAGATGCCGGGGGCGAGGGTGGCCACGACGCTGAACACCCAGGCGACACCAGTGCCGAGTGCGATCAACGTGAACATGTTGAGGCTGCGGTTCACCAGGCTCTGCCAGCCGCGGAGGAAGAACGGCCAGCCAGCCCAGACCACGACGGGTGTCGCCAGCACAAATTGGATCCAGTTGCCGACGCGCGGCCCGCCGACGAGGTGCATCATCCCCGTCAGATGACCACCCATCTCCAGCAGGAAGACCGGGATGGTCAGCACAAGACCAATCCAGAAGCGCCGGGTGAAGTCCACCAGTTCCGGATTGGGTCCCGTCTCGGCCGAGGGGGTTTCCGGTTCGAGTGCCATCCCGCAGATCGGACAACTGCCCGGGCCCGGCTGCCGGATCTGCGGGTGCATCGGGCAGGTGTAGATGGTGCCCGGCGCCACGGCCTCAGCGCGCAAGGGCGCACGCGCCTGCAGATACTTGCCCGGTTCGGCGACGAACTTGGTGCGGCAACTGGCCGAGCAGAAATGGTAGGCGTGCCCGGCATGGTCGGCGTGGTGCGCGGTCTTTGCCGGGTCCACCGTCATGCCGCAGACCGGATCCTTCACGGTACCCGAGTCCGCCGCAGCCCCTTCAAATTGGGTACGGCGCTCGCCATGGGCTGTGTGGGCGCCGTGATGTTCCATGTCCGTACAACTCCTCAGCGCGCGAAAGGTCGCACAGGCGGCCGCGCTGCCGGCATCACCTTCAGCGACAGCAACAGTCGGGCGCGGGGAAAGGGCGGGTCCGGAGCGGACCCGCCGCTCTCATCACCGCGGCCGTGCCAGGAAGGCGCGCAGGGAGGCGATCTCGCTCTCCTGCGCGTGAATTACGGCTTCGGCCAGGCTGCGCATCCCCTGGTCCCGACCATGCGCCAGCTGGACCCGGGCCATTGCGATCGCGCCCTCATGGTGCGGGATCATGGAGGCGGCGAAATCACGGTCCGCATCGCCGGTGAAGGTAATGGCCATGTCGCGGTGCATCTTCTCATTCGCGGCCATGAAGGCGACGGTCGAGGGAGACTGCGCCGCAGTTCCAGGGACCGCGGCGCCGTGCTGATGCGGGTCAGTCGCCGCCGGCGCCTGCGCTGCACCACTCCCCGGCGTCTGCGCACCAGGCATCATGCGCTGCTGCATGTGCTGCATGTGCTGCATGTGCTGCTGCATGCCGGGCATCTGGCCCATCATGCCGGGCTGCCCGGGCTGCGCCGGCTGCGGTTGCGGCGCGGTGCCCTGGGCGATGGCGAGGCCTGCTGCGGAGACACCGGCGAGGCCGGCAGCAAGGGCGAGTGAGCGAGCGAGGCGGGTCATGTGCTGGGTTCCTATGGTTCGAGTTGGCCAACACTGCCCCCCCCAGCATGTCGGAAGGGTCACGCCGTCATGACAAAGCATGTCAGCGCGGGATCAGGCTGAGATTCGCTCGACCTGCCAACCGCCATCGCGCAGCACGTGCTCCAGGCGCGCGGTGTCAACGGCCGACGTCACGGCCGCTTCCCGCGTGTCCAGCTTGATGTCGATCTCCGCCTGCGGATCGGCCTGGCGGAGTGACGCCGTGACGCCTTTCGCGCAGCCGCCGCAGTTCATGTTTGCGATCCGAAAGCGATGCATCACGCCCTCCTCATGGGTTCTCGTCTCACCGACGACGTGGTGATTGCCCCCATGGGAGGGTCAAGGGCGCACGCGGCCGCTTTTGGCCGGGAGGGTGGCCTCACACCGGCGTACCGCCGCGGAAGCGCATGAACACCGAGCGACCACCCCGCGCATCGAAGGCCAACACGTCATAGGTGTCAGGCGCCTGACCAGGGACTTCCATGCCCGGCGAGCCCACCGGCATGCCCGGCACCGCGAGCCCGCGGATTCCAGCAGGTCGCTCCGCCAGGAGACGGGTCACCGCCGCTGCCGGAACATGACCCTCAAGCGCATAGCCTCCGACGAGGCCCGCATGGCAGGACAGCAGATCAGGCGGCGTGCCGAGCACGCGTCGCGCAGCCGCAACCGAGCGCACGACATTGTCTTCGATCGGAAACCCGGCCGCCCGCATGTGGTCCACCCACCCGATACAGCATCCACAATTCTCGTCCCGCCAGACCTGCAGGCGTGGAAGTCCCCCCGCCCAGGCCCTTGTGGGCAGAGTCAGTGCGGCAAGGCCTGCCACCAGAAAAGTTCGTCGAACCATCATCGCGATATGCTCCCTCCGTTTTGTGGCCTCGGCAGGTGAACCAAGGCCTGCAATCCGCCGTCTGGTCGGTTGCTCAACTGCAACGTGCCGCCGTGCTGTTCGACGGCGCGTCGCGCGATGGTGAGGCCTAGCCCGCTCCCGCCCGTGCCGCGATTGCGAGACGTCTCGAGGCGCCGGAACGGCTCGAACACTGCCTGCATGTCAGCCTCCGGAATGCCCGGCCCGTCATCCTCGATCCGCACCAGCAGGTCACGCCCCTGGTCGTCGAGGCTGACACGCGCGGAGCCCCCATATTTCACGCCGTTATCAATCAGATTCGAAAAGGCACGTTTCAGCGTCACCGGGCTGCAGACCAACTTGGCCTGCGAAGGCCCGGCGTAGACAACGTCCGCGCCCGCATCGGCGGCCGCGTCGCATAGCGTCTCGATCATCGCGACGACATCGGCCGGCTTGCGGGGCTCGCTCTCGGTCTCACCACGCAGATAGGCCAGCGTCGAATCGATCATCGCCTCCATCTCGTCGAGGTCGGCATCGATGGCGCGCGCGGCCTCGCCATCCTCGACAAAGCCTGCGCGCAGCCGCAGCCGCGCGATGGGCGTGCGCAGGTCGTGACTGACCGCAGCCAAGGCCTGGGTGCGGTCGGCGATCAGGCGGTCGATGCGGCCCTGCATGCGGTTGAAGGCATGCGCGGCGTGGCGCACCTCGCGTGGACCCTCCTCGGGCACCGGCACCACGGGGCCCGGGCCTCCAAAGCGGTCCGCCGCATCGGAAAGCGCCCGCAAGGGCCGGCCGATCAGTCGTACCACAAGCAGCCCGAGCAGCAGGATCCCGACCCCCATCGCTGTGGTGGAGAGCAGCGTCGCGTGTTCCGACGCCGGGGGGCGGAACAGGGCGGCGGAGAAGTTGAGCCAGCTGCCATCCGGCAGTGGCAGCGCGCCGAGCAGCTGGTGACCCGCCACGCCATCCTCGCCATAGCCGAGCCGCAGGCCTGTGATGTCGAATTCCGGCACCAGCTCGCCGAGCCGGCTGCGCAACGCCTCGATACGGGCGCTGTTGGCCTGCACCGGCTGCACAGTGGCCGCGCGGGTCCAGTGCATGTCAAGGCTTACGGTGGAGAGCGCATGCGCGGTTCGGTCGCGTTCCTCCGTCGGCAGTTCGGCGACCGCGCGCTTGGCGGCCACGAGGCGCTCTGCGAGTTGCGCTTCCCGCGTGGTGCCAAGTACCGCTTCGGTGCCGATCTGGTGCAGCCACAAGCTGCCGAGATGGAATGCCATCAGACCGACCAGCAGCACGAGCACGATCCGCCCGCCGAGCGTGTCCGGCATCAGGCGACCGCGCTGCTTCATGCTCCGCGCTTCACGGGAGGCACCAGCATGTAGCCAGCGCCGCGCACCGTCTTGATGATAGACGGGCTCTCGTCCGTCGGCTCCAGCTTGCGCCGAAGCCGGCTGACCATGACATCAACAGAGCGTTCCGTGCCGTTGAAGGCCATGCGGTTGCGGGCGAGATCGAGTAGCTGGTCGCGATTCAGCACACGCTGCGCATGTTCGCAGAAGGCCAGCAGCAGGTCGTACTCGCCGCCCGAGAGATCCACCGCCGTACCGTCGGGCGCACTCAGTTCGCGGCGCCGGGTATCGAGGCTCCAGCCGGCGAAGAGGATGCGCTCGCCCGCCTGGCCCGCCATCGGCTCGCCCGCCTCGCCGCGTGAGCGCCGCAGCAGCGCGCGCACCCGGGCCAGCAACTCGGCGCGCCCGAATGGCTTCGGAATGTAGTCGTCGGCGCCGAGTTCGAGCCCGAGGACGCGATCGGTTTCCTCGCCGCGCGCCGTCACCATGATGATCGGCACGCCCGACCTGGCACGCAGCGCGCGGCACAGATCGAGGCCGGAAACGCCGGGCAACATCACATCGAGCAGCACGAGATCGACCGGCGCGCCGGCCAGCACGTCCCACATCTCGCGGCCGTCACGCGCGCCAGTGACGCGAAAACCGTTCTGACGCAGGAACTTGGCGATCAGCGTGCGCATCTCCCCGTCATCCTCGACGACGAGAATGTGGGCTTCCTGGGGCAGGCTGTCGGGCGCCATCACGTCAATGATGCCGGTGGCCGCCCGGCATCGGGCCACCATGCTGCGGCGTACCGCCGGCATAGCCCCGCAGGCGAGAATAGGCGGCGATCTGTTCCGCGTTCAGGAGCGCCGTCTGTGCCAGATGCGTGCGCAGATGTACGTCCCGGATCTCGCCCTGCAGGGCCGCGATGCGGGCCGTGCGCGCCGAAAGGTCGGATGGTGTCACCCTGCGGTCGCGGAAGGCGGTGTCGAGGGCGCGCTCCTCCTCGATCACGCGGGCGCCGAGCGCACTCGCCGCGGCCTGCATCTCCGCCATGAGGCGATGCGTCGCTACGAGCTGCGCGGGCGTGAGCTGCATCGCACCAGCCAGTTCGACGACGTGGGCCGGCCCAGGCCAGCCGTTGAGCTCCGCGGCCAACGCCAAGCCCATGCCGCGCCCGGCCAGCAGATCGGCCTGCTGCTCGGCCGACAGCGCGCGGATCGGGAGGTCCGTCATGCCGGCATAGGGCAAGGGTGTATTGGCCCAGACCGGGCCCGCGACGAGCAGGGCCAAGGCCATCAGTATCCTGCGCATCGGGGTCTCCTCAGTCCTGGTCCATGGGCGTGAAGCGCGCCTGCATGGGACGTTGGCCGGGGAGCGTCAGCGTGACAACCGCGCGCATGCCGCGCGCGGCCAGGAAGTCGCCGGTGCCGGCCAGCACGTTATCGCCGGAGGGCGCGAGTGCCACGGTGGCCTGGCGCCCGCCCGCAAGGATCACGGCCTGCGCCGTGGCTCCCGTGGCCGGGATCGGCCGGTCGGCGCCGTCGAACAGGAACAGCCGCAGCGTGTTGCCGGCCGCCAGCAGTTCGGCATGGTTGGTGCCGATATCCACCTTCTGCCCGCCATTCGGGCCACGCCGCGGCTCATGCGCGCGCGCGGCGAAGGGGGCGCCCAAGGGGGCGAGGGTCAGGCTGGCGAGCAGTAGGCGGCGCCGGGGCATGTCGGGGGTCCTCATGGATCAATAGGCCTCGGCCACCTTCAGCTCCTGCTGCACGACGCGCAGGCGTTCGAGGGCGGGGCGACCGAAGCGATGGAACAGCAGCGGTGTCAGGAAGGTGTCGAGCAGCGTCGCGGTGATCAGTCCGCCGAAGATGGTCACGGCGACGGGGTGCAGGATCTCCTTGCCCGGCTCGCTCGCGCCGATCATCAGGGGGATGAGCGCAAAGCCGGCGGAAAGCGCGGTCATCAGCACCGGCGTCAGGCGTTCGAGGCTGCCGCGGATGACCAGCGCCAGCCCCCACCGCTCGCCTTCGAGCAGGGCGAGGTTCAGATAGTGGCTGACCTTCAGGATGCCGTTGCGCGTTGCGATGCCGGCCAGGGTGATGAAGCCGATCATCGACGCGACGGAGAGGGGCTGGCCGGCGATCCACAGCGCCGCGATGGCGCCCACCAGCGCCAGCGGCACATTGCCCATGATGATCAGCGCCAGTACCGCCGACTTGTAGCGGCTGTAGAGCACCATGAAGATCAGGGCCAAGGACACCAGCGAGAGCCCGGCGATGAGCCGTGCCGCCTCCTCCTGCGCCTGGAAGGTCCCCTCCAGCGTAAAGAAGTAGCCGGGGGGCAAGGTGGCCGCCTCCATCTCGGCGCGGATGCGCGCGACGATGGCGGCCATGTCGGTGCCATCGGTGTTGGCAAGCACGACGATGCGCCGCCGGCCATTCTCCCGCAGGATCTGGTTCGGGCCGTCGGTGTCGCGCAGTTCCGCGAGCAGCGACAGTGGTACGCGCCCGCCCGGCGTCTCGATCATCACGGCGGCAAGTCCGGCGCCGGTGCGGTCGGCATCGCCGAGGCGCAGCACAACGTCGAAGCGCCGCGCGCCGTCCACGACCTGGCTGACGACCTGGCCACCGGACAGGGATTGCAGCGCCTCGGCCACCGACGCAGCCGAGACGCCATACAGCGCCGCGCGTTCGTGATTCACCGCGACCTGAAGCTGCGGCACGCGCACCTGGCGTTCCACCTGCAGGTCGGTCAGGCCGGGGATAGCAGCCAGGCGTTGCTGCATGCCCTCGGCCAGGGTGCGGAGGGTATCCAGGTCGTCGCCGGTGATCTTGAGCGCGATCTCGGCGCGCACGCCGGACAGCATGTGGTCCAGCCGGTGCCCGATGGGCTGACCGACATTGGCGCTGCCGGGCAGCACGCTGAGGCGCGCGCGGATATCGGCCGAGATCACCTGCTTGCCGCGTTGGGATGCGTGGAGCGAGACGTCGATTTCCGAGGAATGCACCCCTTCGGCGTGTTCATCGAGTTCAGCACGGCCGGTGCGGCGGCCCACCGTGCGGACCTCCGGCACCTGCATGATCAGCAATTCCGCCTGCCGTCCCAGCCGGTTGGCTTCGGCCAGGCTGATACCTGGCTGGAATTGCAGGCTGATGGTCAGCGTGCCCTCGTTGAAGGGCGGCAGGAAGGAGCGCGGCAGGAAGGGCACGGTCGCTAGCGCGCCCGCAACGCCAACGCCCGCCAGCAGATAGACAAGACGCGCGCGGGCGAAAGCCCAGAGCAACGCGCGCTCGTTCCAGCGCTTGAGCACGCGCACCAGCGCGCTGTCGCCGTGGTCCATCCGCTTCATGCGTGGGAGCAGGTAGTAGCAGAGCACCGGCGTGACGGTGATGGAGACGATGAGGCTCGCCAGGATCGAGACGATATAGGCGACGCCGAGCGGCGCGAACAATCGGCCCTCGATGCCGGTCAGGGCGAACAGCGGCACGAAGACCAGGATCACGATCATCGTCGCATAGACGATGCCCGAGCGGACCTCCTGGCTCGCCTTGGCGACCACGATGATGGCGGGCTGCGGATCAGGCAGCGCGCGATTTTCCCGCAGGCGGCGGAAGACGTTCTCCACATCCACCACCGCGTCATCGACCAGCTCGCCGATGGCGATGGCCAGGCCACCCAGCGTCATGGTGTTGATCGACAGGCCGAGCAGCTGGAACACCACGACCGTGATGAGCACCGACAGCGGAATTGCGGTGAGCGAGATGAAGGTGGTCCGCCCGTTCAGGAGGAACAGGAACAGCACGACGGCCACCACCGCCACTGCCTCCAGCAGTACCTTCTCCACATTGCCGATCGAAGCCGCGATGAAATCGGCCTGGCGGAATTGCACGTTGTTGGCGGTGACGCCTGGCGGCATCGCGCGCTGCAACTCTGCAAGGGCCGCCTCGACCTGCCGCGTCAGTGCCACCGTGTCGGCCGCGGGCTGCTTCTGGATCGACAGGATTACGGCGGGCCGGCCCATGCTGCCGGCTTCGCCCCGCTTGAGGCGCGCGGCGTAATCCACCGTCGCGACCTGGCGCAGCGGGATCGGCTGGCCCGCCCGCACGGCCACGGGCGTATTGGCCAGATCGTCCAGCCGCGTGGTGCGTCCGATGTTGCGGATCAGGTACTCCCGCCCAGCCTGATCCACGTAGCCGCCCCCGGTGTTCCCGCCGAACTGCCGAAGGGCCGCCACCAACTGCGCCTCTGTCACGTCCAGTGCATGCATCCGCGCGACATCGGGCGTCACGCGATACTGCCGCACTTCGCCGCCGATCGGGATCACCTGAGATATGCCGGGAATGGTCAGCAGCCGCGGCCGCACCACCCAGTCTGCCAGCTCCCGCAACTCCATCGGGCTGGCGCGCCCATCGGTGGACATCGCCACCAGCATGATCTCCCCCATGATGGAGGAGATCGGCGCCATTTGTGGCGCGACATTCGCCGGCAGCTGCGCCCGCACCAGCGACAGGCGCTCCGCCACCTGCTGGCGGTTCACCCAGATGTCGGTGCCCCAGTCGAATTCGACGAACACGATCGACAGCCCGACGCCGGAGACGGAGCGCACGCGCGTCACACCCGGCATGCCGTTCATCGCGGTCTCGATCGGGTAGGAGACGAGGAGCTCCACCTCCTCGGGCGCCAGACCCTCGGCCTCGGTCATCAGGGTGATGACCGGCTTGTTGAGGTCGGGAAAGACATCCACTGGCAGGCGCTGCAGCGTGAAGGCGCCATAGACGACGAGGATCGCCGCCGCGATCAAGACGAAGATCCGGTTCCGCAGGCTGGCGGTGACGAGGATGTTGAACACGGCTAGCGGACCTGCGCGATCAGCCCGGCGCCGCTGGTCACTACCCGCGCCCCGCGCTCCAACCCGGCCGTGACCAGCACGCGCTGGCCGTCGAGAGGCTGGACCCGGACGGGCCGCGGCAGGAAGCGCTCGGCGCTCGGCATCTCATAGACCACCTGGCCGCCCTCGGGATTGCGCACCACGGCCTCGGCCGGCAGCACGATGCCCGCCATGCGGCGTGGCGTCTCCACCAGCACGGTCACGGGCTGCCCGACGGCCAGGCCGGGCGCGCCGCCCTCGATGCGGAAATGCAGGGGCAGACCCTGCTGGCGGAGCGTCATGCCGCGGCCCGCGAAGCCAAGCCTCAGCGCCTGGCCACCGGCCGTGATGCCGGATGCCGCCGAAACCTCCGCCACCGCGGCAGGGTCGAAGGCGATGGCCTCGACCCAGAGCCGGGCGGGATCGACAATTTCGAACAGCGGTTCCTGCGCCTGGATCACCTGGCCGGCGGCGACGCGCACCACGCTGATCAGGCCAGCGGAGGGGGCCACGATCGGCTCCCGCCCCATTACCGCCGGCAGGTTTGCGGCGCGGCGCTGACGCAGGCCTTCGAGGTCGGCGCGGGCATCGCTGATCTCGCGTGCCGCGACGGTGCCGGTCAGCGCGGTCAGCCGGCGAACCCGCGCCTCGCCGATCACGATGAGGGCGTCGAGCTCGGCGATGCTGGCGCGTACGCCGACACGATCCTGCGCGGCCATGATCGGCACAACGAAGCCGAGCACCTCGCCGCGCGCGACGCGCTGGCCCAGCGCCGGGAAGCCGCGTTCGGGTGGCTCGATGCGCCCCGCTTCGGAAGCCTGGACGCGGCCGGAGGCGTTGGGGTCCGCCACCACCTGTCCGGTGAGGTGGATGGTGACCGAGGCCGCGCCCAGATCTGCCGAGCCTGTGCGCAGGCCGAACAGGCGCTGGGAAGGCTTGGGCACGAAGATGCTGCCATCCGGCTGGCGGCGCGGTGCGTCCAGGGGCTGCGCCCAGGACATCGCGGGCAGGAGCAGGATCGCTGCCAGGGCCAGCACGGCCGGCGCAGCAGCCACACGCTCCGGGATTGGCACGCCGGACGGCAAGACGTGGGGGCGCGTGACGATTGCTGGCGGTTCGGCGACGACAAGCGGCGGCAATGGCCGTGGCGCGGCGGCGCGGCCGATGGCAACGCCGAACAGCAGCACCAGCAGCCCCGCCGCCCAGAGGTAGGGCTCGCGCAACGCCATCGAGAGCAACTCCGATGAAACGGGCGCTGCGGTCAGAGCCCCGGCAGCAGTAGGAACTTCAAGCGTCGCCGGCAGCAGGTCCATGTCCTCGCCAGCGGTAATGGTGAAGAGCAGGTTCCGTTGACCCGGTCGTTCCAGGGCGGCGTTGGCGAGGACGTAGGTCGCCTCACCGGCGCGCGTAGCCGTTCCGAGATCCTCGCCGTCGAGGGTGACCTGCACCGTGGCACCATCGATGGGCTCCGAGGTCGCGTGCCGGTCGAGGTAGAGCCAAAGCCGGCGGTCCGGACCCAAGACCGCCACGATCTCGAACAGCTCGGAATGCGCCTCGCCGCGCGGTGCGGCGGCCGCCGGCGGCGCGGGATCGTCGCCATGGGAATGGCCTTCATGGCTGAAGGCAGGGCGGAGGCCGGGCGCTGCCAGCAGCGCGACAAGCAGAAGAACTCGAATCAGCACCCGCAGGCCCCCTGTGTCCCAACCACCACCGCCTCAATCTGGCGGCACAGGACGTCGTGGGCGTTGCCCGATCATGACAAAACATTGCAGCGGAGGCGCCTAGCCCTGGGCGGGTACGAGCGCGCGGTCATCGCCGTATGCCTCGCCCACGACGTGCCGGTCCGCCTGCTCGACCCGCGCCGGGTGCGCCACTTCGCTCGCGCCCAAGGGCAGTTGGCCAAGGCCGACCGCCTCGACGCCCGCGCCATCGCCGCCTCCGCCACCCTCGCTCGCAAGGCCACGATCCTGCGCTCCATCCCTGGCGTCGGGCCGGTCCTCTGCGCCACCCTCTACATGGCGGCATCCGCCGCAGGACGCCTCAATACAGCCCTCGCCGCCTTCTGCGACCGCCTCCGCAACGCCGGCAGAAACCGAAGGTCGCCATCGTCGCCGTCATGCGAAAGCTCCTCGTCCTCGCCAACGCCCTCCTTCGCGACAACCGACCCTCAAAATCCGCCTGAAGCCAGGTCCGCCACAAGACAGTTGCTTGTGTCATCGCGGCTGCGCGGAAACCCCCCTGTCTGCGCCGAGCGGCTATCACAGACTCTCACCCAGTCGCGGCAAGGCCGGCATCTGGCTTCATTTGCAGGCGATCGAGGGCTGATCGGGCTGCACGGAAAGCCCGGTCGCATCTTCTGTCCCGCGCTCCGACCCGTTTGCGTCGGAACCCCGGCTTCGACGCATCGTTCCATACACTTCGACAAGGGAACGAAAGGAACAGCGGCATGCCAGCCTCGCGCAACCGCCTCGAGCAACTTGCCAGGCTCGGCTATGCCGCGCGCGGCGCCGTGAGCCTGGTCGTCGGCGGGCTTGCCCTGCTCGCGGCTTTCGGGAAGGGCGGCGAAGCCACCGGGTCGAAGGGGGCTCTCGAAGCCCTGATGGCACAGCCGCTCGGCGAGGTACTGCTGGCCGTCGTTGCGCTTGGCCTCTTCGGCTTCGCGCTGTGGCGCGCCCTCCAGGCCGTGCTCGACGCGGACGGGGAGGGCCGTTCGGCGAAGGCACTCACCGTTCGTGCGGGGCGAGCTCTGACCAGCGTCACCTATGTCAGCCTCGGCATCTTTGCCCTTGGCCTGATCTTCGCAACGGGGCGTGGTGGCGATGAAGAGCAGTCCGCGCAGGACTGGACCGGCTGGTTGCTGGGCCAGCCCTTCGGCCGTTGGTTGGTCGCCGCGGCGGGCCTCGCGATCATCGGCGCGGCGATGGGTATGGCGGTGAAGGCCTGGACCGCCTCGTTCCAACGCCACCTCGCCTGCGGTCCGGCCGCATCCTGGGTCATCCCGCTCGGCCGCGCCGGCTTCGCGGCGCGCGCTGTGGTGTTCCTGGTGGTGGGCGGCTTCCTGCTCGTC
This sequence comes from Falsiroseomonas sp. E2-1-a20, assembly GCF_051433195.1. Taxonomy (NCBI): domain Bacteria; kingdom Pseudomonadati; phylum Pseudomonadota; class Alphaproteobacteria; order Acetobacterales; family Roseomonadaceae; genus Falsiroseomonas; species Falsiroseomonas sp. E2-1-a20. The sequence continues at coordinate 11,343 of NZ_JBHMFT010000029.1, read as the reverse complement.
GCGGCCTGGCAGACGGATCCGAGCGAGGCACGCGGCCTGGGCGGCGCGCTTGAGGCGCTGCAGCAGCAGCCCTATGGCCGGGCGATGTTCGCGCTGGTCGCGCTCGGGCTCGCGGCGTTCGGCGCCTTCAACTTCGCCCAGGCCCGCTTCCGGCGGATCGCCACGCCCGAGGCCAGCGAGATCGCCGCGGCCGCCAGGGCCCGTACGACCTGACGCTCTGATCGGCCGGCCGGGTAGGACGGATTCGCAACGGGCCGAGCCCAGGGACGCCTGGGCGAAGGGTGCAGCGAGGTGCACGGCATTTCCTGGTTGCGCGGGTTGTCAGCGAAGTCCCGCTACGATCCGAAGACGTTGTAGCTCGCGCGCACCGGTCGGAGAATGAACCCGGTCTGGAGTGGCCAACCCGTTGCTCCAGGCTCCAGCGACGCCGAGCGCCTTCTCCGGCCAATCGCGCTGCTTCGAAGAAGGCCAATGCTCGCGCCTCAGAAGATGAGCGCGAAGAGGCCGATCACCACGAGCAGCCCGATCAGGAAGATGAGTCCTGCCGCGCCGCCCAGAAGCTTGAGAAGTCCGCTGATCATGTCGTCTTGCCTCGCGATGTTGTGGCACGGGCGCCGCCCGTGCCGGAGGTGACGGCGCGGGAGGCGAGGCTCGCCATCCCGCACCAGGATCATCAGCGCTGCAGGCGCACGCCCTCGCCCCAGCCCCGCTCGCGCCCATAATCGGCAACGCGACCGGCCTCGTAGCGCGGCAGCGCCTCGAGCTGCTCGCGGGTCAGCTCCATCCGCACGCGCTCGCCTTCCGCACCGAACCGGAGCTGCTCGATCGGCACGACCGCCTCGCGGGTGCCGAGGCCCAGGAAGCCGCCCCACTCGACCACGGCAGCCCGCACCTGGCCGTTCCCGTCGATCAGCAGGTTCTCGACCTCGCCGGCGTCGCGGCCATTGGTACCGACGACGTTGGTGCCGACCAGGTTCGAGACGCGGGACAGCGGCATGCCAGCCGCCTGCTGGGCGCCCCCCGACTGCGCCGGAGCCGGCGCCGAGGAGGTTCCGGTGGTCGCGTTGCGGCGATCCGTGTCACGTGCCGCGTTCTCGGCCGCGGCACGCTGCGGCTGCGCGGCGGGCTGCTGCGCGGCCTGCGCCTGGCGCTCGGTTCGGATCACCGGCTCACCGGTCCGCTCGAAGCGGACCTGCGGCTCGCCCTCGGCCTGCTGCACGCGGACGCGCGGCTGCGCCTGCTCCACCTGCACGCGCGGCTGCCCCTGCGTCGCCTGCACCTGCGGGTTGGCCTCGGACACCCGGACCTGCGGCTGCGCCTGCTCGACGCCGACCCGCGGCTCCGGCATCCGCACCGTGATCTGCGGCGGCGGCTGGCGGACGATGATCTCGGGCTGCGGCACGAGCACCGTGATCTCCGGCTCGGCCTGCTGCACGCTGACCTGCGGCGGCGGCTGCGTCACCTCCAACGTCGAGGAGGCCTGCACCTGCGATCCGGCGATGGGGTTTGCCTGGCCGGCCTGGGCGCCCTGGGCGCCCGGCAGGGCCGCCAGGACCCGCTCCACGGCGCTCCGGGCCCGCGGCGCCTCGATGGCATCACCCTGCAGCGCCTGCCGGGCCTCTGTCACGCGCTGGTCGAGGGTGCGGCTCTCCTCGCCCGTCCGCTGCGCCGCCGGCCGCTGCTGCAGCGCCTGGCCCAGCTGATCGATCGCCTGCCGCGCCTGCTGCACGACCTGCGGCTGGGCCTGCCCGCTGGCGTTGCCGAGCTGCTGGTGCGCCTGGCGAAGCCGCTGCTCCGCCTGCTGCATCGCGCCCTGCTGTCCTGTTGACTGCTGCGCCTGCTGTTGCCCGGCACCGGACTGCGGCGACTGCTGGGCCTGCGCGGCCGACCCAGCGACGATCGCGAAGGTGGCGGCCGCGGCGGTGGCCAGGAGGCTGGCCCGGATCGGGCGGATTTCGCGGCTGTTCATGTTGTTCCTCATGGGCGTGTTGTCCTTCTGCTGGAGCCATCGCGGGGCGACGCTGCGGCTGGCTGGTGGGGCGGACAGGGTTCGGTCGGCATCGGCCGGCCTGGCAACGGCTCGGCAGCGGCCATTCCCGTGCGGCGTCCGTCGTCCGCTCCAAGGGCGGGCGCCAGCGGCACCCACCCAGCCGGATGTGATCCAGCTTTCGATCAGTCGCTGTCGCGCGTCCGCTCACGCGAGATCGTGCCGCTCTGGCCGTCGATCCGCAGGCCGACCCGCTGCTTGGCATCGGCGGTGTAGGTGAAGCCATCACGCTCGATGTCCTCGACGTCGTAGTAGCCGCGCTCCTCGAGCATGTTCTTGATCTGGTCTTCGCCCAGGCGGTCCTCGTTCTGGACTCGCCCGGTGCTGGCATCCACGCGCAGGTTGTCGACCGTCTCGCCGTAGCGGCGGGCCTGCGAGATGCGGAACATCTGGCCATCGCGGCGAACGTCCTCGATCTCCGTATAGCCACGCTCCCGCAGCCGGCTCTTGAGCTGATCCTCGCTCATCGACGAGCTCATGGCGCCCATCTGGGCCTGCATGCCGCCGCGGGCATTGCCCGACTGGCTGGGGTTCGAGCCCTGCGCGCTGGCGAAGCCGTGGCCGCCGAGGAGAAGGGCCGCGGCGATCGCGGTGGTCGAAAGAATGTTCTTCATGGGGGTCTGCCTCCGTATCGCGGGGGTGTAGGCGTCGAAAGGTACGGCAGTGCCGTGCCCGGAAAGCATTCGGGAATGCGGCAAAAGCAGATGCGCATCCTCGTCACCAGGCGAGGTAAGAACAGAATTCCGATGCGGCCGTTCAGCAGCCTTCCTCCTGACGAATGAGATCGGATTCTCAGGCGTTTTTGTCCGTGATCCCGCGCCTGATGTTAAAATGCCACGACGCGATGTTCGGAAATCTGAACCGCTTCATCCTGCGGCCTTCATCGAGCGGACAGGCGCACCCAAGGCGTGGTTCCTGCGTTGCTGTGGATCACACCGATTGGTTTCAGACCTCATGCGCCTGCGACGGCCATCCCTGCCGGTTTCCCTCCGCGTGCCTCTGCTGGCGGCGGCTGCCGTATTCCTGTTCGTGACAGGCACCACGCAGATCGCGCTGCGTCTGGCCGGGAACAGGATGGACCTCGAGGCCGAGCGCCTTGGTCGGGTCTATCTCGATGGCCTCTCCGCGGCCGTGCTGCCCGCCATCCGCAACGGGGACCGGACGGCGCTGGACGAAGCGCTGGACCGTGCAACGGGATTCTACGAGGGCATCCGGGAACGCGGCCTCGTGGTGGGCACGCCGGATCGCCGGCAGATCTCGGCCTCGGGGGTCGGTCCCGAGCCGGACTGGGATGCTCCCTTCCTGCGCGGAAATCCGAATGAAGCGTGGGAGGTTTCGCCGGAACAGGAGGCCGTCTGGGTCCAGCGCCCCCTGAAGGATGGCGGTGAAGTCGTCGCCATCCTGGCCGCCAAGCTCGACGTCTCGGCCATCACCCGGCGTCGCCGGCAGCTTCGCGCCGCGATGCTGGCCTTCGGGCTGGCGGTCGGCGTGATGGGCGGCGCGCTTTCGGCACTGGCCGCGCGGCACGCGATGCGGCCGGTGCTCGGCGTCACCTCCGCGCTGGATCGCGCCGGGGCCGGCCGGATCGCGCCGATCCCGAACGCTGCCCTGCCGCCGCCGGGCACCGAGGCGGCGCGGCTGGCCACAGCCTTCAACGCCATGGTCGCCCATGTCGAGGAGCGGGAGCGTCTGATGCGGCGCCTGGCGGAGCGCGAGCGCGGGGCCGTCCTCGGGCGCCTGGCCGCGACCATCGCGCATGAGGTTCGCAACCCGCTCGCCGGCATGCTGACCGCCGTGGAATCAGCACATGCCGCCGGCGACGATCCGGCCGAACGCGCCGAGGCGCTGGAGATGATCGAGCGTGGTCTCCGGCAGATCGAGCGCGTCGTCTCCTCCACGCTCGCGCAGCATCGGGACAACGGACCGCCACGCCCCCTGCAGGTCGCGGACCTGGAGGATTTGCGGGTTCTGGTGGGGCCGGATGCGGCGCGGCACGCGGTTCGTCTGGACTGGACTGCCGCGCTGCCGGAAGCTTTTCCCGTGGACGCACCGCCGCTGCGCCAGGCGGTGCTCAATCTTCTGCTGAATGCCGTCGCCGCCACGCCGCCGGGCGGGCGCGTCGGGCTCGAGATGACGGTGGAGCCGGATGGCGTGCTGCTGCTGGCGGTGGAGGATGAGGGACCGGGCCTTCCGGAGGCCGCGCGACAACGCCTGGCCGGAGGGCCGGCCCACGACGAGGCGAGCCCGGGCCTCGGCCTGGAGGTGGTGGCGACCATCGCTCGCCGTCTGCGCGCCCGCATCGCGGTCGAACCCGGGCGCAAGGGCCTGGGCAACCGCGTTGCGCTGCGCGTGCCGCCGGCCGGCCTGCCGACAGATGCCGAGGCGGTGCCGGCATGACGCGGGACCTCGCCGGATCCACCGTGGTCATGATCGAGGACGACCCCGTCTTCGGCCAGGCTCTTGTCCAGCGCCTGCGCCTGGCCGGCGTGACGACACATTGGGCGCAGACCGCCGCGGCCGGGGAGGCGCTGCTGCGCCGCCACCGCCCGCACCTGGTCCTGTGCGACATTCGGCTGCCGGATGGCGACGGAGAGGCCCTGATGGTCCGTCTGATGCCGGAAATCGGTGGCGTACCGGTCGTCGTCATGACGGCCTTCGGCGGCCTGGATCAGGCCGTGCGGCTGCTGCGGGCCGGCGCGGATGACTACCTGGCCAAGCCGTTCCCGGTGCAGCGGGTGCTCGACAAGCTCCGCGCCTTCGCAAGCGAGGATGATGCAGGCGTGGATGCCGCGGACCTCGCTTCCGTGCTGGACCCGCCGGGATGGCGCTCCCCGCCCATGGTGACCTTCCAGGCGGAGTTGGAACGGGTCGCGCCGGTGGAGGCCCCGGTGCTGCTGACGGGCGAAAGCGGCGTCGGCAAGGGGGTCGCCGCGCGCCGGCTGCATGCCCTGTCCGGCACCCGTGCCGCGGCGCCCTTCGTGGTGGTCGACTGCGCCGCCCTGCCCGCCGAGACGGCCGCGGCGGAGGCAGCACTGTTCGGAGGCGACGACATGCCCGGCCTGGTGGAGTCCGCCGGCGCTGGAATCCTGTTCCTGGACGAGATCGGCGATCTTTCCGCTTCCTTGCAGGCGCGGCTGCTGCGGCTGATCGCGGAGCGCCGCTTCCTGCGGATCGGCGCATCCGCGCCGGTGGACACGCAGGCGCGCATCGTCGCCGCGACCAATGCCGACCTGCCGGCGCGCGTGGCCGCGGGCGCGTTCCGCGCGGATCTGTGGTTCCGGCTGTCCGGCATCACGCTCGCCCTGCCGCCACTCCGCGCCCGTCCCGACGACCTGCAGGATCTTGCACGGCACTTCCTGCGTCGCTTCGCCAAGACCGAGCGGACCTTTTCCGACGCTGGTATGGCGGCCATCCTGGCGCATCCCTGGCCTGGCAATGTGCGGGAGTTGCGCAACCGGGTGGAGCGGGCCGTCCTGTTGGCGGACGCCGTGGCTCTTGGTGCGTCAGACCTTTTCCCGGAACGCGCCACGCGGGCGGAACCGGCGCCTTCTCCTGCGGTGGATGCGCCGGGTGAGGTCGCCGAGACCGCGACGGAGACGGAGCCGCTCTCGCTGGCCGAGGCGCGTGATGCGGCGGAGCGGGCGCATATCCGGCGGGTGCTGGCACGCTGCGGCGGGCGGATCGGCGATGCGGCCGGCGCGCTGGGCGTCTCGCGCACGACGCTGTGGGACCGGATGCGTCGGCTCGGTGTCTCGGCTCGCTGACCTGGCGTGCCGCCGGGCCCGGTAGAGGTCCGCGGCACGTCCGGCACCCCGTGGCGCGCGTCCTGATCGGGGTTGCGGTGCTGGTGGCGATGCGTTTCTCGGACTACTACCAAGTCTCCCTGCTGCTGACTCATTTGTGGGTTCCCGAACACGGCAGGTTCCTGATTCAAGATGGCGAACGCTGGAGGTTCGCCATGACCATCTTGCTGCGGGGTGATTTTGACGCGGTAGCGCTGCACGCGGCGGCGCGGAAGGCGCAGACTGCCACGCAGGCCCGGCGCCTTCTGGCCCTGGCGGCGATCTACGACGGATCGACGCGGACGGAGGCGGCAAGGATTGGCGGTGTGACGCTGCAGATCGTCCGAGACTGGGTGCTGCGCTTTAATGCCGATAGCCCAGGGGGATTGATCGACGGCAAGGCGCCGGGAGCAATGCCGCGACTGACCGACGCGCATCGCAGTGCCGTGGCAGCGATGATCGAAAGCGGTCCAATGCCAGCGGCGCATGGCGTGGTACGCTGGCGTTTGGTCGACCTTTGCCAGTGGCTTTGGGAGGAGTTCCGGGTCTCGGTTTCCAAGCCGACGCTGAGCCGGGAGTTGCGTGCCCTGGGCTACCGCAAGCTATCTGCCCGCCCGCGCCACCATGCCCAGACTACGGGTGCGATCGAGAATTTTAAAAAAGTTTTGGATCCGTGCTGGAGGCGGTCGCGCGCGAGAAAAACACCGAGCCCGCCGCCATAGAGGTGTGGTTCGCCGACGAAGCCCGCGTTGGGCAGAAGAACAAGATCACCCGCCGTTGGGCGTTGCAGGGCACCCGGCCTGCCGCTCCAAAAGATCAGCGCAAGGCGTCGACCTACATCTTCGGTGCCGTCTGTCCCAAAGAGGGTAAGGGCGCCGCGCTGGTGCTGCCGCATTGCAACACGGCGGCGATGACCTTGCATCTCCGCGAGATCGCCGCTGCGGTGGCGCCGGGGGCACACGCAGTGCTGCTGCTCGACCAGGCGGGCTGGCATATGTCGGGCAAGCTGCCGATACCGCCGAACCTCACCTTGGTGCCGCTGCCGCCGAAGTGCCCCGAGCTCAACGTCATGGAAAACGTCTGGCAGTTCATCCGTGACAACTGGCTTTCCAACCGGATCTTCCCGTCGCACCAAGCCATCGTCGATCTCTGTTGCGACGCATGGAACAGGCTCGTCAATCAGCCCTGGCGCATCATGTCCATCGGGCTGCGCGACTGGGCAAATGGGTTTTGATCAACAAGACCTGGTATACAACATGGTTTCCGTCGTGGGCTCGGCGCTTCTCATCGTCCTCGCCCTGCAGCGCGGGGCGGCGACCCTATGGCTGCAGCACAAGGTCTCGCTCTGGCTGGGGCGCGTCTCCTTCAGTCTCTACCTGATCCACCTGCCGGTCATGACTGCCGTGCTGCACCTGCTGAACGGAAACCTGGCCGTACCGCTGATCGTGGCGCTCTCGCTTCCCCTGGCGCTCGGCGCGGCGGTCCGATGCATGCCGTGGCGGAGCAGCCGGCGCAACGCCTGGCGTGCCGACCCAAGCCCGCGAAGGCCACGGGATGATGTGCGGCAGCGCCGGCCACCACGCCATCGCAGGCCTGCCGCGCCTACCGGGCCGGCGGCAGCGCGTCGCCTGGCTGCGGCGGCCTGTCGTGGGGCGGGCCGAGCAGCGATGCCCACACCTCGGCATCCTGCGGCGCCAGCAAGCGAAGATCCGGGTTGGGCAAGCCGATCCCGGCCCGACGCAGCGCCTCGACGCTCGCGGCACGAACCGCCGAGGATGTCTCGCCGAAGGCGCGACGGCGCGAATCCGCCCAGAAGGTGACGTCGAGCACCATCTCCGCCGTGCCGAGTTCCGCAACGCGCACGGCAACAGGCTGGTCCGCCAGCACACCTTCCGCGCTTCGGGCCGCGGCCTCCAACACCGCGGTCGCCTGCCGCAGATCGTCGCCATAGCCGAGGGGTACGGACACGCTGCCCCGTCGCACCGGATCGGCGGTGTTGTTCACGATGCGGGAGGTGAAGACCTCCGCATTCGGCACCAGAACGACACGACCGTCATAGGCGCGGATGAGGGTCGCGCGCAGTTCGATCCGCTCCACGGTGCCCTCGGCATCGCCGACCTGGACCTGATCGCCGATCTTGAACGGTCGCAGCCACAACAACAGGATGCCGGAGACGAAGTTGGACAGGATGTCCCGCAGCGCGAAGCCCAGCGCGAGACCAGTGAGGCCCAGGCCTGTCACCACGGCCTCCGGCGAGAAGCCGAAGGCGTCGGCAGCAATTACCAGACCCAGGCCAATGACGGCGTAGTAGACCACCTGCTTGACCAGGCTCTCGACCGTCACGTCCTCGACAATGCGGCTGAACAGCGTGCGCAGGCCAAAGCGCAGCAGGCGCGCAATGGCCCAGAACGTGGCCACGACCAGCACGGCAGCCAGCGCGCGCGGCACGACGAAGATGGCGCTCTCGCCCAGGCGCGCCGCGGCCCCGATGATGCTCACCTGGATTTCCGTCAGGAAACGCGCACCTGCCGAGAGGCGCCTGGTCGCCGCCTGCGACAGCGCGGCGTCCACCGCCGCCGCCCAGCGCTCCGCGAGAATGCCCGGCGCCAGCCCAGCCGCCTCGGCATCGGATGGCAGCACGATGGCAACGGGTACGCCCGCAACCACTACGCTCAGCCCCTCCGGGTGCGGCCGCACCTCGGCGGGCCGGATCGTGGCGGGGTCCTGCAGAAGGCCGGCGAGCCGCGTCTCGATCCGCCGCGCCCGCACAGCGGCGCCGGGATCCTGACCTGCACCAACCCGAAACAGGGATCGGCCATCGAGACGAACGGTGGCGCGGCCGTCATCCTGTGCCAGGGCGACGTGGGCGGGTGCGAGGATCGAGGCAAACACCAGCAGGACGATCGTCATCGGCCCCGCGCGGATTCGTGATCTGATTGTTTTGACCATCAGGGCGCAACGACGCGCCACGTGCGCGGTTGCGGCATGCCCATGCGAAATCGATCGGACCGGCCAGAGGATGCGCCTGCAACCTGACGGAACACCTTCGCGCTGCTGAACAAGCCACATATCCATTGGACACTACGCCAACCGAATGGGGTCTCAGGTGAAGAACGCTGGACGGCGACCGCATCCAATTTCCGGCACGCGCTGTGACGACGCCCTGCGCGATCCAGCCGGGCGGCTGGCGCATGACACGGCATTCCCAACGGCGACGCTACGACCTGGCGCGAATTGCTGGAGGATCGAGCGTGCCAGCCGAGCCTCGGTGATCATCGACGCCGCCGACTACTTTCGTGCGGCACGCACCGCGATGCTTGCGGCTCACCATCGCATCATGCTGATCGGTTGGGATTTCAACGCCCGCATCGAACTCACGCCGGACGAGGATACCCACGACTCTCCTCGTCGCCTCGGAGACTTCATCCTGTGGCTGGTCCGCCGTCGTCCCGAGTTGGAGATCCATCTGCTCCGCTGGGATATCGGTGCGTTCAAGCTCGCCTTCCGGGGATCGACGATCCTGACGTTGTTGCGCTGGAAGGCACATCCTCGCATCACGGCAAGACTGGACAGCGTACATCCGCCAGGGGCCTCGCATCACCAGAAGATCGTCGTGATCGATGATTGCCTGGCCTTCTGCGGCGGCATCGACATGACGACCGACCGCTGGGACACGCGTGACCATCGAGACCAGGATCCGTATCGGAGGCGCCCGGGCGGGACGCCCTACAAACCCTGGCATGACGCGACAACTGCTGTCGAAGGGCCAATTGCAGCTGCAATTGGGGAACTGGCGCGATACCGTTGGCGCCTGGCCAGCGGAGACGATCTTGCGCCAGTCAGGGCACGGACAGATTGTTGGCCAACTGGCCTGCCAGCGCAATTCCGGGACATCGACATCGGCATCGCCCGGACATCTCCCAAAATGCCGGAGATCGAGGCGATTCACGAGATCGAGCAGCTGTATCTCGACCTGATCGCCAAAGCCCGGCGGTGCATCTACGCCGAGAGCCAGTACTTCGCGTCGCGTCGCATCGCGGAGGCCATTGCTCGGCGTCTGGCCGAGGCCGATGGGCCGGAGATTGTGCTCATCAACCCTCTCTCGGCTCAAGGCTGGTTGGAGCCGATCGCCATGGACACCGCACGGGCGCGGCTGCGGGAGGCGCTGCGCCATCATGATCCGCACCAGCGCTTTCGCATCTACCATCCGGTGACCATGGGCGGGCAGCCGATCTACGTTCATGCAAAGGTGCTGGTGATCGACGACCAAATTTTGCGGATCGGCTCCTCCAACATGAACAACCGCTCTCTGCGGCTGGACACGGAATGCGATGTCGTGATCGATGCGGGACAGCCCGGCAACTCCGGCGTCAGCGGAGCGATCCTGGACGTGCGTGATGGACTGCTCGCCGAACACCTGGACAAGAGTCGGCAAGAGATCTCTGAGCGGATTGCGGCAGGCGGCTCGCTCATCGCGACGATCGAAGCGTTGCGAGGTACCGGCCGAACGCTACGGCCCTACGAGACGCCAGATCTCACATCCGTCGAGAGGTGGCTTGCTGACAACGAGGTGCTCGACCCGGAAGGGTCTGAAGAGCTGTTTGAGCCGATGTCGGGGCGCGGCCTTTTGCATCGGCTGCACCATAAAGGTGCCAGATCGAAGGCGCCATTTTGGCAAGCCTAGACTCGTCCGTACGGGGTAGATTGCTGCGCCGAAACAGGTGCACCGCTTCAGCCTTGGTCGGCCTCAGCGACGCGCTTCACCTGAATCGGACGCTAAGCGCGCCCGCCTGCCGACCCAGGCATGCGACGTCGCACCGTCGCCACGCGCGGCGTGGATGTAGTGCAGCACGTAAGCGGAACGGGCGCAGAAATTCGACGCACCTGGCGAGACGCGTCTCACAGCCCCCAGAGAAGGTCGGAATGCGGTTGCCACCGCTGCGCCAGTCGGCCCCAAGCAAATCAACGGTTTCCGGCACGATCCACCAGATGGGGCCGTTGTTGTTTCTGGGCCTACCGGGCAGCCGATTGGGCACCAGTTGGGCAAGGCCGCGGTCATCACCCGGTGGCCGGCTGCACCGCCTGGCAACCCTCGTGGCCGTCCAGCCCGGCCGCCAACCCGCCGTCGCCATGCGCCCGAAAGTGACCACGGCCGCACCTTCGATCCTGCCCGTCCTGAGTTCCGCGCATGCGGCAGAGATCAGCACGTTGGCCGTGGGGTGCGCGGACCACGCCCTTGTCTGTCCAGTCGACATCGCGGCGCTTCAACGTGCTGGTCATCCCGGAGCACCGGCGTCCTGAGCCACCAAGGCTGATTCGGTCCCAACAGCGACGGCACGGGGCCCACCGGAATAGGCCAGTGGCCTAGTATTCAGACCACCTGGTGACCACGATATCCCATAAGGATCAGAAGGCTCGTAAGCGCGGCGACGAGGCCCGTCTTCCGGCGCGGTGGGTAGATGTGCTGGGTCGGTGCGGAGCAGGGAGCTTCGGGCCGGCATTATGGTCAACATC
>NZ_JBHMFT010000028.1:0-52544 GCF_051433195.1 Falsiroseomonas sp. E2-1-a20 | reverse complement strand
AGTCCAGGTCATGAGCGTTGAACGCGGCCAAGATTGCTTTCAGTAGGTCGGTGCTGGGTGCGGGCGGCATTTCATTGTCCTCCGGGTCGGTGCGCCAGCGCTACCTACGGCCAGCCTGCACTGCTGGCAGCCTCGCATCCAAACATGATTTGATGGGCGCCTTGCCGCTCTTGAGCCAACTGTCGAACTGCAATGGGTAGAGGCGGGGCAGCAAGGCCAAGACCACGCTGACCAAGTTGAGCAGCCCGAGGTAACCTCTTTCTTCGAGCCGCAGCGATTGTGTAACGCCTGAAGATCGCCGAACACTTTGGGCGGGTGCAGCGGGGCGGCCTGCACGTACGCCGCCAAGTTGCATTAAACGCGGCCCTGAGCGGCTCCGGTAGCTGCTGCGTGAATTCTCCCCGGATGTGCTGGCTGCAAACTCTCCAGTCCAGCGCGACTGCCCGCGCGCGGGGCGAGCCCCCCGGGCGCGGGCGGCGCCGGCCATGCGACAGGATGCCGACCGGCGTTAGCCGCGCATGCCCATTGGGCGCTCCTTCCAGATGCTTTGCTCTGCCGCAGGCCGCGCACCGACACGCTCGAACCAGGCTTGGAGATTCTTACACTCGGTGGGCATTGGCTGACCGGCATCGCAAAGCTGGTCGATGTAGCAATAGAGACAGATATCGGCGACTGTGAACCGGTCCCCCGCTAGCCACTCGCCCGTTAGCAGGGCGTTCAGCCACCGCATGCCATCGCGCGCCCGCTCCTTCATACCGACTGCCGCCTCCGGCAGACAACGGATCCTGGTCTTGAAGAGGTCCAGACCCTCCGCGTAGTAGAAGCCCTGGACCATCGGATGACAGATGTTGATCTCGGCTCTGCGCCACCACATCCGGGTTTTCGCCCGCTCTTCTGGCGTCCTGCCAATCAACGCCGGCGTCGGGTGCTTCTCTTCCAGGTACTCCATGATCGCCACTGTCTCGCTGAGGATACTCCCATCATCGAGCGCAAGTGCCGGGGTTTGCCCTGCGGGGTTGAGGTTGAGGTACTCGGGTTTGCGATTGTCGGCAGCCAGAATGTCGACTTCCTGACGAGGCAGGTCCATGCCCTTTTCGATGAGGTAGAAGCGGATTGTGCGCGGGTTCATTCCGAAGCTGTCGAAAAATTTCATGGGACAGCATTTCCAGTTCTTCCGGCCCGTCCGGCGGGGTGCCGGCCGTGAAGTGAGCATGCCGCTTGAACCCTCCACAGTCCTGAGCAATTGCTGAAGTCCCGCTGATATTCTGTGTATGCTTCGCTGACGGCCCTGCAGCCGCGTGGGTGGAGCATGGAAGAGATCGCAGAGGACAAGGTCCTGCACTTCGCCGGCGTCACACTCGACTCCGTGCGGGGCTGCCTGCGCGGCCTAGACGCCGCTGAGGTCCCCCTCGCGCCCAAGCCCTTCGCCCTGCTGATGGTCCTGGCCCGCAACGCGGGCCGGACAATGAGCAAGGATGCCCTACTCGACGCCGTATGGCCGAACCTGCACGTGACCGAGGACAGCCTGTTCCAGGCCGTGCGGGAGGCACGGCGCGCCATCGGCGATAAGGCGGGTCGGGTGCTGCGATCCGTTCCGCGCCGTGGCTACATGCTGGATGCCGTGCTGTACGGAACCGGGCCTCCCCGCACGAATGCGGCGCCGACCGCTCCGGCGCTGGCGCCACCATCGGACAAGCCATCCCTCGTTGTGCTGCCCTTCCACAACATGAGCGGCGATCCCGAGCAGGAGTATTTTGCCGACGGCATCGTCGAGGACATCACGACGGCTCTGTCGCGCATCCGCTGGCTCTTCGTGATCGCGCGTAACAGTGCCTTTACTTTCAAGGGGCGCGCCGTGGATGTACGTCAAATTGGCAGAGGTCTCGGCGTCCGCTACGTGCTGGAGGGCAGCGTCCGCAGGGCAGGCGGACAGGTCCGAATTGGCTGCCAGCTTATCGAGGCGGAGACCGGCCACAACGTCTGGGCCGATCGGTTCGACGGCAACCTCGCCGATGTCTTCGATCTCCAGGATCAGATTAGGCGGAGCGTGGTCGGTGCGATCGAGCCAACGCTCCAACGCGCAGAGATCGCGCGGGCGAATATAAAGCCGACTGACAGCCTCGATGCCTACGACCTATACCTTCGCGCTGTTCATCAGTGCTACCAGATGACACGTGGTGCCCTCGATAGTGCGCTCTCGATGCTCCACCGAGCTCTTGAAATCGACCCGAATTTCTCACTAGCCAAGGGCTATCTTTGTTGGGTCTATATCACGCGAGATACCGGTAATTGGCTCCAGCCGGGTGACCGTGAAGCTGCAGTCGCTATTGCGCGCGAATTGATTGCCAGCCGTTCGGACGACCCAGTCGCACTTCGTGGCGCAGGTCACGCCATGTCGCAGTTTGCACGCGACTATAAGGCAGCCTTTGCAACTTTGAACCGGGCTCTCGACCTCCATCCTAACTCGGCCCAGATCCTCCACTCTCTAGGGTATGTTCACTGCCATGCTTGTGATCCGGCGCCGGCAGCTGGCTACTTCGAGCGGGCCTTGCACATCAGTCCACGCGATCTCGAAATAGGCTACATACAGTCAGGTCTGGGGTTAGCGTTGCTTATGACCGGCAGGAACGAAGCCGCCTACGAAGTGCTCGTGCAAGCCGTGGAACAAATGCCGCGTTACGGTGTAGCTCACCGCTGCTTGATTCAAGTCTGCACCCGTTTGGGACGCCGCGCTGAGGCACGCGTTGTTGCGGCTAGGCTCCTGCAGCTTATTCCAGACTACCGCGTCTCGAATGTTCCGCGGCCGTTCGCAGACACCGCATTCATGGAAGAATATGTTATGGCGTTGCGGAGTGCGGGAGTTCCAGAGTAACCGTCACGAGAGCATCGGTGAGCGCAAGAGACCACTTGTACCTAGTCGCACCCCCTCCGCAAGTTTCGTTGTGGTTCGCATGGCTACGCTGCTTTTCGCTCTGGTTCGCGCAGCCCCTCGGGGAGCCATCGCGTCCGCAGAGAGACATGCGAGGGGCCATTCGTGACCGGCCGCACGCCACCCGCCAGTTCCCGCATGCACATACCCCACCAGCATCCGCAGCAGGTCAGTTGCCGGGCCGGGACAGGCGGCTACCGCCGCCTTCATACCGTCAAGGACCGGGGCAAGGCGGGAGCGCAGCGCGGCCTCGAAAAGCGCCTCCTTGGTGGCGAAGTAGAGGAACATCGTGGCCTTCTCCGGCAAACCCGTGCCGGTCCTGGGAGTGATTGGCGCCCTGGAAATCCCTGAGGCGCACAGCGACACCGGAAGCGCCCATGGCCCGGCCCAACATGGCGAAGGCGCCTATTTCGTTCGCAGGGTGGACCGCGCCGTGAATGATCAGCACCGCCTCGCCGAGCGTCACGGCAGGCGCAACCCCGTCGCAACCCGGATACAGCAGCGCCCGGGCACCAGTGAGCCCATGCCGTTCCGCCGCAAGCCTGGCGCCCGCACCGAAGCCGAGAAGGACAAGCGGCTGACCCGCTACGCGGGGATGCAGCGCCAAGGCAGTGAGCACGGCCTGCAGGCTGTCGCCCGGCAAGTGCACCACCTCCAGCACAGCGAAGCCGGCACCCAGAAGCTGGTCCGTGTCGAGGCTGGCGCGGCTATCGGGCTGGGCATTACCGTGCAGGACCACGACAGCCGGGGTCCGCCGGTCCGGCGCGCCAGCGGGAAGTGCCAGGGTTCCGACCGCGCCCGCGACTTCGAACAGCTCAATCTCCTCGAACGGCTCCGCCGCTTCCTCGCCCGCCCGAGCGGGCTCGGCCAGCAGCAAGAAGATAAGCGCAAAGGCGCGACCCGCCGCGACAGGTGAACGATAGCGCTGCCGCATCCGACTATCCTCCTGGCGAGAGGTGGCGCAGCCCAGCTTCGACCAGCACCCGTTGAGCCAGGATGCGGGCATCGAGATCGGCAGTACCGCCGGCAAACGGTGTCTGCCCCGCGGCGCGCACGCGGCTGCCGAATCCCTCGTCCGCCACGATCGCCCGGGTCGTTTCTTCCAGCGCCCGGCGAACCGTCGCCGGCTGACGGGCATCGGCGAAGACGCCGACGAAACCCTCAAACCTATATGCCGGGAAACCCTGCTCGGCGGCGGTCGCGAGGTCTGGAGCGGCAGCGGAGCGGCTCGAGTTCGTCACGGCCAGCAGCTTGAGTCGGCCTCCTCGTGCCTGCGGCAATGCGGTGGCCAGCGGCATGACGGCAAGCTGTATCCGCCCCTCGCCAAGGTCATTCAGCATGTCGGGAACGGCGCGGTACTGCACGCGAGTTAGAGCGAGGCTCTGTTCCGCTGCGAACGCTGCGAAGGCGATGGCGATGCCGCCCGGAGAGGATGCCCAGGTCAGCGTTCCGGCTCCCGCGCGAGCCAGCCTCACCGCATCCGCCAGGTTGGCAGCCTGTAGAGTAGGGCTGGCAACGACGGCAATGTGGTCGATGGCGACGGTGGAAACAGAAGCGAACTGCTCCGTGCGGTATGGCAGGTTCGGGATGGTGGCCGGATTCACCGTGAACGGCCCGGCAAAGGAGAGAAACAGCTTGTGATCGTCCTGGTGGCCCAGGAAGGCCATGGCCGCGATCACGCCGTCCCCGCCTGGGCGATTTTCCACCGTGACAGGCTGCCCCCAGCGGCGCGACAAGCCGTCGGCAAAGAGCCGAACCGTCGCTTCCGCGCCAACGCCGGCAGGAACAGGCGTGATTAGCCGGACCGGGCGGACCGGGAAGGCCTCGGCCCGCGCGATTGTGGGCACACCGAGAGCAAGCAGCCCCGGCAAGGCACGGCGGGGGAGGTTCATGGCATCAGCCTCCAGTAGTGGGTTCGCCGGGGAGAATAGACCTGCGCCGCTGGCCCCGGCGTTCTTGATTTGGGACGCTTCGTTCTGCCAAATCGAACGATGACAATCCGCGACACCCTTTTTGGCGACCTCGCGCTGCTCGAGCGCGTCGTGACAACTGGCGGCATCAGTGCCGCGGCAGCCGCGTTGGGCACGGCCAAGTCTTCGGTCAGCGCCCGGATCGGGGCACTTGAGGCGCAGGTCGGCGCGCGCCTTCTGATCCGTTCGAGCCGCGGCACCCGGCCGACGCCCGCGGGTGAGCGCCTGCTCGAAGCCGGTCGCCGTCTCCGCGCTGAGGCACAAGCTGCCCTCGCCGCTGCGCGGGGAGATGAGGGCGCCCTGGCCGGGACACTTCGTATCTCCTGTCCCGTCGGCATGGCTGATGCGGTGTTGGTCCCGCTGCTTGCGTCCTTCCTGGCGCAGCATCCCGCCCTCCGGCTCGACATCGCGGCCACCGACCGCATCGTCGATCCGCGCCAGGAGGGAACTGACGTTGCGTTCCGCTTCGGCTGGTTGCGGGGCGCTGAGTTGGGGCTTGTGGCCCGCCGCATTGGGACGTTTGAGGGCGTGCTTTGCGCTGCCCCCGCCTACCTCGCTAGCGCGGGTCGTTTGCTGCGGCACGTTGAAGACCTCGGCCGCCACGCCTGGATTGGCTATGCCGGGTTCGGCGGAGAACGCCAGACGCTGCTGCTGACAGACGAGGGCGGCAAGCGGCATCAGGTCGCGCTGACCTGCCGTGTGCGCACCTCCTCGGCCATTCAGGTGCGGGATTGGGTGTTGGCGGCCCTCGGCGTGACACGACTGCCCCTGATGCTGATCGAACCGCAACTCGCAGCCGGCCAGCTGGTCCGCGTACTGTCGCAATGCCGCTTCGACGGACCATCACTGTATGCGGTGTATTCACGCGATCGGTTACGGCCAGCGAGGGTGCAGGCGCTCCTGGGGCATCTCCAATCCCGACGCGCACCGCGTCAGGTGGAAGCGTGATCGCCAAGCGCTTTCAGCCGGCGAGACGCGTCTCACGGCCACCATCCCGGTAGGGACGCGGGTCACCCCGCGCCCCCCGGACAGATCCGAGCGTGCGCTGCTAACGCACTCGGCTCCCACCTCGGGTGTTTGACGATGAAGCGTTGCTGCGGATACGGGTGCTGGACCCTGGCGGGCGGCAGCCACCGCGCTGCGATCGGCGCCATCCGTGTCCAGGTCACGTGGCCCTTTTGGCTACGGCGCCCGAGCGCCCGCTTCCAGTGCCAGGTGACGTAGTGCACGAAGGACGTGATCGCCTGCGCCAGGACGGCCGGTCCTCCAGCTTCAGCGGTCCCTCCGCCCCGCTTGCCGCCGCCTGGGTGTGCTTGCAGCGAAGGCGTCAACCGTCGCCTCTGCGATGACGTCGAACAATGCAACGTCGGACAAAGGCTCTCCGCTGGCGAGGTCGCGGGCGACCAGGGCGAAGTTCAGCCACTCCTCGCCATCGTCGGCGGCGCTACCCTGTAACGTCGCCGCCATCCAGGCGCAGCGCTCGGCCCAGAAGAGGCGGCGGCCCGGCAAATGCCGCGTCAGCACCGCCTCGATCCGCTTGCTGCGCGATGGGATTGGCCGAAGCAGGGCCTCAACCGCCTCTCCGGCTTCGAACCAGGAGCCCACGGTCTCGAACAGCTCGCGCCAATCCGCGGCGTCCGCATGCGCAGCGCTCGCCGCATCAAGTCCGGTCTGGTCAGGTGGCAGGCCAGCGAGCAGCTGGGCTGCTAGAGCCATTGGCGAGATCGCGGCCGGCTGCAGCAGGCCCAGCCCAAGCGCCTCGGTCACCTGCAGCAGGCCAAATGGCGGAAGGGTTCGCTGCGAGAGATTGATCGCCAGTGCGTCGGCAAGCCGAGCCTGGACGAAGCTGATCGGCACCGTGACCGCTTCCGTCGCGCCCGTGATCTCGGCGATGATGCCGTCGGCCTCGCGCTTCAGCATGTCGTCGCGAACCCAGGCATCCGCCACGCCCACATCCACCTTGATGAGCACGGAGGCCAGGGCGAAGCGGCGTCCGATCTTGAGCAAGGCGAACAGGCTTTGCGCCCCCGCCCCGTCGCACAAGGATGCAAGCAGCCTGGTAACTTCAATGCGTGGCGCGGGCACAGGTGCAGCCGTGTTGGTGCGCAGGCCGCGGATCGTGGCGTCCAGCTTGGCTTGGCGCGCCGGCGGCAACCACGGGCGAAGGCTGATGAGTCGTTCGACCAGGAGGCTCGGCACGGGGTTGCGGCGCGCCTGTGCGACCAGCACCTCCAGCACCGCGAAGCCTGGCGCGGGATCGGCATCCAGCAGGAAGCCGAGCGCTGCGTCGCGCACAGCGGGGATCGTTGACGTGGCAAGTTCCGCAGCCATGGCTGCGCGATGCTCGGACGGAAATGCCGCACCAGTGGCGGCCAGTTCTGCGTGGACGGCGAAGGGGTCCTGACCAAGCGCCTCCGCAAGCGGCGCCAGATGTCCCGCCAGTTCGCCGCGCGCCGGCGGCGTCGGGTCGTGGGACAAGCCCGCCTCAATGCTCGAGATCGTTGCATCCTGCAGCGCAGGCCCAGGGTCGAGCCCCGCCTGCGCAAAGACCCGCGCGATCTGCATGAGCACGCTCGGGGCAAGACTACTGGCCGTGACCGCCGTCTCCACCGCTCGGAAAGCCTCCGCAAGACCTTCGCGTGCCGCGGTGTCCCCGCCATTGCCAGCGATGCGTAAGTCAGTGAGCGCCGCTTCCAGCAGGAAACAGCAAGCTTCGACAACTCGGTCCGCCGGCCGTTTCTTGCTGGCTTCGGAAACCAAGCAGGCAACGAGGCCTGGCGTGGCTCCGGCTTGGGCCAGCATCGGGCCGGCATCCAAGGCTCCGCGGCTTAGCGTTCCCCGGGCCATGTCCTGACCGACCATCTTCGCAATCTGCAGGATCGCACCTCGCGGTGTCACCTTGTTGTCCTCTTCCAGTCAGCCGCCGGAAGCGCGGCCCCACGCCAAGAAGCTACATTACCTGGTCGCCTCGCGCATCGCCGCCTTCGGCGTTCCAACGTGCCATCCGTTCGATCCGAGCCCGACTGATCCAGGCGATGTGGCACCACGCTGCCTCTCCCACTCCACCGGGAACGGCGCCATCAGCTCCGGCAGGGTTATCCCCTCCGCCTGCCGCCCGTCCAAGATCGCCTCGATAATGTCGGGCGCCAGCAGCGTCAGCCGCAACACGCGGCAGATATAGGACTCCGGCATCCGCTCCGCCGCCGCCATCTCCTTGATCGTGGCGTAGCGCCCGCTCTCCAGCAGGCGGCGCCAGCGAAACGCCCGCGCCACCGCCTTCACCAGCGTGCTGTTGATCCTCGGCACATGCGGCGACGCCCACGGCGCGCCGTCCGGCGCCAGCACCATCTTGCGCCCGCCGCGCTTGTGGATGACCAGCGGCACCCGCACCGTCAGCATCTGCGCCGTGCTGCTCATGCCGCCACCTGCACCTCAGCGCCCTGCCCCGTCGCCAGGTCCCGCACCAGGCTCGCCAGCCCATCCAGCCGCAGCCGGACGTCAGCGCCGGCGGGACCGACATCCACCCGGTCCACCAGCAGCCGCACGATCCGCGCCTGCTCCGCCGGGAAAAGCTCGTCCCACAGCGGGTCCAGCCGCTCCAGCGCCAGCCGCACCTCATCCTCGGCCAGATCCGGTGCCGAGGCCCGCGCCGCCTGCCATGTCCCCAACACCACCTCCGGCTGGCGAAGCAGCGCCCTCACCTGCGCCACCACCGCCCCCTCGACCTGATCGGCCGACAGGCGCGCGATCGGCGGCCCATCTGCCGCGCAACCCTTCAGTACGGCCTGACTGACATAGTAGCGGTAGAGCCGCCCGCCGGACTTGCGGGTGTGGGTCGGCGACATCGCCCGGCCGTCGCTGCCGAAGATCAGCCCCCGCAGCAGCGCCGCCGTCTGCGACCGGCTGGCGTTGGCGCGCGCCCTCGGGCTCTCCACCATCAGCGCATGTGCCTCATCCCACAGCGCCTGAGGGATGATGGCTGCGTGCTCGCCCGGGTAGGACTTCCCCTTGTGCACCGCCTCGCCGAGGTAGGTGCGATTGTTGAGAAGCTTGTAGATGTCGCCGCGGCCGAAGGTCCGGCCGTGCTTGGTGGTGACACGCTCCTCCCGCAGTGCCTGGATCAGCGCCTTGCCGGATCCAAGCTGAGCGAAGCCCTGGAAGACCCGCATCACCAGCGCCGCCTCAGCCTGGTTCACCACTAGCTTTCGGTCCCGCGCGTCATAGCCAAGCGGGACATAGCCTCCCATCCAAATCCCCCGCGCCCGGGATGCCGCCACCTTGTCGCGGATCCGCTCGCCGATCACCTCGCGCTCGAACTGCGCAAAGGAGAGCAGGATGTTCAGCATCAGCCGGCCCATACTGGTGGTCGTGTTGAACGACTGCGTGACCGAGACGAAGGTCACGCTGTGGGCGTCGAACACCTCCACCAGCTTGGCGAAGTCCATCAGCGCCCGGGACAGGCGGTCGATCTTGTAGACCACCACCACATCGACCATGCCCTGCTCGATGTCCGTCAGCAGGCGCCGCAGCGCCGGCCGCTCCAGCGTGCCACCGGAGACGCCGCCA
This sequence comes from Falsiroseomonas sp. E2-1-a20, assembly GCF_051433195.1. Taxonomy (NCBI): domain Bacteria; kingdom Pseudomonadati; phylum Pseudomonadota; class Alphaproteobacteria; order Acetobacterales; family Roseomonadaceae; genus Falsiroseomonas; species Falsiroseomonas sp. E2-1-a20. The sequence goes on along the minus strand of NZ_JBHMFT010000028.1, from coordinate 43,079 downwards.
TCGTCGTAGCGGTCCCGCACCAGCACCCAGCCCTCGGCACGCTGGCTGGCGATGTAGGCCTCCGCCGCGTCGCGCTGCGCGTCCAGGCTGTTGAAGGCCATGCCTGAGGCTGTAGCGCATGTTCAACACCGACCATCGACCGTTGATCGGTGGTGAACAGCCCGGTTCGGCATCTGCTGGCACCACGGCGACGTGTTTCATTTGCGGCCAAGTGAATGATCCAGGAATGCACCCAGAGCTTGGGCACGGATACACGGGCACGGCCTTCGGCGTGTCGGTACCGAAGGCGATCACGCATCCGTAGAGACTAAGAGAGTCCCGACGGCGCTAGAAGGGAGGCCAACCAGGAAAGGCGCACTCAAGTGTCCAAGATCGTCTGCAACGGACCCCTGGCCTCGGCCCGCTCCTTTGCGCTAATTGGTCCACAGGGAGGCGGCAAAACTACGCTTTTTTACGCCTTATTAGACGCAACCACTGACACCCCACTTAGGCGCCCCTCATCGGCCGGCCTGGAAACCGAGTTTCGGCTCGGCCACGGTAGCCTGCTTCACGACACCTGGGCCATCCTCGACTGCCCTGGCTCGGTCGAATTCACCTACGATGTTCAATGCGCGCTCGCCGTCGTTGATCTGGCCGTCGTTGTCTGCACTCCCGCCCCAGAGCGCGCCGTAACCCTTGGTCCCCTGTTTCGCAATCTTGAAGAGACCGGCACACCAACGCTGATCTTCATCAATAAGCTCGATGCATCTGCAGGAGCGATACGCGATACCCTTGCCGCACTCCAGGCGCAGACAAGACGAAGGTTGGTGCTGCGGCAGGTGCCGATCCGCGAAGGTGGCGACATCATTGGCTACGTTGATATCATCAGTCGGCGCGCATATCGCTATCGGTCCGGTGCTCCGTCCGAGCGCATAGACCTTCCAGAGGGGATGCAGGCGCGAGAGGCCGAAGCTCGCGATGCACTGCTTGACGTGCTGGCCGATCAAGATGACGCGCTTCTCGAGAAGGTTGTCGAGAATGCTCCGCTGATGCCGATTGACCTTTACCGCCCGCTACACAGCGGTGAGGCAAGCGGGGCCGTGGTCAGCGTGCTACTTGGCGCCGCCGAATATCGAGGCGGCGTCCAGCGACTCTGGAAAGCCTTGAGACACGATGTTCCCGCGCCAGCCGAAACCGCCGCCCGCAAAGGCATTGCTGCGGACGGTGCTCCACTCGCACAAGTCTTTCGCACGCTGCATACCGGGCACGCTGGGCGTCTTTCGTTCGTGCGCGTGTGGCGAGGCTTGCTGAAGGAGGGGAGCGCGCTGGATGGTCTTCGGATCGGTCCAATAAGCCAGTTTCCCCGCGGAGAGGCACACAAAGTCCCGCAAGCTCAGATGGGCGACCTTGTAGCGGTTGGGCGACTGGAGGGCGTCCAAACGGGAGCCACATTAGGTGGGCCAGCTCTTCCGTTTCCTGCGCCGCCGCCATCGCAGCATGCGATTGCGATCATACCGGACGACCGCAAGGACGAGGTGCGTCTTTCGGTGGCGTTACAGCGGCTAACTGAGGAGGACCCCGCCTTAGGCGTCAGCCAAGACCCACAGAGCGGCACGACTATCCTTTCGGGCCAGGGCGAGATCCACGTGCGCACTGCGCTTGACCGCTTGGCGAGAGCGGCAGGCGTCAAGCTGCAGACCGGCCCTGCACCAATTGCATTCCGCGAGACCATTGGACACTCTGTAGTCCAGAGCACGCGACTCAAACGCCAGACCGGCGGACATGGGCAGTTTGCTGACGTCAAATTGCAGATTGCGCCACGGCCACGTGGGGCCGGATTCCACTTTGATGAAAAAGTTGTAGGGGGTGCTGTGCCGAAGCGCTTTGTTCCAGCAATCGCGCAGGCGGCGCAAGAGGCGACGCATAAAGGTCCGCTGGGCCACCCCGTGGTCGACATCTCGGTGACGCTGCTCGATGGCGCCTTCCATGCCGTCGACAGCAGCGAGATGGCCTTTGCGACGGCGACCCGCATGGCGATGCTAGAGGGGTTGGCGAAAGCAGCGCCAGTGCTGTTGGAGCCGATCGATGAAGTGACGGTCAGTGTACCAGCCAGTTGCACCCCGGCGGCCCAGCGGTTGCTGACGGGGCGACGTGGACAAGTTCTAGGATATGTTGCACGGCCGGGTTGGGCGGGCTGGGACGATGTTCAAGCGCTGCTACCGGCCGCGGAGCTTGTTGGCTTTATCGTGGAACTGCGCTCACAAACACAGGGGCTCGGAACCTATACTCGCCGCTTCGATCATCTCGCGGAGGCGCGGCGTTGCTAATAGCTCGATGAATGAATCGCCAAGCCGCGCCAGCTCGATCGCGGCCGGCATCAGCAGAATGAAGGCGCCGTTACGTTACCCGCGACCGCTGACGTGTCAGACCAGGGCGGACGCCGTTTGACGAAAGCTGCTGGGTAACGAGAGTGCCAAATTCGACAGTCGATGTGCCGCCTGCTCAGCCACCAGGCGCCCTGCTTCGGCAGCCGCGGCACCATTCGGACCAGCCACGGGCCGGTAGCCCCGGTCGCCGCCCTGCACCGCCCCACGCGCCCGAGCCGCCCAGCGCCACCCGCGTCCGCTCGCTGATCAATTCCCGCTCTTGCTGCGCCATTTCTGCATAGCAAAGGCGAAGCGCAGACGCGGCGTTTTGTTGCTCAAACGACACAGGCTGGTCCAAGCAAGCGACATCCTGGCCTTGTCACGCTTTGGTGATAATAGTTCGTAATGGTTTAGCGCATTCTTCTCGCATGCCGAATGAAGGCCTCGGCGAGGCTTCAAAAAGAGTGGGGGAATTTCATGCGCGTACTGATTGTCGAAGATGATGAACTGATTCGAATTTTGGTCCGTGATCTGCTCGAGGAAGCCGGCTTTGACTGCAGGGACGCCAGCGACGCGGATGAGGTGACCGCCATCCTCGACAACGACAGCGGGTGGCAACCGGACCTACTGGTCACCGACTACAATCTCGGCCCAGGGCCTAACGGCCTGGCAGTCGCCCGTGCCTGCCGACGGCGGCTTCCTGGGCTACCGGTCGTTTATGCGACAGGCAACCCGGAATGCCTGGTTGGCCGGCCGCTCAGCGCACGAGACTGCGTCGTGGCGAAGCCGTTCACGGCCTACGCACTTGTTGCAGCGGTGCGCGAAGTCGGGCTGCCGACCCGCATCTTGCACGCGACGCGACACCAAGCGACGGAACTGTCAGCGCGAGCTAGCCTGTGCATGTAGCGTGCTCAGGCAGAGGGCGCTGTTGCTTTGCGAGGGCCTGCCCCTCACCTGCATGGGTAGGGCCCCGCCAACATCGTGTGGGTCCACGCCCCGCTTACTCGAGGCGTCGGCACCTGTCGTTGATCGGCGGGGAAGGGTTGGTGCTGACGGCCATGTGACGGTCTGGCTGGTGGATGCGATGTCAACTGGCTGATACTCGGACTGAATGGATATCAACGGCGACTCTACCGGCAGCGACAGTAGCCAGGAGCCCTCAGGCGCCGAGACGAAGACCGCTACGCCAGTAGCTTCGGCGCGCGCAGATGCATATCGGGAGCGCTTTCGTCAGTCGCAGGCCATAGCGGCTCAGATTGCCCGTGCCAGAGCGGCAGGCGGCAAGCCGACTGAGGAACAGGCGGCACGCCTGGTTGCGGAGTTCCACGCGCGGGGCGGCAGGATTACGGCTGTTCCGCCGTCAGACGATGATCCCCTGGATGGGCTGGACGGCGCCAAGCCGCTCAGGCGCTCACCAAAATAGCGCGCCGGTGCCGGCGTTATGCTGGCGCGCTCATGCGATAGGTCGTGCCATTACCCACGCGACGATCGTATGCGTCCAAGTTCCTGTGTCCGGGGGCGCCGGCACACCCCGCTCATTCAGCGCCCGCGTCAACGCCGCCTGCCCAGCGACACCTAGCGCGCGTAGGTGCTCCACCTCCAGCACCAGCCAATGCGCTGCCTGAATCGCGGCCTCTCGGCGCGCCAGGGCCGCGGCGCCACTGTCGGGCCCCACTGCAGGCCTGTAGCCCCGGTCGCCGCCCAGCACCGCCCCGCGGGCCTTCGCCGCCGCCAGCGCGGCGCAGGTTCGCTCGCTGATCAGCTCCCGCTCCTCTTGCGCCATCGTCGCGTAGATCCGCAGCATAAGCTCGTCATCGCCCGGCATGTCAGCCGCGCGGATCGACACCCCATCCTCCAGCAGCTGCGACAGCGTGTGCGCCTGCCGTGTGATCCGGTCGAGCCGCTACACCACCAGCACCGCCCCGAGTTGCCAGCACCCCGAGCCGCCGCGCGCGTCAGTGCATTGTGCGCCCTTGCGCTGCAGCGAAGCTGGCAAGCCCCTCTGCCTCAATTGTCGAGAGCGCCTCCTCGAGGGCGGCCTTGTCAGTGGCGAACTGATCGTCCCAGATCGTCGAACCGCCGAGGTGATCGACGACTTCGAGGATCCAGCCCGTGTCCTCCTCGCCGCGATAGATCAGGACCTCAACGCTGATGTTGCCCTGCGTGACCCGCTGCTCCAGCGGTGAGTGGATGATCCTGTAATCCTCTTCCATGGGGCGGCCTCGAAATGGGGTGCGGCACGATAGCTCCGCCTTCAGCCGTCCGTCAGGTTGGGGTTGCCCTAGAACCCGCCGATTTGCGCCACCGCGCGAGCAACAGTTGTGTGCGCCCAAGCGCCGCGGCCCAGTGGTGTCGGCACCCCGCGCTCATTCGGCGCCCGCGCCATTGCCGCATGCCCACCGATGCCTGGACCCGCAACCGCTTCGCCTCCAGCACCAACCGATGCGTTGCCCGCGACGCTGCCTCCGGGCGCGCCTGCGCTGCCACTGCGGCGTCAGGGCCTGCCGACGGGCGATAGCCCCGACTGCCGCCCAGCAGCGCCCTCCGCGCCTTGGCCGCCGCCAGCGCCGCCCCGGGGGGCCGCTCCGCGACAGCTCGTGGGCCTTACCGGCTGTCGCGGCCGGCAAGCTGGGCCTAGCTCACCTCCACCCGCAGGATCTCGACCTCAGGTGGAGAGCGGAGGATTTCGCTGAAGCCGCGCATCCAATCTTCGGTCGCCTCGGCTGATCCGCCGCCCCTGTGCCTGACCCCCTGGAGCTGGTCCAAACTCGTCAGCGTGACCTCGAAAACCAGGGCAGGACCTCCGTGACCACGTGTCAGCGGGATCAGCATCCGTGCATCGAGCCCATCAGCGCGAGCCGCCTGTACCTCATGTCGGACGAACTCAAGCGCCTTTGGGCGATCCGCGGGTAGCACGTCGTAAGAGAAGCGAGCGATGAACATGGCGGCCTCCGTGTCTCGTCCGCGCCAGACATACCCTTCCCGGCCGGACCGTTGGAACAAGCCCTCGGCATCGGACGAGTACGAACCAGCACGATGCGCCAGACGCTTTGAGCCGGCAGTCGAGGCGGCCCCTTCCAGCACCGACGCTATGCTCGAAGCCGCTCCAGCACTCGTGCCACCGTGGTATGTGTCCAAGCACCGCGGCCCGCAGGGGGCAGCACCCCGCGCACGTTCAGCGCACGCGCTAGCGAGGCGTGACCCCTGACGCCCTCCGCGCGCAGATGCTCCAACACGAGCACCAGCCGATGGGCTGCCTGATCAGCCGCCAGCCGCCGTGCCGCGGCCGCCCCGCCGCTGTCCGGTCCCGTTGCAGGCCGGTAGCCCCGGTCACCGCCCAGCACCGTCCCGCGGGCCTTCGCCGCCGCCAGCGCCGCCCGGGTTCGCTCGCTGATCAGCTCCCGCTCCTTCTGCGCCATGGCCGCGTAGATCCGCAGCATCAGCTCATCCGCGCCCGGCATGTCGGCTGCGCGGATCGCCGTGCCATCCTCCAGCAGCTGCGACAGCGTGTGCGCGCGTCGGGTGATCCGGTCGAGCCGCGCCGCCACCAGCACCGCCCCCAGCTGCCGGCACCGCGCCAGCGCCGCCTGGAAGCCCGGTCGGCGGTCGTCCTTGCCGCTGGCGATGTCGGAGAATTCGGCCACCAGCGTCCAGCCCTGCGCCGCTACGAAGGACCGCACGCTGGCCTGCTGCGCCTCCAGGCCCAGACCGCTGTGGCCCTGCTCGGCGGTTGAGACCCGGTAGAGGCCAACCGCCAGGCGGGAGGCGCTGTGCTGCGTGGCGTGCATCAGCCGGCCACCAAAGCGATCTGGTAGACGCTGTAGCTGCCCTTGGCGCCGGTCTGATTCGGTCCGACCTGCCGCACCCGCTCCAGTACCGCGACCTCGATGCCGTGCCGGGCGCGGAGGCCGGCGAAGAACCCGCGCACCGTGTGCGGCGCCCAGCCGGTCGCCTCCACCACCTGCGCCACGGTCGCGCCCTCCGGCCGGCGAAGCAGGGCCAGCACCGCGGCCTGCTTGGTGCCCTCGCGCGGCCTGCGGGGAGTGCTGGCTGCTCGCGGTGCGCCGGCCGGCCGGCTGGCGAGGATCGCCCGCAGGGACGCCAGCGGTGCCTCGATTGGCTGCGATGCCTCCCAGGCGGTGACCACAGCGGTGGCGGCAGCGCGCAGGTTGAGCCGACCTGAAGGTGCATCCGGCGGTGCGGAGGCCGCCTCGAGGCTCAGGGGCGGGCTGTCGGAGATTATGGCCGCCTGGGTGTCGCCGGCAGTCAGTACCCGCGCCGAGCCAGCGGGATCTAGGCCGATAGAGGCCAGGCCCTTGTCGGTGATGCGTAGCGCGATCCACACGCTCGCCTCGTCCTGTCGCCATCCAAACCCGAAATGCTCCGCCGGCGCCCGCACCTCGGCGAGAAGCCCGCCCCTCAGCATGCTGCGGAACACGGCGTTGCACGCCGCCGCAGGGATCTTCGGCAGAGAGGCCAGTCCCGCTTCGTGCTCCGCGGCCTGGCGCAGGATCTGGGACTGGGTGTCGGTCAGCGTCATGGTGGTGGTCTCCGGCATCGGGCGCCGAGGATCGGGCCCTACCACCAGGCGCCCCGCCGACTGGCGCCGGTCGGGGCGTGACCAACGCTTGCTCTGAATCCGACCAAAGCCAAGTGGCTTCTGCAGGAATTCCTCATGATCGGCCGGGACGGTGTTGTGGATGTGATGGAGGGTGCGAGACCCTCCCTGATGAGTCACAAAAAATAGCCTGCTGGTGAACGTATCCGCGGTACGCGTGCGTGCCCACATTCCTCGTCTGTGGCGACCGCCGCGCAGTTGAGGCCGATGCGGGCACAAGCGTTCGACTTGGTCCCCGGGGAGGCGGCCGATGCCAGCCTTTCGCTGATACCGCCGACTCCGCACCAACGGCCTCGCCTATTTGTTCAGTTGTAGCTCCGCTGCGCCTCCCTGAGATGTCCGGAGGGAAGCGCTTCCAACCCCGGGTCTGGCGGTAGCTCCACCCCGAAATGTCGCTGCAGCACTTCCGCGATTACCTCGTAGCAGGACCCAATGCGCACCACCTCCATGGTGCGGAAGTCGATTATGGTAGACGACCGCCGGTAGCGGTGAAACTTCTGCAGGCCGCAATCCACCACCTCATCCGCCACGGCATAGCCCACGTCCATTGGGATGATTGCCACGCCGCCAGCCTTCACCGCCTGGACCACTCGGCGCGCGTCGCCCCGAATATCTAGCCTGCTCATCCGGCTTACCCTAGGTTCAGGTTCAGCGCCGGCAGGATCGGTGCCCACCGGTCGTCCTCCGCGCGAAGCATGGCGGCCGCTTCCTCCGGGGAGTTCGGCGTGATCTCGAAGCCTGCACGCGTCAACTGCTCGCGCAGCCCTGCATCGCGTAAGCTTTCCAGCGTCGCGGCGTGCAGCGCGGCGATCGCCTCCCGCGGCGTTGCGGCAGGTGCCAGCACCAGGAAGCGTAGCGCGTTGATCACACTTGGCAGACCCTCTTCCGCTGTGGTTGGCACGTCGGGAGCCGCAGACGACCGCTGCGCAGACAGGACGGCGAGTGGGCGCGGCGTGCCAGCCGCGAAGTGCTGCGTCACCGAGCCCAGGCTGAACACGCCAAGATGCACATGGCCTGCCAGTACGTCATTCATCGCCGGGCCGCCGCCGCGATACTCGGCCTGCACCAGCCGGATTCCGGCTTCACGCGCCAGCAGCTCGTCGCCCCTTTGGCCGTTCGCTTCACCAGCCAGGGTCATGCGATCATTGCGTGGCATCGCGCGTCGAGACAATTGCCGAGGATGTTGCCTACCTCAAGCATGTAGCGCGCGTGGGACGGCGTGCCATCGGCGAGGCGACCATGCGCGAGCACGTCGAGGACACATTGGTCGTGGGCAGGCGGTGCCCCTGCTGCAACGTCGCCGAGGTAGTGACGGAGGATCGCGTCCGCTTGCCCTTCGCCGAGTTGACCACTTCTACGCCAACACCCAGCCGAATGGCGCGCGTACCTGGCTGATCTAGAAGCCCTGCCACACCGAATTGACCGCCGGCCGCGTGCCGTGGGAGCAGCGCGATGCGGAGTTCTGCATCTATCAGAACAAGCGCCTCCGGCTGCCCGAACGGCAGCAGACGCTGTTCGGCTGAGATGGATCAGACCGTCCTGCCCTGAGCGTTGGCGAAGCCCGCCGGCAGTCGAGCTGCGGCGCACGCCGCAGCGTACTCCAGCGGCACCACACGTGTGATGTTCTACGGCCGCACGGTGGAATACCCTCGCTTGATGAGCTCGGGCGCGCACGGGCGGTGCTGCGCGGCGCGGAGACGACGGCGGCGCGGTACGGGCCCGCAGCGCGGGCGCACCCCCGCTATTGCCAGCCTCGACGGCAGCGATCTACGCTCGACACGGAAGTCGGGAGCAACAGGTCCCGTTCATCCGAGACATGGAGCACCGGACGACCATGGCACTGGCGCGGGATCCGATCACATTCGAGCTGTTCAAGAACGCCATCTTCTCCATTGCTGACGAGATGGCGCTGACGGTGTTCCGCACGACCTATTCGGGCGTTCTTAAGGACAACATGGACTATTCGACGGCTTTCGCGGATGCAGAGGGGCGGCTGGTCGCGCAAGGGCTGACGCTGCCGGGGCATCTCGGCTCCATCCCGACCGCGCTGGAAGCGGTGATGCGCCGCTATGGCGAGGACATCCGCGAAGGCGACGTGTTCATCATGAACGATCCCTTCGAGGGCGGGATGCACCTGCCCGACATCTTCATCTTCAAGCCGCTCTACCACGCAGGGGAGCGACTGGCGTTCGCCGCCACGATCTGCCACCACACTGATGTCGGCGGCCGCGTTGCTGGGTCCAACGCCTCGGACTCCACCGAGATCTATGCCGAGGGTCTGCGCATTCCACCGCTGAAACTGTATGAGGCGGGACGGCGCAATGAGGCCATCATGGCGATCATCGAGCGCAATGTCCGCCTGCCCGTCCGCCTGTTCGGCGACCTGCGTGCCCAGCTCGCCGCCTGTCACATCGCGGAGCGCCAATTCGCGGACCTTGTCGCCCGCTACGGCGCGGAGACGGTGAAGGACTACATGCAGGACGTGATCGACTACGCCGAGCGCCTGACCCGCGCCGCACTGGCAGATCTGCCCGACGGTGAGTGGTCCTTCGAGGACTGGATCGACGACGACGGCGTGGACTACGGCAAGCCGATCCGCCTTTTTGTCACGATCCGCAAGACCGGCGCGCACATGGTGGTGGATTGGACGGGCACCAATCCGCAGGTGAAGGGCGCGATCAATAACACGCTGTCCTTCACCAAGGCCGCGTCCTATACCGGTGTCAGATCGGTGCTGCCGCCAGGCATTCCGAACAACGAAGGCGTGTTCCGCGCCATCGAGGTGATCTGCCCGCCCGGGACGGTCGGCAACGGCGTGCTACCCGCGGCCTGCGCCGCGCGGGGGCTCACCGGCTTCCGCATGGCGGACTGCATCTTCGGCGCGCTCGCCATGATGCTGCCGGACAAGGTCTTTGCGGCGGGCGATGGCGGCAACACGGGCATCTCGATCGGCGGCTACCATGCGGACCGCTCTCCTTTCATCTATGTGGACTTTACCTGCGGCGCCTGGGGCGCGCGGCCCTGGGCGGATGGCTTGGACGGCAACAGCCACATGATGGCGAACATGGCCTCCCATTCGATAGAGGTGACCGAGGCGGAGCAGCCGATCCAATTGCTGACCTACGAATTCGTCCCGGATCGCGCTGGCGCGGGGCGATTCCGCGGCGGCGTGCCTTTCCGGCGAGACTACCGCTTCACGGAGGAGGAAGGCGTGCTGCAGGTCCGCTCCGACCGGCGCGTGCATCGCCCCTTCGGACTCTATGGCGGCAGCCCTGGCGCGCCTTCCGAGAATCGCATGGATCCCGAGGGGGAAAACCGCCTCGTGCCCTCCAAGATCACGACGAACATCCAGCGTGGCGTGGTGTTCCGCCATGTGCTCGCGGGCGGCGGCGGCTGGGGCGATCCGCTGGAACGCGACCCGGCGAAGGTGTTGAAGGACGTGCGCAACGAATTCCTCTCACCCGAGCGGGCGCGCGCCGATTACGGCGTGCTGCTGGACACCGCCGCCTGGACGGTGGATGCGGCGGCGACCGAGCGTCTGCGCGCGGAGCTGCGCCAGCGCCGTGCCTGGGTTGAGACACCCAAGGTGCAGAGGACGGATCCGCTGCCCGCCGAGGCCGCGGAGTGAACGCCATGACCGTAACCTGGCGCGTCGGCGTGGACATCGGCGGCACCTTCACCGACATCGTGCTGTTCGGTTCCAACGGCACGATCCACACCAAGAAGATTTCCTCCAGCGTGGACGACTATGCGCGCGCTATTGTCGTAGGCCTGGCCGAGCTGTTCGCGGAGACCGGCGTAACCGGCGAGGCGATCGAGGAGATTCGCCACGGCACGACTGTCGCCTCGAACGCGATCCTCGAACAGAAGGGCGCGCGCACCGGTCTGATCACCACCAAGGGCTTTCGTGACGTGCTGGAGATCCGCACGCTGCGCATGCCCCGCCTCTACGACATCGCCTGGGAAAAGCCGGCGCCGCTGGTCGAGCGCCACCTCCGCCGCGTGGTAGATGAGCGCGTGGACGCACAAGGTCGCATCGAGCGGCCCCTCGATGAAGACGAGGCCGCGCGCGTTGTCCAGGCGCTGCTGTACGAGGGGGTGGAGGCGATCGCCGTCTGCCTGCTCAACTCCTACGCCAACCCGGCGCATGAGCACGCGATTGCGGCGATCATCCGCGACCTGGCGCCGGACCTGCCGCTTTCGGTTTCCGCCGACGTCCTGCCGGAAATCAAGGAGTATGAGAGGACTTCGACGACCGTCATCAACGCCTACATCATGCCGATCGTCGCGCGCTACCTACGCTCGCTGCGTGGCGGGCTGGATCGCGCGGGTGTGCCGGCGCGGCTGCTGCTGATGCAATCCAATGGTGGGCTGATGACCACCGAGGCCGCGGTGGCGAAGCCTATGCATATCGTCGAGTCCGGCCCGGCGGCCGGCGTGGTCGGCGCGCAGGCGCTGGCCCGTGCGAAGGGGCTGCCCGACGTCATCACCTTCGACATGGGCGGGACCACGGCCAAGGCCGCGACGGTCGAGCGTGGCGAGGTCACGCGCGCCACCGAATACTCGGTGGGCGGCGGCATCATGATGGGTTCGCGCCTGCTGACCGGGGCGGGCTACCTGCTGAAGGTGCCGGCGATCGACCTGGCCGAGGTCGGCGCTGGCGGCGGTTCACTCGTGCGGATCGACGCCGGCGGCTCGCTGCAGGTGGGACCGGAGAGCGCCGGCGCCTCACCCGGCCCGGTCTGCTACGACATGGGCGGGACCGAGCCGACGGTCACCGATGCCAACGTGATCCTCGGCTACCTGAACCCCGGGCATCTGGTCGGCGGTGCCGTGCGATTGAACGCTGAAAGCGCGCGCGCCGCCTTCGAGGCGAAGGTCGCGCGGCCGCTCGGACTGGAACTCGCGCGCGCTGCGCATGGCGCGCATCTCATCGCGGTCTCCAACATGATCCGCGCGATCCGCGCCGTCTCCTCGGAACGTGGACGCGATCCGCGGGACTTCGCCCTGTTCTCCTTCGGCGGCAACGGGCCGCTCTTTGCCTGCCGCATGGCGGAAGCGCTGGGCATGCGGCGGGTGATGGTGCCGCCCGCGCCCGGCCTGTTCTCGGCCTTCGGGCTGCTCTACGCGGATGTTGAGCACCATTTTTCGCGCAGTCTCCGCCGGCAGACGCGCCGGCTGGATTTGGCTGAGTTCAACGCAGCCCTGAACGCGCTGTCCAGCCAGGCGCTCGACCAGCTTGCGGCGGAGGGTTTCACCGGTGCGGAAGCTCGGCTTCGCCGTGCAGCCGCATTGCACTATCACGGCCAGAGCTTCGATCTGACCGTGCCGCTGCCTGACGGCCCGATCACGGCCGACGCCCTGCGCGCGCTTGAGGAGGCGTTCGGGCAGGAGCATGAGCGGACCTATGGCCACCGTGCCGGCGTGGAAGAGCCGGTCGAGCTCGTCTCCATCCAGGTGATCGGCCAGGGGATCCGGGCCGGCGAGGCCCAGCCGCTCGGTGGCGTGCCGAGCCGCGTGGAGGCCGCGGCACCGGCGCCACGCCACATCTTCCTGGGGCCGGAGGAGGGCTGGGTGGAGGCGCCGGTGATCCGCCGCGCCGACCTCGCCGCACCGCAGACCGGGCCGCTCATCGTCGAGGAATACGATGCCACCTGCCTGGTGCTGCCAGACTGGCGCGCCAGCCTCGATGACACGCGCAACATCCTGCTCGACAAGCCGTAGCGGGCGGGCCGCCGCCCTCCGTCATACCAAATCCCGCGGATCGTGACCGGTTGGAGCTATAGCTCCAACCGCCTCAGACGCCCGAATCCGCGGCCTTGGCTTCGCGCCATATGCAGCGGCGCGTCACGGCAGCGCCGTGACCGGGCGCTCGCCCGCCTTCGGCGGGCGCGGGTCGCGATCAATGGGAAACAATATCAGCCCGCGGTGGCGGCGCTGCGCGGCAGCCAGAGCGCGAGGTCCGGCCAGACAACCAGCACCGCGATCATCAGCACGAGCGTCAGCACGAAGGGCGAGACGCCAATCATCACGTCGTCGATGCGGCCGCGCTTGCGAAGCCCCTGCACGACGTACAGGTTGATGCCGACCGGCGGCGTGATCATCGCCGTCTCCATCAGCAGAATGATGAGGATACCGACCCAGACTGGGTCGAAGCCCGCGGTGATAAGGACGGGCGCGATGATCGGCACCGTCGCCACCATCATGGAGAGCGTCTCCATGAACATGCCCAGAACGATGTAGAAAGCGATCACCACCAGCAGCAGCTCGAAGGGTGACAGGCCGAGTGAGGTAATGGAGCGGTTCACCTGGGCGGTCAGCCCGATCGACGTCATCACAAAGTTCAGGAAGTAGGCGGCGATCAGGATGGCCATGATCATCGCCGTCGTCCGCATGGTGCCTTCGAGCGCGGCGCGCAGCACCTCCAGCGTCAGCCGCCGGTGCCAGGCCGCCACCGCCATTGCGGCGATCACGCCAAGCGCCGCAGATTCCGTAGCCGTGGCAAGGCCGGCATAGATCGAGCCGATGACCGCGGCGAAAATGAACAGCGGCGGCAGGAGATCCGGCAGGGATCGCAGGCGTCCTTCCCAGCTTGTCGGCACCCGCGTGCCGTCGAGGTCCGGCCGCAGCAGGCACGCCACCATCACCGTCAGGCTGAACAGTACCGTCAGCACGATGCCAGGCAGCAGCCCCGCCAGGTAGAGCTGCGGGATGGAGGTTTCCGTCAGCACGCCATAGACAATCATGTTGATCGAGGGAGGGATGAGGATGCCGAGCGTGCCACCCGCCGCAATGGTACCGAGGAAGAGCCGTTCATTGTAGCCGCGCCGCTCGACCTCGCCGAGCGCCACGGTGCCGATCGTCGCCGCGGTGGCGACCGAGGAGCCGGAGGTTGCTGCGAACAGCCCGCAGGCAACGATGTTCGAATGCATCAGCCCGCCCGGCAGCCAGGGCATCCACTGTACAAGGGCAGAATACATCCGCTCCGCGATGCCTGAACGCAGGAGGATCTCGCCAAGCAGCACGAAGAAGGGGATCGCGACCAGGAGGAAGGAGTTGGACGTGGACCATGCCAGTTCACCCATCGCGAGCGAGAGCGGGAAGCGCCCATAAATTTGCTCCAGAACCAAGCCAAGCATGCCGAGCGCCGCGGCGACCGGGACGGCCAGCGCAAGCAGCCCGAGCAGGACGATGAGGGTCGTGGCAATCATAGGCCTTCCGCCGCCTTGCGTGCCGCTGCCGCGCGCATTTCTTCCTCCACCTCCTCCTGTGCGGAGCGGGTGCCGATGAGGCGCCCGGTTCCGGCCCGGTCGCCGGCAAACAGGCGCCCGATCGCGGCAAGCAGCAGAACCACCCCGATCACGACGAAGGTACCGAGGCCAATGAGCCAGATCGCCTGTGGCAGAATCAGCGGCGTCTCGAGTTCGGACTGGCTGCGCGAGCCCGAGACCCAGGATTGCTGCAGCACACCGATGCCATGCCAACCCACCAGCGCGAAGAAGCCGATGAACAGCGCGAGCCCTAAAAAGTCGAGCGCGACGCGAAGCCGCGACGGCAGCAGCATGTAGACGCTGTCGATCCGGATATGGGCGCGGTCAAGCAGCGCCGCGGCCAGCGCCCAGCTCGTTCCGATGGCCAGTGCGTAGCCGGCAATCTCGTCGGCGCCGCCGACCGAGACGGCGAACAGCTTGCGTATCGTCACGTCCACGCCGATCAGGCAGGCAGAGAGAAGGATGAGCGCACCGCCGAACCAGAGTCCGGCGCGGGCTACGCCCTGTGAGGCTGCGAGGAGTTGTCGCATGCGCCTTCCGGAGGAACGGGTTTGCAGAAACAGACGGGCCCGGTATTCAAGCCGGGCCCGGTCAGCGCGTCGCGCTTCAGCGGCCGGGCTTCAGCGGCCAGGCACCGGGGCGGTCAGGCCGAGCGTACGGCCGACCGTGTCGTTCCATTCCCGCGTGCACTCGGCGCCGCAGCGCCGTGCCCAGTTGGCCAGCACCGCACCCTCGACGAGTTGCCGGCGCTGCGTCTCCTCCTCCGGCCGCACGGGCACGATGGTCATGTTGGCGGGCCGCCCCATCGTGCAGGGCTGCCGGCCGGTGTTGCAGTTGTCGGCCTGGTCGGTGCCCTGCCGCAGCGTAGCCCACATCCCGTCCTCATAGGTCTTGACCTGCTCCAGGAGGAAGGTTTGCGTGCGCTGGTCCAGGCGGTTCCAGGTGTTGATGTTCACCGCCAGTACATTGATGCTCCAGCCGAGCGACATCGGATAGATGGAGCGCGACACCTCCGTCCATCCCGCCGTGTTGCCCGACAGGCTGCCCGTGACGGCGCAGTCCACCACTCCGTTGTTGAGCGCGGGCACGACCTCGGCGAAGGCCATGCTGATGGCGGTGGCATTCACACCCTGCAGGAAGTCGCGCATCGTGTTGTTGAACACGCGGATTCGCTTGCCACGCAGATCCTCGAGACCGCCGAGCACGCTGCGGCACCAGAACACCTGCGGCGGATTGCCGCCGAAGGCGAGCAGCTTGGCATTCCAATTCCGCTGCATTTGCCGGTCGATGATCGGCCGCCAGGCGTTGCAGGCTTCACGTGCGCGATCGATGTCGAGTGTCACCCCGGCCAGGTCGCAGCCCTCGAAGCGCGCATCGTCGCCAGCCATCTTTGAGATGTCCATGCCGGCGAAGTCCATGACGCCGAGCCGCAGCAGGCGCAGCATGGTGCGGTCGTCGATGCCCATTTGGTCGAGCGGCGTGATGTCCACCGTGATGGCGCCATTCGAGGCGCGCGGGATCGTCTCCCGCCAGAAGGGAACCTCGTTCACCGTCGAGGCGACGGTCGGGCTGTTCAGGCCGATCGCCTTGAACTGCAGCCGCGGCAGATCCTGCGCCACCGCGCTACCCATGACAGCCGGAAGGAGCACCGCGAGCGCGGCGCCGAGTAGCTTGCGCATCTTCACCTTGATTCTCCTTCCCGTTATTGATTCGTCCTGCCCTGGCGGTACCGTTCCGCGCGAGGCGTCCGGACCGCTCCGAATGTTGGCACTGGCGAAGGTCGCCATGCAAGCAGCGAGATTGGTCCCTGTGCGATGCGCCGCTTATCCGGCAAACCCGCGCGGCACCCCTGGTCAAGCGCCCCACATGGCAGCATGATATTTTACTCGCCATCTCCTAGCGTGGGAGCACGCGTTGCAAAGCGACATTGAGCCGCCCCGCCCCGTGCGGGTCGCAGTGGACATCGGTGGCACCTTCACCGATCTGCAGGTGTTCGACGCCCGCACCGGCGCCGTGCACGCATGGAAGACGCCGACCACGCCGGACGATCCCTCACTCGGCCTCACGACGGGATTGCGTGAGGCGACGGAGCGCTTCGGCTTCGCTCTCGCCGATATCGGCCTGCTGCTGCACGGCACGACCATCGCGACCAACGCGGTGCTGGAGCGCCGGCTGGCGCGCGGCGTGCTGCTGACCACCGCCGGCTTCGAGGACGTGCTGGAGATCAACCGCCATGTGCGGCGCGACATCTACGGTCTGGCACCAGATCCCTTCCCTACGCTGATCCCGCGCGACCGGCGTCTCGGCGTGGCGGAGCGGATGCGCGCCGACGGCACGGCCGAGCAGCCGCTCGACGAGGCCGCGCTACCCGCGCTGCTGGCACGGATCGACGCGCTCGACGCGGAGTGCGTTGCCGTCGCGCTGCTCAACAGCCACGCCAGTCCCGCGCACGAACGGCGCCTGGGCGCGCTGCTGGCGGCGGCGCGGCCGCAGGTGCCTGTCTCGCTTTCCTGCGACGTCAGCCCGGAGATCCGCGAATACGAGCGTACCTCGACCACGGTGCTGAACGCGCTGCTGCTCCCGGTCGTGCAGATTTATCTCGACCGGCTGGAGCGGCGGCTCGGCGAGGGTGGGTTCCGCCCGCTCATTTTTCTTGTTCAGTCGAATGGCGGCGTCTGCAGCCTGCGCACCGCCGCGGAACAACCGGCGCGGCTGCTGCTTTCCGGTCCATCCGGCGGCGCCCTTGCAGCGGGTCGGCTGGCGCAGATGCTGGCACGGCCGAACCTGGTTGCGGTGGACATGGGGGGCACCTCCTTCGATGTCTCCGTGGTGCAGGACGGGCGCGTCTCCGTGGTGACGCAGGGTGAGATCGACCGGCTGCCGGTGCGCCTTCCGATGGTGGATATGCGGACCATCGGCGCGGGTGGCGGCTCGATCGCCGCGGTGGATGCGGGCGGGCGGCTCACCGTCGGGCCGCGCAGCGCAGCGGCAAAGCCCGGCCCCGTCGCCTATGGCCGCGGCGGGACGGAGCCGACGGTGACGGATGCCAATCTTGCCCTCGGGCGGCTTGATCCCGACTTTTTCCTCGGCGGCATGATGAAGCTGGACATGCCCGCCACCCGCGCCGCGATCGAGGCGCGAGTTGGCACGCCGCTCGGCCTTTCGGTCGAGCGTGCCGCGGAAGGCGTGCTGACCGTCACCAATGCCAGCCTCGGGGCGGCGATTCGTCTTTCCTTGTTCGAAAAAGGGCTGGACCCGCGCGAATTTGCGCTGCTCTCCTTCGGCGGCGCGGGCGGGCTGCACGCGACCGACGTGGCGGCCGAAATCGGCATCTCCAATGTCGTTTTCCCGCGCGATCCCGGCACGCTCTCTGCCTATGGCATCCTGTTCTCCGACCTGGCGCAGGACCTCGCGCGCTCCCGCCTCTGCCATGCGGAGCCTGCCTCGCTACCCGCAATCGTGGAATCGGTGGCCTCGCTCAGCGCGGAGGCCGATGCGCGGCTGGCGCGCGACGGCATCCCGCCGGCGGAGCGCCGCATCGAGCTTGCGGCGGACATGCGCTACCAGGGCCAGGCCTTCGAACTGCTGGTGCCCTGGGGCGAGATCGCCACGCCCAATACGGCGGCGCTGGAACGGCTGGTGAAGGCCTTCCACGCCATGCACCGCCAGCGCTTCAGCTACGCCAATCCCGGCGATCCGGTGGAGATCGTGACGCTGCGCGCCCTTGCCACCGGCAGCCTGCCCAAGCCGCGCGTGGCAGAGACCCAGCCCGCCACGCGCCCCGCCCGCAAGGGCACGCGCCGCGTCTTCGAGGGCGGAGCCTGGCGCGAGCTGCCGGTCTGGGACCGCGACGCGCTCGGCTCCAAGGACCGCATCGATGGGCCGGCTGTGGTGGAGGAACCTTTCGCTACACACTGGATCGGCCGCGGCTGGACCGCGACGCTCGGCACCGGCGGCGCGTTGATCGCCTCGCACAAAGGCGGCGCGGCAGCGGAGGGAGGAATGGCATGAGCAGCCTCGGACCGGTCGAAATCGAGGTCATCCGCAACGCGCTGACGGCGGCCGCGGCGGAGATGGACGTGACGATCTGGCGCACCAGCCGCAGCACCATCGTGCGCGAGCTGCTGGACTATTCCACCGCCGTGTTCGACGCCGAGGGCAACAACGTCGCGCAGTCCGCGCGCATCCCGCAGCACCTGAACTCGATGGGCGCGGCACTGCGCACGCTGCTCGCCAGGTTCGTGGATGCGGAGCGCTGGGGGCCGGAGGACATTGTTGCCACCAACGATCCCTATTGCGGCGCGCAGCATCTGAACGACGTGCTGGTATTTAAGCCAGTGTTCCATGAAGGCCGGCGCATCGCCTATGTCGGCGCGCTTTGCCACCATATTGACATGGGCGGCATGGCGCCTGGCAGTTACGCCGCGACGGCGACCGAGGTGTTCCAGGAAGGGTTGCGAATCCCGCCGCTGAAGCTGATCGAGGACGGCAAGCTGAACGAGGCGGTCTGGGCGATGATCGGCCAGAATGTCCGCAAGCCCGCGCTGATGCTCGGTGACCTGCAAAGCCAGCTCGCGAGCCTCGAGGTCGGCGCCGCCTCCATCCGCCGACTCGCCCTGCGGCACGGTGCCGATGTGATGCTTGAGGCGTGCGCCCGCATCCTTGACATGAGCGAGGCGGCGATGCGAGCCGCCATCCGCGCCATGCCCGACGGCACCTACGAATTCGAGGACTTCCTCGATGAGGACGGCGTCTCCGGCGAGAAGGTGCGGCTGCATGCGCGCCTGACCATCGCGGACGATGAGATCGAGGTGGACCTCACCGGCTGCGCCGACCAGCAGCGCGGTCCGGTAAACTGCACGCCGGCGATGTCCGACTGCGCCGCCTACTACGCCATCATCGCCGCGACCGACGGCGCCGTGCAGGCGAATGCCGGCTGCTACCGCCCGATCCGAATCATCCACCGCGAGGGCAGCGTGACAAGCTGCCGCCCGCCCGCTTCCGTCGCGCATCGTGTCGCGGTGACGCACCGGCTGGCCAATGTGCTGTTCGGCGCGCTGCACCAGCCGCTGCCCGACCGCATCCCCGCCGCCTATTACGGGGGCAGCTACGTCGTCACCTTCCAGACCATCGGCGAGGATGGCCATCGTGAGGTGCTGGTGGAGATCGAGATCGGCGGCACCGGCGCGCACCCGGCCAAGGATGGCGTTAACGCTTGGTCCTTCGGCATGCACAACAATGCCAACATCCCGGTCGAGATGATCGAGAGCCAAATGCCGCTCTCCATCACGCGCTACGGGCTGCTGCCCGACTCCGGCGGCGCGGGCGAGCATCGCGGCGGGCTCGGACTGGTGCGGGAATGGCGCGTCGAGAGCCCTGCCTGCGTGTTTACCGCCAATATGGATCGGTTTCACTTCCCGCCCTATGGCCTGGCCGGCGGTAGGCCCGGCAGCCTCGGCCGCCTGTTACGCATCCGCGGGGGCGAGGAGACACCAATCCCGCCGAAGAGCGACGGCGTGCAGCTTCGCCGCGGCGATATCGTGCGGCTGGAGACCTCGGGCGGCGGCGGCTTCGGCGATCCTGCGCGCCGCGACACCGAGGCTGATACGCGCGACCGCGCGCTCGGCTACGTCACGGGCTGAGCGGGCGGTCAAACTGGACGAAGCGCCTTCGCCAGAGCGGCGACATCCGGTGCGCAGGCGAGCGCTTCGACGAGCGTCGCGAGCTGGCGGAGGCGCTCCGGCGGCATGGGATGCCGTGCGGCGGCAGCGCAGGCCTCCGCCTTGGCCATCTGCGCCGCTTCCGGCAGCGGGTTGGCAGGGCTGCCGAGCGCGGCCTCGACCACCATGCGCGCCGTCATGCCCTCCTCGCCGACGATCTCGACAGTCTGCGGCACGACCGCGTTCGGGTCACTGTTCCCGTCCTCCACCACCTTCACGCGGAGCGCTAGGGCACGCGTCGCGGGGTCCGACAGCCGCGCGGGCGTGAAATCCTGCAGCCCGACGGTCCCAAAGCGCAACGTGGTCGCGACGACATAGGGCAGGCAGAGCCGCGCATAGTTCTCGGTCAGGTCCGGTACCAGGGGGCGACCGACGAGCCGCATCGCGAGCGGCGGCAGGTGCAGCCGCACCTCCCAGATCCGCCCGGGATCCACGCCGCCGCGTGCCATCAGCCGCTGCACCCCATCGATGGCGGGATGGGTAAGGCGGCCGGAGGGGAATGGCTTGTGCGCCAGGCGCGTCACCTGCCAATCGCGGCCGAGCGCGGCGAGGCCCGGTTCGAGATCATGCCCGGCCTCCGTCATTTTGAGGAAGCCGGAGGGGCCGGTGAGCCAGGCGAGCGGGCCGGCCACCCCAGCCTCGGCAAGGTCCGCCGCACGGAAGGCTGCCGCGGCGGCGAAGCCCATCTGCACCGCCAGCGCGATTGAACCCTCGTGATGCGCCTGCATGGTGCCGGGGATCTGTCCGAGCATCAGCCCCGCACCGGCCGCGCCGCGTGCGGCATCGAAGCCGCGCAGCCGCGCGACCGCGCCATAGGCGCCGAACATGCCTGCAGTCGCCGGGCGGAAGAAACGCATCGGCCCGCGCGCCGCCGCGCCAATGGTGCAGGCGAGATCAACGCCGAGGACGAGGGCGTCGAGGAATTGGCTGCCGGCAACCGGCCTGCCCAGCGCAGCCTGCCGCTCCGCCTCAGCAACCGCGGCGGCGAGAGTTGGCGTCATCACATGGACCACGGCCGCCTCATGGATCGCGTCGAACTCCAGCGCATGCGCCTGGAAGGCGTTGACGAAGGCGGCCTGCGCCGCGGGTAGGCGCGCTGCCTCGCCCCAGATCGCGGCCTCCGCACCCGCACCCCAGCGGCCGGCGGCGGAAAGCAGCCCAGGCTGCGCGGGATGTGCAGATCCAGCGAGGCCAACGGCCAGGGTGTCGAACAGGAAGCGGCGCGCCGCTTCCTTCGCGGAAGCGGGAACCGCCTCTGCGTCTGTCTCCAGCACGTGGCGGAGGAGCCGGGTTTCGGCTGCGATCGTCATTGCGCAATGCTGCCGGCGCGGTGGAGGCCGGTCAACGCCCTTGACCCTTTCCCGCCTTACTTCCCGGCCGCAATGTGTCTGGCGTGGCGGCGCGAACGGGGTGATGAGGCGTTCGGCGATCGTGCTTGGCGCGAGAATGGTGGGCGTGTTCGTCGCGCTCCATCTGCGACGCCACTGCTTCGAGGTGGCGCTGCTGGACCGCCAGCGGCCGGGAGGGCGCGCCTCCTTCGGCAATAGCGGAGATATTAGGGCGGAGGCGGTCTTTCCCACGCCCTTTCCGCGGGCCCTAACGTACCTGCTCCGCATCGCGCGCAACCGCGCCATCGACGTGTCCTAACATCCACTCGCGCTGCCGGGCCTCGCCGCGCCGCTCTCGCGCTACTGGTGGAACGCCGCGCCCGCGCGCTACGCGCGGATCGCTCGTGCCATGCCGCGATGATCGCGACCGCGCGGGAGGAGCATGTGGCGCTCACCCGCCATGCCTGGGCGAAGGCGCTGCTGCGGCCGACTGGCTGGATGCGCATATTCATCTGCCTGGAATCGCTGGCCGAGGCGGAGGCTCTGGCTCACTTCTAGGGGGGCAGGCCAGGCGGAGGATTTTAGCTCATTTGTCACATGCGGATTACGATGAGCCCAAAATCCTCCGTTCTTCAACTCCGCCAGCCCGTCTCAAGGGCGCTGCACGGCGGCCGGTGACTTTGTGTGGAGGCCATCGCCAGCGGTGGCGCCGCGGCGCATCCTGGCAGGCGCAGTCCGGCAGGGGGCGACGATGCATCCCTGTTCCGGCGTGGGGAGAGGAACGGTGATGCGGATCGGTGTACCAAAGGAAATCAAGATCCATGAGTATCGCGTCGGGCTGACGCCGGGCTCGGTGCGGGAGCTTACGGCCCAGGGCCATCAGGTTCTCGTTGAGACAGGTGCCGGGGCGTCGATCGGCTTCGACGACGCTAGCTACCGGGCGGTTGGGGCGTCGATCGGCGCCAAGGCTGCGGATGTCTTTGCCGCGGCGGAGCTCATCGTGAAGGTCAAGGAGCCCCAACCCGAGGAATGGGCGCAGCTGCGCCCGGACCAAGTGCTGTTCACCTATCTGCACCTCGCCGCCGACCGCGACCAGGCAACCGGGCTGCTGCAGTCGAGCGCCAGCGCCGTGGCCTATGAGACAGTGACCGACGGCCAAGGGGGCCTGCCCCTGCTGGCGCCAATGAGCGAGGTCGCCGGTCGCATGGCCGTGCAGGTCGGCGCGCGTTGCCTGGAGAAGGAGGCCGGCGGGGCGGGCATCCTGCTTGGTGGGGTGCCCGGCGTGCCCGGGGCCAATGTTGTTGTGCTCGGAGGTGGCGTGGTGGGGTCCAACGCTGCCCGGATCGCGCAGGGGATGCGCGCCCGCGTCACGGTGCTAGATCGCTCGCTGCGCGTGATGGCGGCGCTGGACGCCGAGTTCGGCGGCACTGTGGCAACGCAGTTCGCCAGCGTGGAAGCTATCGAGGCGGCGGTGTTGGCAGCCGACCTAGTGATCGGTGCGGTGCTGCTGCCTGGCGCGGCGGCGCCCCGGCTGGTTACGAGGGAGATGGTGCGGAGGATGCGGCAGGGCAGTGTGGTGGTAGATGTGGCGATCGACCAGGGCGGTTGCTTCGAGACGTCCCGCCCCACGACGCATGCGGAGCCCACCTACCTCGTCGACGGTGTGGTGCACTACTGCGTGACGAACATGCCCGGCGCCGTGGCGCGCACCAGCGCTGTTGCTCTGAACAATGCAACCCTGCCCTTCACGCTGCAGCTGGCTGGAAAAGGGCTGCGGCGGGCCTGTGTGGAGAACCCTCATCTAGCACAGGGACTCAACGTGCACGCTGGCCAAATCACCCATCCCGCTGTAGCTGCTGCTTTAGGCATGGCTTTTACGGCGCAGGAGACACTGATGGGTTGATGCTTGATCGAGGCAGGACCGACGACAACGGTGTCGTTCGGTGCGGCGCGTACAGGTCTTCGATCATCGCAAGCAGCAGGCCGGACGCGGCATGGACGCCGGTCCGCCCCTCTGCCGAGCAAGATCCGGCACGCGCCATCAGCGCGTCGAAGAAAGGCTTGGGAACAGGGTTCGGCATGGTCATCCTCCGCTCAGCCAAGTCGCGCAAGCCAGCCTGCCGTTCCAACCGCCGAGCGCGGGCCCGCGTCCACCACCCAGAGCCGCTCCCGCTTAATTAAGCCGATCAAAGCGCCTCGGTAATGCCAGGCCGTGCAGTAGCGCTCTGCTCCCGAAGCACGACGCCTGTGCCATCTACCTCGCGCAGCAGCACTGCATAGCTCCAAAGATCCGCCAAGTGTTGCAGTACGTGATGTGTCTGTTCCAAGTCCAGCAACTGGCCGTCAAGCACGTGGTGGTGAAGGATGAGCCGCCTGTCTCCCATCAGGTCGACATCCATGATCTGGATGTCGAGATCACTGCACCCGACATCATGCAGGCGCGCTAGCGACTGCCGAAGTCGGCGGAAGCCGCGTGCATCGTGGATCGCATCGACGCGCAACTCCCGTTCACTCTGGTTGTCGACCAGCTTGAACATCCTGAACCGACGCATCAGGCGCGGGCTCAGATACTGGGCGATAAAGCTGTCGTCGCGATGGTTCGCCCAGGCGCCGCACAGCACGCCAAGGGCATCCCCGCAGCCTGCGAAATCTGGGAACCACTCCCGGTCCTCCGCATCCGGCTCGGTGGCTATTCCGGCGATGTCTTCCATCATCGCGTAGCCAAGCGCATAAGGGTTGAGGCCGGAATAGCGCCGGTCGTCAAAGTCGGGCTGCATCACGACATTGGTGTGGCTGTGCAGGAACTCCAAGAACTGCCCATCGGAAAGCCGGCCCTGCCGGTGCAGGCGCGACAGGATGCGGTGGTGCACGAAGGTGGCACAACCTTCGTTCATCACCTTGGTCTGCCGCTGCGGGTAGAAATACTGTTCGATGTTGCGGACGATGCGCAGGATCTCGCGCTGCCAGGGCCGCAGGCGTGGCGCCATCTTCTCCAGGAAATAGAGGATGTTCTCCTGCGGCAGTTCGAGCAGCGCGCGGCGCCGTGCCTCGTCGAGCTGCGCGGCGGGCGCGGTTCTGCTGGCTGGCAGGGTGCGCCAGAGATCATCGTAGATGCGTTCCTCATGCTCGCGACGCTCGCGTTCCCGCTTCTCCTCCCCGGCCAGGTCCAGCGCGCGGCGACGCGGGACGCGGAAGATGGAATGCGAGGACAGCGCATGCGCCGCATCCAGCACGCGTTCGACCTCCATCTCGCCGTGCCGCTCCTCGCAGCGGGCGATGTAGCTACGGGCAAAGTCTAGGTAGTCGAGGATGCCCGTGGCATCCGTCCATTCGCGGAACAGGCAGTTGTTGCGGAAGAAGTGGTTGTGGCCAAAGGCGGCGTGCGCAATCACCAGCGCCTGCATCGTCGCCGTATTCTCCTCCATGACGTAGCAGAGGCAGGGCGAGGCGTTGATGACGATCTCATAGGCCAGCCCCTTGACGCCGGCGCGGTAGAGCGCCTCGTTCCGGGCGAACCGCTTGCCGAAGCTCCAGTGCCGGTAGAACAGCGGCATGCCGTTGGCCGCATAGGCATCGAGCATCTGTTCCGCCGAGATGACTTCGATGCGCGTGGGGTAGAGCGTGAGCCCCAACTCCCCGGTCGCGATCTGGCCGCAGGCGTCGTGGATGCGCTGGAGCGTGTCGAAATTCCAGTCCGACCCGCGGAACAGAAGCCGACCAGCCTCGCCCGTGGCGCTCATGGGCTCGCTCCCTCCATGGCTCCCTTGCGGAACAACTCGCGAAAGACCGGATAGATCTCGCGCCGATGGCTGGCCTTCCGCATGGCCAGATGGCGATTGGCCGCGCCCAGGCGGTCATAGGTGTTCCAGAGCTCCGTCTCCCGAGGGACGAAGCCGAAATTGCCGGCCTGATGCTCGTGGCCGATCTCGAGATAAGCGTAGTATTGGCAGACCGGAAGGATCTGCTTCGACAGAAGCTCGGCGGTGCGCTCCCGGTCTCCGCTGGCATTGTCGCCGTCCGAGGCCTGGGCCACGTAGATATTCCAGTCCGCAGGGTCGTAGCGCACCTGCATCACCTTCAGCATCACCTCGAAAGCTGTGGAGACGACGGTGCCGCCGGTCTCCGGACTGCGAAAGAAGGTCTCCTCATCCACCTCGCTGGCCTCATGCGTGTGGCGGATGAAGACGACCTCCACGTGCCGGTAGCAGCGCGAAAGGAACAGATGGAGCAGAAGGTAGAAGCGCTTTGCCAGGTCCTTCATGGCCTCGGTCATGGAGCCTGATACATCCATCAGGCAGAACATCACGGCCTGTGCCACTGGCCGCGGCGCCGGTTCAAGCTGGCGATAGCGCACATCGATCGGATCGATATAGGGAATTTGGGTGCGGCGGGCCCGCAGCAGCGCAAGCTGCTCGCGCAGCGCCTGGGCTCGCGCCGGCTCCCCGGCCTCCGCCTCGGCCTGGCGCAATTCCTCCTCGAGTCGTTCGATCTCCTCAGGCTTCGGGCGGCGCAGGGCGATGCGGCGCGACATCGCGTTGCGAATGGTGCGCCCGAGCGCGAGATTGGCCGGCGAGCCCTGCGTCCCGAAGCCGGCGCGCCGCAGGCCGAAGGCGTCACCCTCGACCAGCCGCTTCCTTGCGAGTTCAGGCAGTTCGAGATCCTCGAGGAAGAGATCCAGAAACTCCTCCTGCGTCAGCGCGAACTGGAAGCCGTCCTCGCCCTCCCCGTCCAGGCTGCCGTCCCGGCCGGCGCCTTCGCCGGAGCGCGGGCGCGGGATGCGGTCGCCCTCCAGGAACTCCCGGTTGCCCGGCAGGACATCCTCGCGAAGCCCGTCGGTAGCACGATGGAAGTGGGGCTCGTTCACGCCACGGGCGGGAATGGTCACCTCGCCGCCGCGGGCCAGGTCGCGTACGCTGCGTTCGCCCGCCGCCTCGCGCACCGCCTCCCGGACCAGTTCCCTGGCGCGGCGGATGAAGCGTTGCCGGTTGGAAAGGCTCTTCCCGCTCGGGTTCAGGCGACGGTCGACGATCTGCATCCGCGGCGCCTTGTGCCTCAACTCGACTGCTTGACGCGCATGTACCACTCCACCAGGCGGCGCACCTGCCGCTCGGTATATCCCCGCGCCGTCATGCGGCGGACGAAATCGCTATGCTTGCGCTCCGTGTCGTTGTCCTGCTTCGAGCCGAAGCTGATCACCGGCAGCAGCTCCTCGACCTGGCTGAACATCCGCTTCTCGATGACGTCGCGGATCTTCTCATAGCTGGTCCAGGACGGATTGCGGCCGCTGGATGCGGCACGCGCCCGCAGCGAGAACTTTACCACCTCGTTGCGGAAATCCTTCGGGTTGGCGATGCCTGCCGGCTTCTCGATCTTGGTCAGCTCGTGGTTCACCGCCTCACGATTCAGCAGCTGGCCAGTATCCGGATCCTTGTAGTCCACATCCTCCATCCAGGCATCGGCGTAGGCGACGTAGCGGTCGAACAGGTTCTGGCCGTAGTCGTGGTAGCTTTCGAGATAGGCCTTCTGAACCTCATGCCCGATGAACTCGGCATAGCGCGGTGCAAGCTCGCCCTTGATGAACTCCAGGTAGCGCTTCTCGGTATCGCTGCCGAACTGCTCCCGCCGCACGGATTGTTCCAGCGCATACATCAGGTGCACTGGGTCAGCGGCGATCTCGCTGGTGTCATGGTTGAAGGTGGCTGCCAGCACCTTGAAGGCGAAGCGCGTCGAAATGCCATCCATGCCCTCATCCGGGCCGGCCGCATCGCGGTATTCCTGCAGGCTGCGCGCCCGCGGATCGGTCTCCTTCAGGCTCTCTCCGTCATAGACACGCATCTTCGAGAACTGGTTGCTGTTCTCGTGCTTGCGCAGCCGCGACAGGACGGTGAAGCGGGAGAGCATCTCGAGCGTTCCCGGCGCGCAGGCCGCGTCTGAGAGCTCGCTGCCCTGAAGCAGCTTCTCGTAGATCTTCTCCTCCTCGGTCACGCGCAGGCAGTAGGGAACCTTGATGACGTAGATGCGATCGATGAAGGCTTCGTTGTTCCGGTTGTTCCGAAAGCTCTGCCACTCCGCCTCGTTCGAATGCGCCATGATGATGCCGCGGAAGGGAATGCCGCCGATATTCTCCGTGCCGATGTAACTGCCTTCCTGCGTTGCGGTCAGCAGCGGATGCAGCATCTTGATCGGCGCCTTGAACATCTCGACGAACTCGAGCATGCCCTGGTTGGCGCGGTTGAGCCCGCCCGAGAAGCTGTAGGCGTCCGGGTCGTTCTGCGCGTGCAGCTCCAGCTTGCGAATGTCCACCTTGCCGACAAGGGAGGAAATGTCCTGGTTGTTCTCGTCGCCCGGCTCGGTTTTCGCGATGGCGACCTGCCGCAGGCGTGACGGATTGACGCGCATCACGCTGAAGCGGGAGATGTCGCCGCGGAATTCATCGAGCCGCTTCACCGCCCAGGGGCTCATGAAGCCGCCGAGGCGCCGGCGAGGAATCCCGTAGCGATCCTCCAGCAATGCACCGTGGCGCTCCGGATCGAAGAGATCGAGCGGGCTCTCGAAGACCGGGCTGACCTGGTCCCCGGCCTTCAGCACATTGATCGGGTTAACCTCCATCAGCGCCTTCAGGCGCTCCGCGAGCGAGGACTTGCCGCCGCCGACCGGGCCTAGCAGATACAGGATCTGCTTGCGCTCCTCGAGCCCCTGCGCTGCGTGGCGGAAAAAGCCGACGATCCGCTCGATCGTCTCCTCCATGCCGTAGAACTCGGCGAAGGCGGGATAGCGACGGACCGTGCGGTTGAGAAAGATGCGCCCGAGCCGCGCGTCCTTCGAGGTATCCACCATCAGCGGCTCGCCAATTGCCGACAGGATGCGTTCAGGCGCCGTTGCATGCATCATCGGGTCGGCCCGGCAGCCCTCCAGGAATTCCTGCAGGGACATCGTGGTGTCACGTTGACGGTCGTAGTCCCGTGCATAGTCTGAAAAAAGGTCCTCGGAGAACGCCATCAGCTCCTCCACCCGAACAGACATCAGGCCCGCGTCGAAGCCAGCGAGATGGCCCACGCGGGGCACTCGGGATCGTCCAATCTCGGCCAGGGCAAGGCCGGTTTTCCCGCGTCGCAGCAATCCACAGATAGATTGCCAGTTCCGCCCTACAACCAGGCGGCTCACTATTCATCATACCGCGGATGGAGCGAGAAGGTGGCGCGACCAGCCCTTATTGCGTAACCGTGATCTGCATATAGAGCGGCGCCCAGTTCAACCGTACAGGGGGCGCCGCCGGCAAGGCTTCGGCGGACGGCTGACCCGTCTTATTCACCAGACGGCAGCAGCAGCAGGCCTCGGCGGTCTGACTCGAGCGCTGGGCATGCGTTTGCATCCGCTTACGGCGGTGACGTTGGGCTCGAGGCGTGCGGCGTTGGTGGTTATGGGGTGGCTGGCTCAGAGGGGCATTCGCCCCGTTGCTCATAGTCCGGCTGGCTGGAAGCTACGGGCGAGGCCGCGGAACAGCACCGCGTGCGGGCAGGCGGCGGAAAAGGCGATGCGCACGCGGCTGGCGGACATGATGGCGCGGCCCGCGACCATGAGCATGTGCAGCCGCAAGGTGGCGAACCCGGCGCTGGCCAGCGGGTGCGGCCTGGGGATTCGGTCACGCAGCATCAGCATCAGCATCAGCCATTAGGCGGCAGTGTGCAGCCCCAGGTGGAGCTGGTTGGCCAAAGGCGGGCGGCAAGAGGTGCGGTCGGAGGCGAGCTGGGCCTCGTGCAGCTTCACCAGGTTCTCGGCCTGTCCCCCTTGCACAATACATCCCGTCATAGACCCATTCGTCGCTGCCGCGGCCGAAGCTGGTGACCACGAAGCGGATTTCGAGTCCCATGCCGCTGGCCTCGATACGGGCGGCCACGCGACGCGCCTTGTTCCAGGACCTGGCGCCGTAGCGGGTCTCGTCATAGCGGCGGAGGACCGGGGACGTTTCGCTTCAGCGCGGCGAACCCGCACGTCGTCGGCGGCGTCCTCGACGGCGGCCACAGACAGCGTTGGTTGGCAGGCCGAAGACGAAGTCGATGCCCTGCTCCTCGTAGAAGCCCATCACATCCGGGCGACCGTGCCAGGATCCCGGCGGAGGTGGTCGAGGTCGTCGGCATCCTCGTAGCCGCAGGCGATTGCCCGAATGCGGGCCCGCAGCCTAGCTGTGCTGAACCGCTTCCGGGGCAAGTTTCTCTTTCCGCTCCACGTCAGCCCCAGAGATCGTTCGATCCCGGTTCCTCTCGCTCCGCCAGTTTCCATACGAGCCGTGCTCTCCGCCCGACCGAGCGCCGCGCTGAGTGGCAGCTCGCCAGAGCACCAACACCTGCCTCTCCCATTCCACCGGGAACGGCTCCATCAGGCCCGGCAGCGTCATCCCCCCTGGCTGTCGCCCATCCAGGATCGCCTCGATGATGTCGGGGGACAGCAGCGTCATGCGGAGGAGGCGCGAGACGTAGGACGATTTGATCTTCTCGGCCGCCGCCAGTTCGTCGATCGTGCCGTAGCGGCCCGTCTCCATCATCCTCCGCCAGCGGAACGCCCGGGCCAGCGCCTTCACCAGCGTGGTGTCGGCGCCCGAGCGGATAGGATTCGCCGTGCTGGTCGGCGCGACCATCAGCTTCCGCCCGCCCCGCGGCGTCCGGACCGCCAGCGGCACCCGCACGGTCAGCATCTGCGCGGCGCAACTCCGTTCGAGTCTTGCCGAGTCAGGGGCCTGTTCATCGCGCTGGGTGTGTTCAGCGGCCTCGGCGGGCTTGGCGGCAGGGGCATCAGTCGCGGCGGCGGCGCCGCACCGGGACGACCCAATCGCGCGGCGAGGCACCGGGCAGTGCCTGCTCGCGCTGGGTAATGGCCGTGTCGGGCGCGTTCGTGAACACCCCACTCACGCCGTTGCGGAACATGGTCGCGTGCAGTTCGGGATTGGCGTTGGACAGGGTGTAGACATGCACAAACAGCCCTGCCGCCCGCAGCCGGCGCAGGCAATCCGCATCGGCCCGTGCAACCTGGGTGCCGACGCCATCTGCACGCGCGGCGATTGCCGGGATATCGGCCTCGGTCGGGCATTGCGAGGAAAGCTGAACCACCGGCAGCGACGATTGGCCCGAGAGATAGGCCACCACCTCAGCATCGAAGGATTGCAGAGTGACATTGCCACGGCGGCCGTCGAACAGCTCGCCATGGCGGGGATGAGCGAGCTCGACCAGCATCGCATCCGCCACGGCGCGGTTGTAGCTGTTGAGCCCCGGGCCGATGGTCTTCACCTCCGGGTAGACGCCCACGATGCGCCCGGTGGATGCGTGGAGCGCGCGCAGTTCGTCCAGCACCTCGGCGAAGCTCGGCACCTGCAAGCCCGCCGGGCCGGCCTCGGGCGGCGCATAGGCCGCGCCCCCGCGAGAGATGGCCTGCAGGCCACGCAGCTGTGCGAAGGTGATCTGATCGATGTCGCTCGGCAGGGTGGGATGGGATGCGATGTTTGTGGTCGCGCCGAGCGCGCGGTCATGCCGCGCCACCGCGATGCCATCTACGGTCAGCAGCAGGTCGGGCTCGATGAAATCGGCGCCCTGGCGGATGGCGAGGCGATAGGCCTCAATCGTGTGTTCGGGCAGGTATTGGCTGGCGCCGCGATGGGCGATGACCAGCGGCCACTCGGTGGCCGATTGGGCCGCGGCTGTGCAAGTGAGTGCGACGAGAAGGGCCAGGGTGAGACTGGAGAAGTGCTTCGGCATGGCGTGTTCAATGCCCTGTTCTGGCTCTTGGCGTGCATGAGCAGCGTAGTCCGGCGGCAGCGCCTGCGACAATTGGCGCCACCCGCAGTCAGGCCTCCGCCAAGGTAATCCGGACCAAGCTGTTCCGCCGGTTCGGTGGGTGGTGTCACTCCAGCAACACCCGAGCCACGCCGCCGGCCAGCACCACAGCAGAGGTGCCCCTGTTTGTGGTGCCGCCCGGCGTCAACACCAGCTTCCGCCCGCCCGGCGGCTTCCGGACGGCCAGTAGCACCCGGACAGCCAGCATCTGCGCGGGGGCGTGCCAGGTCTTGCCGCGCGCGCCGCGGCGGCGTCAGATAAGCTTGGTCGGTCACCGGCCGGAGAATGCGCCATGCTAGCCTCGGTGCTCGCCCCGCGTCTCGCCCGCCACGGCATCGACTATGCATGGGTGATGGTGGCGCTGACCTTCCTGGTTTCGATCTGCACCTCGGCCGCGGTCAGCCTGCCGGGTGTGCTCATCCTGCCGATGTCGCGTGAGCTTGGCTGGGGCCGCGGCGAGGTCTCCGGCGCCATGGGGCTGATGTTCCTGCTGTTCGCGGTGACCGCGCCCTTCGCCGGGGCGCTGCTACTGCGCTACGGGCTGCGGCGGATGGTGGTCACCGGCACCGCGCTCGCCACGTTGTGCGTGCTGGGCGTGACCCGCACCACCGAGCCCTGGCATGTCTGGCTGGCCCTGGGCGTCCTGGGCCTGGCGGCGGGGATGATGGCGCTGGTGCTGTCGGCCACGGTCGTAAACCGCTGGTTCCAGGAGCGGCGGGGGCTCGCCATGGGCATCCTGACGGCGGCCTTCGCGGCGGGGCAGCTCAGCTTCCTGCCGGCTGCGGCGGCGCTGGCGGAATCGCAGGGCTGGCGCGTCGCGGTGGCACCTGCCGTGGCCGGGCTCGGGCTCTGCGCGCTGCTCTATGTCCTGTTCGCGCGCGACTGGCCGGCCGACCTCGGGCTCGCGCCCTTCGGCGGGGTGGCGGTGGTCCGGCCGGCGACGCCGCCGGCGGGTAACGCCGTGGCGTTCAGCCTCGGGGTCCTGGCCGAGGCCTCGGCGACGCGCCCGTTCTGGATCCTGGCCGGGACCTTCTTCATCTGCGGCCTGTCCTCGACCGGCATCGTCAGCCAGCACTTCATCCCGTTCTGTGCGGACAACGGCGTCGGCGTGGTGACTGCGGCGTCGATCCTGGCGCTGATGGGCGTGTTCAACTTCGTGGGCACGGTCGGGTCCGGCTGGCTGACCGACCGCTACGACAACCGGATGCTCCTCGCGTGGTATTACGCGCTGCGCGGTATGTCTCTGGTCTGGCTGCCCTTCGGCAATTTCGACATGTTCGCGCTGACGCTCTGGGCCGTGTTCTTCGGGCTCGACTTCGTCGCCACGGTGCCGCCCACGGCGCGGCTCACGGCGCAGCATTTCGGGCCGGAGAAGGCGGCGGTGGTGTTCGGCTGGATCTTCGCGGCGCACCAGCTCGGCTCCGCCACCTCGGCGGTGTTCGCCGGTATCTGGCGCGACGCCGTAGCGACCTACCTGCCGGCTTTCGTCACGGTGGGGCTGGCCAGCATCCTGGCCGCCGTGGTGGTGCTGGCGCTGCGGAACGTGCGTGTGGCCCCGCCACGGCCCGCCTGAGCGGTCTCAGCGCCCGAGGCCGTAGAGCAGGGCGCGCGCCTACGCCTCGGTCAGATGGCCGAGCCGGATGGCCGGCACCGCCTCGAGCCCGAGCGCCTTCGCCGCCAGGACGCGGCCATGGCGGGCGATCAGCACGTCCTCGGCCTCGACCAGCACCGGGTTCACGGGGTCAACAGCAACAGCCATCAGGTGGCGCAAGCGCGCCGCTGCTCCGCCCATACGGCCGGGAATGGCTGCATTAGCCGCGGCAGAGTTAGCCCTTCCTCCTGCTGGCCATCCAGTATCGCCTCCACAATGTCGGGCGCCAGCAGCGTCAGCCGCAGCAATCGGCAGAGGTAGGATTCCGGCATCCGCTCCGCCGCCGCCATCTCCTTGATCGTGCCGTAGCGCCCGCTCTCCAGCAGTCCACGCCAGCGGAATGCCCGCGCCACCGCCTTGACCAGCGTGCTGTTGATCCGCGGCGACTGCGGCGAGGCCCACGGCACACCGTCCGGCGCCAGCACCATCTTGCGCCCACCGCGCTTGTTGATGACCAGCGGCACCCGCACCGTTAGCATCTGCGCCGCCCTGCTCATGCCGCCTTACCCCCGGAACTCGCGCCGCTCACCGCGGGGGCCGCTTCAACGTGAACGGCCTCCAGACGGGCGGCGCCCGCCGGTAATGCATCACGCCGGCGGCCGGGCGATCCGCCGCCTTCTGTGTTGGCTCCGGCAGTTTCCCGACTGTCCGGGCTGCCCCGACCCCCATGCTGACAAGGCGGTCCCGCAGCGTGACCGCCTCGCGCGCGGGCAATCGCCGGAACCACCCGACGCCCTCTCGCCAGGACATCCCGAGCCCCTTCAAGGCTGCCGTGGCCGTCGCCGGCGCCCGTGGCACCACCACGAAGTAAATGCTTTCGATCTCCCGGGTCTCTAACGGTACACATGTCACCTGCCGTCCACCCAGGCGCTCGGCCTCAGCGGCGATTTCCTTTGCCTCCGCCTCCCCGCCCGGAGCCTCACGGACCCAGGCCCGTTCGGTGGAGCTGTAGATGAATCGCTGCGCCTTCAGTCCATCCCTGACGCCGAAACCTTCCCCCACCCTGACGATCCAGGATGGCCTTGTGACGCGCGCTCCCACGCGCAGTGGACCGAGCAACTTCTCCATCTGGACGATGTCACGTGTGGTTACGCAATCGAAACCCGCACTGAGATCAATGGCACCGATCTTATGAGCCGTTTCAATGAGATGCTTATATACGGTGAAAAAGCGGCGGCTGTGATCTGTCGTCCTACGCTGAGCCCAGTCGACGTGATGCGCGAGCTCGTGGATAAGCGTCTTGATGACCTCACGCGTAGGCCGAGCCAGATTGAACACACGGATCTGGTTCGTCGCCATTTGAGGACCCCAGCTGTAATCTCCGTGCCTTGTCCTGTTCTCCTCCGCCCTGACCTGTACCGCGAACTCGGGCAGGTTAAGACTCGGATAAGCGCGGCCAGCTATGGTGCGAAGCGTTCTGGCAACCTCGGCGGCATTGAGAGTGAGCATAACACCGGATTCTGTACAACCTCGCTGATTTATTCCACTGACAGCGGTGCCTCACCAGAAGCATAATAAGGTCCGGAAGGCGTCCCAGCCGAGCTGTTCCTTCTCTCGTGAATCGTCGTCGCAGCTAGCCCCCCCCGCTGGCGCCAAACCGAAGCCGCCTTTCCGGCATAGGCGAGGATTGCAGGACCCTCCGCGCCAACCGCGTCGACGATATGCCGCGCAACCTCTGTTTTACCGGGGCCAGCCGGCCCTTCGAGTTTGAAAACTTGCTGCGTTCGCACTGGATCGCGACGCCACGACTATGACCATTCAACAGCAAGCCGCAGCGGCACCGCTTGGTCGTCAGAAAGCCCGCTGGCACCAGCGACATGCACCGGAAGCCGCCGCTATCTCTCGAATAACGCCACCGACATCGATCCCTCGTTCTATAGAGGTTGTGTCGGCCGACGTGGAATTTCTTAGGTCTAAATCAGAATCGCGAGGCTAGGCGAGGCAGACTAGCGTGCGACCACATGCCAAACATCGCCAAGACGATCGCGAATGAGTGCCAGACTACTCATCACGCGATTACCCTCGCTGGTGCACTTGGCGAGCGACGCATATTCCTCGGCAGAGGCACGGAAACGCCTCAGCCAGGCCCGCGCGGCAACGTCGACAACAACCGTTAGCTCGACCTGCGCATCACAGATGCAATTCTCTACGGTGTCCATATATGAGCCGGTTGCGAGAGCTCGGACCTCCGAGCAAATCGCGGTGACGGCATAGTACCGGGCAGGCCGACCCTCCCGACGGGAAGCGCTTTCAAGCAGTCGTTGTGCCAATAGCAGCGGCGCATCCGTCAACTGTGCGTCCCAAAATCCCGTATTAGCTTCGCTGGCCCTGAGAAATTGACGCACGGATTCCTCCATCTCCGTGCGATCCGACGTGAGCAGGAGGGGCGCCGCAGTCAGATAATCGAAAACCTGCCGAAGAGGACCTCCCTCCCAGCGGACGAGCGCACTTTGCATCCGACGGTCGCTGACATCTGGAGGCACCCCGAAATCTAGGCTGCCAGGCAGAGTGTTGCGCCGCGTGTCCTTCCACCAGGGAGGCCATACGGACACTCCCGCGCAGATCGATCTGGCGATATCGGCCCCACAGGCCTGCCATGCCTCGTCTACCTTGACAACGGCAACGTCGTAGGCCGACATGTCTCCGCGTGGGATCCTGGCATCATCGATCCAGTCACGTCTGACCACCGGAGCAAGCTCCAGAACCGGACGGCGCTGAACGAACCCTGCTGCGTCCAGCGAATCACGCTCCGCCTTCTCAATCTTTCGAGCCCTGGCGACGGCCTCGTTGACCATGTCGCAAGCCGTGTCGAAGGCACCTTTGGCACGACGGTTCACCGTTAGTGGCTGGTTCAGTCGCGTCCAGTCAGACCAGATTCCGAGAATCAGAGCCGACGGCGTCCCGAGAGTCAGCAGCCTGATCACGCGAGTAGCCGCCCTCGCCGGTTCCTTCTCTCCCAAGAGGTCGCGACGGAGCTTATCGAGCAGCGGGCTCAAAATTTCGTCGCTTCCTGCCACCGTCAGGCCGCCTTGCCAGCACCCTCAGCCGAACCAGGAATGAACTCGCGGCGGACCGCCTTCGGGTCGAAAAGTTTACACTCAAGATCCCCGTGCAACTGCTCAAGCCTGTCGACGATCGGTGCCGCAACATCCGACATCACCCGCTTTGCCCACTCGTGAATCTTCAGCGCGGCAAAGACCTTTAGGGTAAGCTCCTCGTTCTCCGCCTCCGACATCGTGTCCTCCTCCTCCTCGATGCGGCGCAGGGCCTCGGTGATGCCCAGGACCTCGCGGTAGCCGGAACCAATAAGCTGGCCGAATGAATCGACGAAACCATCCTTCGGAACCTGGGCGCACCAGGGCATGCGGATCGCCATGCCGCCTCCGGCCATCACACGACGGACCTGCTCATCAAGCCTCTCCCGGAGGTTCTTGTCGACTAGGGCCATATCCTCGTCGTTGAAATTCTGCACAATGATGACCCGGCGAATATCATCGGCCGCTGTCAGGGGGCCGACGATGTTGAGCGCGCTTGTAATAGCGTCGCGATTGGCGGGAACGATCACGATGCGCACGCGGACGAACTTCGCAATTTCGCTCCTCTGCATCATCTCGAGCACCCCGTTCACGGTCGCAAAAGTATTTGCCCCTGTATCGAGGAACACAGGAACACGACGCTGCAGATGCGCTCGGAGGCTCGGCATTGGAAGTTGCACTGCGTCCACCCGCGCTTCCGCGACGATCTTATCGAACCCCGTGGAGTAGATCTGATCGTACTTTCCTCCCAGGCGACGCGCGGATTCCACCTCATGTAAATGGAACATTACCGACGGCACGCCTCCACGGACGCGTCGTTCAATCTCGCTCATGATCAAATCCGCCACGGTGGTTTTTCCACAGGATTTCTCGTTGTCCACCTCCACGAGCAAAACCTTCCCGCCCATCTCTGCACGACAGTTACGTGGATCGAACGCGACCATATCGTAGCCGTGAACACTGGTCGTTGAAGCCGAACCGCTCGCCCCAGCCGGGGCATTACGCTTTGCCATTTCAATCTCCTTGGTTGCTAGTTCAAAAGCGTCGGTTCCGGGCCGGAACTTCGGTCAACGGCACCCATGAAGGCGCCGAAGCGGGTTCAGCAGCCGGCGGCGCCGCTTCGGCATGCGCGACCGGTGCAAACGATTTGGATTGGTCGGAGCCACCCTGCGCGGGCTCGACCGCATTGACAGCACTCTGCTCAGCTACCGCCGGGTAGGTCGGCGCCTCGACATCAGGAAGCTGCTCCGCCGCCGCCGCCGGCGCGGCTGATCGCGCGGGCACTGGCGCCGTAGAAGCCGGCGGGTCGGCCCGAACCTCCCCGCCTTGCTTCGTCGACATCCCCGACACTGATTCAGAAACTACAATCAGGCCCGAAGGCAGCCGCGACATTGCGCTGCGCCCTCGCCGACGGGTTCGCCCCGCCCGCGCCTGGGCATCACGCCGGACCACATCGGCAACCGCGCCTCCGACGCCATCCACGTCGAACAGACGCGGACAACTGCCAGGGACCACCCAACCGAGGACGCGGTAGGCACTCACTCGCATTCCGCGGTGACGGAGCCCCGTCGCCCGACCGAGCTCCACACCGAGGCGAGCGACATTCCGCTCACCGGTCTGAATCATGCCAAACCGCACATCGCCGAGGTCCTCAGCCTCCGCGGCGGCAAGAGCCTCTACGATGCGGCCGGCGCCGACATTCTCAACGTAGGATGCGACGGTCTCGACGTATGGCCCCGTGGCCCGAAGCACGTCGATGCCGTACGCCACATCCCCCGCCCCCATCCCCGCCGATACGACACACCGAACAGCAGCCCGCAGAAGCGCAACGACCGCCAGGGCATCTCCCGGGACAGGCACACCACCGATTGTCAACGTCTCGCTCATGCGCATAATTTAGGCGCCCTGACCGTCTCGTTAAATAGGCGTCGTGCCAAAAAATGTGACTCGGTGTCATTTCGTGCGACCGCGCAGGCATGGATGCACTGCTGCCGACGCAAAACCGTGCCGCGCCGAGTGCATAACGGCAGGCATGCAGGCGTGCATGTCACCACCAAATCTACGCAAAGGCTCAATATGTTAGCGGGCTCCATGCCATCGACCGGTCA
Organism: Falsiroseomonas sp. E2-1-a20; assembly: GCF_051433195.1. Classification (NCBI taxonomy): domain Bacteria; kingdom Pseudomonadati; phylum Pseudomonadota; class Alphaproteobacteria; order Acetobacterales; family Roseomonadaceae; genus Falsiroseomonas; species Falsiroseomonas sp. E2-1-a20. Next base: position 5,179 of record NZ_JBHMFT010000028.1, on the reverse strand, counting down.
TTGCTACACGCCATCCCGGCCTCTCCGCCGACACATGGATGCCTCTTTGCCTGAACCCCAGGATGGCAATCGCATCGGTCCTCGCTGACCCCTCGCGCACTCAACCCAGGGTCGTCATGGAGGCAATTCGGACAGCATCCGCATGCCCATGGTCCCGCCGCCGCAGAGCGTCGCCAAGCCCAAAACCAGGACAGGAAAAGATTGACCCTGAGGTGCGGCGAGCACCCGGGATCATCCGCAAAATTAGCGTCGCACGTCGCGACGCAGGCAGCGCAGCAGCGCAGGAATTCGGGGCGCACCATGCGCCCCCTCCGAACCAACCAGGCGGGTCACAGACCCCCTGGCAAATCAGATGCCGAAAGTCGGCGCCCGTGGAGACACCCCCCGGGCGCCGACTTTCGGCCAGCGATCCCCCGTTTACGGTGGCAAACGCCACCTTCCGGCCGCCCTGATGGGCATCCGACGGGGATAGCTGGCCCCATCCTCACCCCCCGCCAGCCCGTGCTCTCCGCACATTCTGGCCAGTCGTAAATGCTCTGGGGAGGGGTTCAGATGGGGGCCCCGACTAGGCCGCCGGCGAGGCGCTAGACGCCACATCCGGCTCGCCAGGACAACACCAAAGCCCAAGGATGCCGCCAAAGCACCACCCTGGGTGAGGCACACACCTGCGTCCAAAAAAAATGATCCGCCATGTAGAATGCTGAGACGCGGGGCCCATCGCCCTCGCCCGAGGCGACCATGAGCAACGACGCCCCACATAACGCCAAGCCTGCCAAAGCCGAGCAGCGCGCCACACGCTGCTTCAAGCTTGGCGCTAGCCATCATCAGGTTGCTGAGCGCCTGGGCGCCGCAATGGCCGCGCTTCTGCCAGACGACGTCGAGCGCCTCCGGAGGCACGGCGCAACATTTGGGGCCGGGAATTTCTACGAGGCACTCGCCATTATCGCTACAGAGATCGCCCAGCGCTCCCCGTCCCTGGAAGCGGCGGTACTCCAGGCGGCCGCGACGCGCGACATTACACCCATCCTGATCGGTCTCGGACCACTCGACATCATCCACGAAGGAAAGGCGGCCCCGGCCACATCAAACGTCGCCTTGCCGGCGCCGCGCCGGTCCCCTGGCGATCCAAACGATGTTGAAGCCGCCGCACTCCCGCGACTGGTCCGTCGATACGTCGAAATGACGGCGGCGCTGCAACACCAGAACGCCTGTCTCGATGCGATCCATGCCGACACCCTCCCTGGCGTCGCCGCCCTTGAAGCTACCGCCGCGGACATCCAGGCGGCCGCCTCTGCGGCCGACACCGACCGCCTGGTCGAAATTGCGCCAGCGATCATCGACGCGGCCAACGCCCTCCGCACCACGGTAGCGACCGCCGTTACTACAGGCGACCGCGTCCTAGCAGAGGTGATTCGGGCACGCACCCGTGCCCTGGCAACCGTCCGCCGCCGCCCTGTGGAGGTCTCAACATGACCACTACCACCGGAAACACGGCATACGACCTCAGCAGCGCCATCCCTTATCCCTGGAAGGAGGGCGCGAACGACCAAATTCAATTTGTTGCCCAGCAAGGGTTCGTCCTCCGGCCCGAGCGCATCATCTGCGATGACTGCACGGTTCGCGACGAAGAGCTGGCACGGCTCCACGATCAAGCCCTTGGCTACGTACGGCTGAATCGAGCATTCCGCCGCTCCGAACGCCTCGGCAAACCCGTCGGCGGAACTGGCCGGGCTCAAATCAACGCCCCGGTCCGCGTCGAGGTCTCCGACCAGGACGCCCAGATCGCCGTCACGATCCTACTCGACACGCTGCAATGGCGTCCCGACAAGCCCCGGCCTCAACCGGCTGGGCCCATCGCCTGGTTCGCGGTCCGTCATACGAAACGCGGGCGCCATCAGCGCGGCGATCACATCCACGTCGTGTATCTGCGCACCCGCACCGACGGGCAGACACTCAGCCTCCACGACGACGCACTTACCCGGGCGGTGGCCTCAGTGCGCATCTCTCATGCGCTAGGCTGGCCAGCGACGGTCTATTCCCGACCTGTCGCTGTCGAGGCAAAGATTCGCGAACGCTACCCAGAGGCGATGCCGGCGCTTGAAACGGCAATGCGCGACCGCATACGCCGCGGCAAGCAGCGCGGCCTGATCGAGGCGACGTTTGACGAAGACACGGCCTATTCGATCGAGCTCGCCCGCGAAATTCAAACCAAATATCCACCAAGCGCTGCGGCGCGCCGCGCTGAACAACTCGCAGAACTGGGCCGATCCCTTGACGGGAAAAACCCCGACGCCGTTCAGACCATTCTCGCCGAGGCGGGCTGGGAGCTCGCCATCGGCGACAAAAAAACGAAGCGGGGCGAGACTATCGTCACGCTGTTCCCCCTTGTTACGGAGAACCCCGACGGATCGCGGCGGGATGCGGTCGCCCTCTACGACGTCCGGGAGGCGGCCCTTCTCGACAATGGGCACGAACCAGAACACGCCGAGATTATGGCTTGGATTACTGCTCGTACTCAGGGCCTGCTCCTGCCTACCGCAGCAGACCGGCGCCGACGGGCAGACCCTGACGCATCCAACCGCGCCGCTGCACGCCAAAAAAGGGAAGCAAGGGACGCGGTCGCACGAAGCGCCAGGGAGCGGGAGCGGGGCCTCCGCGCTATTGCCCGCGGCCGGGTGGTGTCCGCCAGCATCTCGCCTAAGGCGGCCCTCGCTCAGCTCGACGCCGCTGCGCAGCGCTCTGAAAGCGCCCGCGTCGACCGCATCCGCGCCGCCCATGAACAGCGCATCGCCCGAAGCGTCGTGCTTTCCCTCCGCGCCACCGCCAACACCCTCCCGGCCGATACCGCCCGCGTCCAGGTCCGACCTCGCGCCCAGGCCGACATGCGGATCCTCGCCCCACCAACGACACGCGACGTGGAACGCCGCATTTCGATTGACGATCCGACCTGGGCCGACACCGCCGTCCGAACGGTACTCACCCTCGATCCGTCGATGCAGGAGCGAATCTCCACACGCGGACCAAACCGTGGCGCCTGGACCGCAAACCGGGCTCTCGATGCGCTGGTAGATGCCGGTCTGGATCCGCAGCGCCTAGCCGGCCTAGACCAGGCCCTACTCGCCCGGCTCCAGGCGCGATTTGATAGCAATGGCCGGCCTGCACACGACCGAATCCTCGCTGAACGCGCACAGGTCGAAGCGCCGCCACCCGAAGCCGCGCCGGCTGCAGTGACCACCCCCGACGTCGCCACCCCAGCGGACCCGCCTTCCGACGTCCACACTGACCCCACGTCGATCACGACACCATCCGTATCGCCGCCGATCGAGCAGCCCGCCGCACAACCAGGCGAGCCGGTCGCGGCGCCACCGCCAGCACCGGCAGCAGCCCCGCCTGCGCCACCGGTTATCATCGCGCCCGTCTTGGCCCCGGTCGAGGCGCCCTCCTCGATCATTCCTCGATTCAACCGGACGCACCTGACAGAACTCGAGGCAACACTGCGCGCCAAGCCGCCGGCAGCGTGGCCGGGGGGCGCCCCGGTGGCCTGTGCTGAAATCTGTCTGACAGACCTCCAGCTGATCGGTGGCCGCGCCACCTTGGCTGACCCGACCGCTGAGGACGGCCGCCGGTTGATCCGCGAGGCGGCCACCGTCGCGGCCGCCGCTCTCACACGCGATGTTGCGAAAACAAAGCTTCTGGCGGTCGCTGTAGAATCCGTGAACAACACGCCGCTACGAGGTGTCGGCGCCGACGCCGAGCTCGTCACAGCCTACCTGACCGCGCGCGATTTTAGCGTGGACGTGGAGGCCGTTTGCAGGGCCGCCGGGGCAGCCATCAAAAGCACACAGCCAGGCGCAGAGCGTCAACGAGCAGTGGTCGAAGCGATCGCATCCGCTGGCATCACCAAGGGCGACGGAACCAAGCCGGGGCCCGTCACAGGCACAGGACCAGTTTCCCCCGCCAACCAGCCGGCGCCGGCCGCTGCGCAACCACAGCCAGCGACGACAACAACGGCCGCCGCCCCGCCCTCTGCCCCGACCCCGGCCGCAGCTCTGCCGGCCCAGGGCACCACGCAACCGCCCGCGGTACCGGTCGCCGCGCACGCTGACCCATCATCCACACACAATGCGTCGGCCAACCAGCCGGCGCCGGCCGCTGCGCAACCACAACCAGCGACGACAACAACGACCGCCGCCCCGCCCTCTGCCCCGACCCCGGCCGCAGCTTTGCCGGTCCAGGGCACCACGCAATCGCCCGCCGCCCCGCCCTCTGCCAAACCAGAACCCCGTCCACTGCAGCGTCCAAAATCCAAGACCGTGCCCAGAAACCCGCCCCTGTCCGCAACCCCGGCCTCGGTTCCGCCGGCCCAGGCCACCACGCAGACGCCTGCGGCCCCGGTCGCCGCGCCCGCGGCACCACCGTCCACAACGAACCCGCCCGCCTCCCAGAAGGCCACGGCCACTGCGCAGCCGCCATCGCCGACAACCACCGCGGTCGTCGCTAAGCCGGTTCCTGCGCCAGAGGTCGCGGCCGGGAGCGCCATCCCTGATCGACCAGCCGAAGCCGCGGCGTCGCCAGCACCGACCAATGATCCGGCCGGCGGAACAAATACAGGCTCAACAAACAGCAACACACCCGCTGCGCCGACGCAGGCTACGGTCGAAGCGCCCGCATCGACCGACAAAGCCGCCACGTCGCCAATCCCTGAACAGACATCCGCGCAACCCGCAGGCTCCGCCTCATCTACGCTAGATAGAGGAGTTGCGCCGGGCGTCGCTGCCAACACGACCGCTCCTCAAAGTTGGGGAAACTGGACCAAGCGGCCGACTGGGGGATTTGCGAAGCCAGCACATAGTCCCGCACCTCGTCCGCGCACTCCGGCTTCCCCAGCCCCACAAATCGCGCCGGGTGCGCCGACATCTCCTCGCCTGCCTCCGCACTGGATGGTGGACGGCATTCCCGCGGAGACCGCTACCGCAATGCGGACCATGCCACAGGCGTCGGTCCTCACCGCACGAGATTTTGACGCAGAAACCGAACGGCGGGCGGCGATTATCCGAGCCACGAACGCCAATTCCGCTGCGGTCGCAGCTGCGACCGCAGCGGACTATGCCCGCGTTCCCACAGAAAATAGGCTCATGGCCGAGGCCATCTGGACCCTCAACGCGACCGCCGCGCGTAA